>JBKOUV010000189.1:0-17449 GCA_046723555.1 Actinomycetota bacterium | reverse complement strand
TGACCGTCACCGACGCCAACGTCATGCTCGGTCGCATCCAGCCCGACCACTTCCCGCGGGTCTTCGGGCCGGGCGGTGACGAGCCGATCGACACCGAGATCGTGCGTCAGCGTTTCACCGAGCTCGCCGGGGAGGTGCGGGGCCGCACCGGCGACGACCGCATGCCCGAGCAGGTCGCCGAGGGCTACCTCCAGATCGCCGTCGCCAACATGGCGAACGCGGTGAAGCGGATCTCGGTCGAGAAGGGCCACGACGTCACCGGCTACGCGCTCACCACGTTCGGCGGCGCCGGTGGGCAGCATGCCTGCGCGGTCGCCGACTCGCTGGGCATCCGCACGGTGATCGTCCCGCCGATGGCCGGTGTGCTGTCGGCGCTCGGCATCGGCCTCGCCGACACGACAGTCATGCGCGAGCAGTCGATCGAGGCGCCGCTCGACCCGGCGACCCTGGCGCGGGTCGATGAGACGGCCGCCGAACTGACCGCGGTCACCCGAGCGGCGCTCGCGGCCGAAGGCGTCCCTGACGAGCTGGTTCGGGTCGCGGCGCGGGTGCACCTGCGCTACGACGGCACCGATACCGCGTTGGCAGTCGACCTCGACGAGGCCGACGCGATGGTCGGCGCGTTCGAGTCCGTCTACCGGCGGACCTACTCATTCACCCTCGACCGGCCGTTGATCGTCGAGGCGGTGTCGGTCGAGGCGACCGGACTCACGGAACAGGTGGACCTCACTACCGCCGCCGCCGACGGTCCGGCGCCGCCCGAGCCGGAGTCCGTGTCGCTGTGGTCGGGGGAGTGGCGGTCGGCGCCGCTGTACGAGCGCGAGCGGATGCCGGCGGGGGCGACGGTGAACGGCCCGGCGATCATCGCCGAGGCCAACGCGACCACCGTTGTCGACGACGGGTGGCAGGCGGTGATGACCGCGAGCGGGCACCTGCTCGTCGAGCGGGTACGGGCCGCCGACGAGGCGGACGTCGGCACAGCGGCCGACCCGGTGATGCTGGAGATCTTCAACAACCTGTTCATGTCCGTCGCCGAGCAGATGGGCGCGGCGCTGGAGTCGACGGCGCAATCGGTCAACATCCGCGAGCGGCTCGACTTCTCGTGCGCCCTGTTCGACCCCGGCGGCAACCTCATCGCCAACGCGCCCCACATGCCGGTCCACCTCGGATCGATGGGCACGAGCGTGAAGGAGGTCGTGCGTCGCCGCGGCGACGAGATCCGACCCGGCGACGTGTACGCGGTGAACGACCCGTACCACGGCGGCACCCACCTGCCCGACCTCACCGTGGTCACGCCGGTGTTCGGCCCCGAGGGGGACCGGATCCTGTTCTTCGTCGCGTCGCGGGGCCACCACGCCGAGGTCGGTGGCATCACGCCCGGCTCGATGCCGGCAAGCAGCCGCGACGTCCACGAAGAGGGCGTGCTGTTCGACAACTGGCTGCTCGTCTCCCAAGGTCGCTTCCAGGACGACGAGACGCGGCGCCTGTTGACGGAAGCGCGGTACCCGTCCCGCGCGCCGGAGACAAACCTCGGTGACCTGCGGGCGCAGGTCGCGGCGAACTCCAAAGGGGTCGAGGAGCTCGGCAAGCTGATCGAACACTTCGGGCTCGACGTCGTGCTGGCGTACATGGGGCACGTGCAGGACAACGCCGAGGAGTCCGTGCGCCGGGTCATCGACGCGCTCGACGACGGCGCCTACGAGTACGAGACCGACTCCGGCGCGGTGATCGCCGTACGGGTCACCGTCGACCGCGACCGGCGATCGGCGACGATCGACTTCACCGGCACCTCGCCGCAGCTCCCGACGAACTTCAACGCCCCCTCGTCGGTCGTCACGGCCGCGGTGCTGTACGTCTTCCGGACGCTCGTCGCCGCGGACATCCCGCTGAACGACGGGTGCCTGCGCCCGCTGCGTCTCGTCATCCCGGAGGGTTCGATGCTCGCGCCCGTGTACCCGGCCGCCGTGGTGGCCGGCAACGTCGAGACGTCACAGGCGATCACCGGCGCGCTGTACGCCGCCCTCGCCGTCCAGGCCGAGGGCTCGGGCACGATGAACAACATCACGTTCGGCAACGACCGTCACCAGTACTACGAGACGGTGGCGTCGGGCTCGGGGGCGGGCGACGGGTTCGCCGGTGCGTCGGCGGTGCAGACGCACATGACCAACGCCCGGTTGACCGACCCGGAGGTGCTCGAGTGGCGCTTCCCCGTGATCGTCGAGGAGCACTCCGTGCGCCGGGGGAGCGGCGGCGACGGGCGGTGGCGCGGGGGAGACGGCGCGGTCCGGCGCATCCGTTTCCTCGAGCCGATGACGGTGAGCACGCTCGCCGGTCATCGTCGGGTCGCCCCCTACGCCATGGCGGGCGGATCGCCCGGCGCCCTCGGCCGGCACTTCGTGGAGCGGGCCGGCGGCGGCGTCGTCGAAATGGCCGGCGCCGACTCGGTCGACGTCGGGTCCGGTGACGTGCTCGTCGTGGAGACGCCGGGCGGTGGCGGCTACGGGCCGCCGTGAACCCGGCAAGAATGCGGGGCATGACCGACCGTCTGCGCTTTGGCATCTTCATGGCCCCGTTCCACCAGGCGGGGGAGAACCCGACGCTGGCTCTCGAGCGGGACCTCGAGCTGATCCAGCACCTCGACCGGCTGGGGTGGGACGAGGCCTGGATCGGCGAGCACCACTCGGCCGGCACCGAGCTGATCGCCTCACCGGAGATCTTCATCGGCGTGGCCGCGGAACGGACCCGGCACATCAAGCTGGGTACGGGCGTGATCAGCGTCGCCTACCACAACCCGTACATGGTCGCCGAACGGGCGGTGCTGCTCGACCACCTCACCCGGGGTCGGTTCATGCTCGGGCTCGGCCCCGGCTCGCTGCCCACCGACGCGATCATGCTCGGCCTCGATCCGACCGAGACCCGACCCCTCCTCGAGGAGGGCGTCGACGTGATCATGCGTCTGCTCACGTCGGATGAGCCGGTGTCGAGCGAGACCAAGGCGTGGAACCTCACCGATGCCCGCCTCCACCTGCGCCCGTACTCCGACCCACTGTTCCCGATCGCCGTCCCGGCGGTCGCCTCGCCATCCGGCCCGCGTCTCGCCGGTCGGTACGGGATCGGGTTGCTCTCCATCGGCGCCACCCAGGCGGTCGGGTTCGACGTGCTCGGCCTGCACTGGGACGTGATGGAGGAGCGGGCCCAGACGTTCGGCACCGTCGCCGACCGGTCGCAGTGGCGCCTCGTCGGGCTGATGCACATCGCCGAGACACGGGAACAGGCGGAGCGGGACGTCGAGTACGGCATCCGGCAGTGGTTCGACTACTTCCAGCACACCGCCGCGTTCCCGCAGATGGACGTCGGCAGCGCCGACGCGGCGAAGGAGATGATCGAGTTCGTCAACAGTTCCGGCCTCGGCTCGATCGGGACGCCGGACATGGCGTGCGAGCAGATCGAGCGGCTGGAGAAGCAGTCCGGCGGGTTCGGCGCCTACCTGTGCCTCGCCCACGAGTGGGCCAACCCGGAGGCGACCCGCCGCAGCTTCGAGCTCATCGCCCAGCGGGTGTTCCCGGAGTTCCAGGGCCACGCCGCGGCGACCCGGGATGCCAAGGAGCGGGCCCGGGCCGGTCGGGAGCGGCTCGCCGAACGGAACATGAAGGCGGTCGAGGAGATGGTGGCCAAACACCAGGCGGAGCTCGCCGCCAAGGAGTGACCGGGATCTGGGCGGGATCTGTCGCGACTGCCGCGACGACTCCCGCCCAGAACGCCGGATGAGACGATTCCCGCCCAGATGGGGGAGCGGGACGGAAGTGCAGCGACGAGGGGCTCTTGCACAGATAGCTTGGCGCCGTGGAGCGCAGGATCTACGGGCTCGAGAACGAGTACGGCGTGACCTGCACGCTGCGGGGGCAGCGCCGGCTCAGTCCGGACGAGGTCGCCCGCTACCTGTTCCGCCGGGTCGTCAGCTGGGGCCGCAGCTCCAACGTGTTCCTCCAGAACGGCGCCCGCCTGTACCTCGACGTCGGGTCCCACCCCGAGTACGCCACGCCGGAGTGCGACTCCCTGTACGAGCTCGTCGTCCACGACAAGGCCGGAGAGCGGATCCTCGAGAGCCTCGTCGAGTCGGCCGAGCAGCGCCTGGCCGAGGAGTCGATCCGCGGCACGATCTACCTGTTCAAGAACAACACCGACTCGGCGGGGAACAGCTACGGCTGCCACGAGAACTACCTGACCAGCCGGCACGACGACCTCGGCCACTACGCCGAGGTGCTGATCCCGTTCCTCGTCAGCCGCCAGATCTACGCCGGGGCCGGGAAGGTCCTACACACCGCCCGGGGCGCCACCTACTCGATCGCCCAGCGGGCCGAGCACATCTGGGAGGGCGTCAGCTCGGCCACCACCCGTAGCCGCCCGATCATCAACACCCGCGACGAGCCGCACGCCGACGCCGAGCGCTTCCGCCGCCTCCACGTCATCGTCGGCGACTCGAACATGAGCGAGTACACGACCTTCGTCAAGGTCGGGGCCGCCGCGTGCATGCTGCGGATGCTCGAGGACCGCAGCGTGGTGCTGCGGGACATGACGTTGGAGAACCCGATCCGGGCGATCCGGGAGATCAGCCACGACCCGACGTGCCGCCGCAACGTGCGCCTCGGCAACGGACGGGAGGTCAGCGCCCTCGACATCCAGCGCGAGTACCTCGACCGGGCGCTGCGCTACTCCGACACCAAGGGCTTCCCCCCGCTCGAGCACCGGGCGCTGGAGATGTGGGAGCACTGCGTTTCCACGATCGAGAACGATCCGCTCAAGCTCGATCGGGAAGTCGACTGGGTCATCAAGTTCAAGCTGCTCGAGGCGTTCCGCGACCGGCACCGCCTGGCGTTCGGCCACCCCCGCGTGCAGCTCCTCGACCTGCAGTACCACGACGTGTCACGGGGCCGCAGCCCCTTCTACAAGATGCAGGATGCCGGCATGGTGGAACGGCTGTGCACCGACGCCGACATCGATACCGCCACCGACGTCCCGCCGCAGAGCACACGGGCCCGGTTGCGCGGTGAGTTCGTGCGGCGGGCGAAGGAGCGCAAGCGCGACTACACGGTCGACTGGGTGCACCTCAAGCTCAATGATCAGGCGCAGCGGACGGTGCTGTGCAAGGACCCGTTCAAGAGCCGCGACGAGCGGGTCGAGAAGTTGATCGATTCACTGTGAGCCGGGAATCGATCGACCCGTTGTTGAACGGGCGCTCAGGCGGAGACGGCGACGGCGAGATCGTCGACGCCGAGGTGCTCGACGACGGATCGGTGGAGGTGCGGGACGTGTCCGACGGTGAGATCGTCGACGGCGAGGTCGTCGACGACGAGGGCGAGGACACCGAGGAGACTCCGAGACGGCGTCATCGCGCCCTCTTCGACTGGGCCGTCGTCATCGTCGTCGCCCTGCTCGTGGCGTTCCTGGTCCGCACGTTCGTGCTCGCCCACTTCGTCGTCGACGGCACCTCGATGTACTCGACCCTCCACGACGACGATCGCGTGTTCGTGAACAAGCTGTCCTACCGGCTCCACGACCCGAACCGCGGTGACGTCGTCGTGCTCCACCAGGACAGCGGGGCGTCCGACCGTGACCTGATCAAGCGGGTGATCGCCCTGCCGGGCGAGACGATCGAGGTCCGCAGCTGCCAGGTGACGATCGACGGGAAGCCGCTCGAGGAGCCGTACCTCGACCCCGAGGTGGTGACTCCCGGCAACTGCGGCGGCGACACGCCGCCGGTGACAGTGCCCGAAGACCACGTGTTCGTGATGGGCGACAATCGGGGCGGTTCGCAGGACAGCCGCGCCCTCGGTCCGATCGACGAGGACGACCTCGTCGGCAGAGCGTTCGTCGTCTTCTGGCCGGAGAGCCATTGGCAATGGCTCTGAACGGCTGAGTCACGGTGGGCCGTCGAGCTCGGCCATGAAGGCGTCGACCATCACGTCGACGTGGTCGCTGTAGACGCCGTCGAGACCCATCCGTAGCGCCGGGCGGAGGATGTGCTCGAACTGCATGTCCCAGCCGAACGTGACCCGCTCGAAGCGGTGGAACAGCGTGGTCAGCCCGCCGGTCCAGTCGGAGTGGTGCATGTTCACGGCGTCGATCCCCTCGGCGGCGAGGGTGGCGGCGCGTCGCTCGGGACCCTCCTTGAGGCGTTCCAGCCGGGTCGAGTCGACGAGCCGGACGTCGGCGTCGGCGGTTCGGAGCTCGATCGAGTCGGCCAGGCTGCTCTGGCACAGCCAGAGCCGGGGGAGCAGTTCAGGGGCCGCCTCGCGCACCACCTCGACGACCACCGGGCCGGCCTCGGGGTGCTGGACGTCGAGCGACAGGTGATACCCCGTCCCGCAACGCTCGAACAGGTCGGTGATCGCCGGGATGTGCTCGGGTAGCTGGGCCCGCCGGAACGACGAAAGCGGCCGCCGCCGGCCGGCCCGACTGGTGCGCACGACGCCGTCGTGGTCGAGGACGGGAACTCCGTCAGCCGTGAGCCAGACGTCGCTCTCCAGTCCGGTCGCTCCGAGGCGCAGGGCGAGGGCGAAGGCCTCGAGCGTGTTCTCCCTGGCGTGAGCGCGCGCTCCCCGGTGGGCGAATGCGATGGGTTGCGCGAGCAGCGACGGCAGCCGTTGTTGCACCATCTCATGATGGCCTCGCCGGCCAATCCAGGGGCATGGTGGCGCCGAATGCCCAGCATGTGTCCCGCCCTCGCGCTCGCCCGGATCGGCTGAGCGGCGAACCGTAGACTGCGCCGCGTGTTCAACCTCTCCGGCACGGAGATCATCGTGATCCTCCTGCTGGCGCTCGTCATCCTCGGACCGGAGAAGCTGCCCGAGGCGATGCGCAAAGCGGGCCGGGCGTACTCGGAGCTGCGGAAGATGGCCAACAGCTTCCAGTCCGAGGTGCGCAGCGCGCTGGACGAGCCGATGGAGGAGCTCCGCGGGACGGCGGACGCCCTCCGCGACGCGACGAACTTCACGGGCGACAGCAAGAAGCCCACCAAGAGCCCGACGACCACGCGGGCGACGACCTCGCCGGCGACGACTTCGCCGGCGACGACTCCGGCGGAGCCGGTGGTCGAGGCGGAGCCCGAGCAGGCGGCCATCGACGACCTGTTCGCCGACGACGGCGACGAGGGCGCGGGCAGCGCCCATGAGCACACCGAGGGCGCAGACAGCGACGACCTCATCACCCGCACCCTCCGCGGCGACGTCGCTCCGCACGAACCGACCGACGAGGCGGGTTCAGCCGGTCCACCCGGGCCAGCGGCATGAGCCCGCTGCTTCGGCGCCGCCGAGCGCGGCCGCACCTGAAGACGCCGGACGACGTCATGACGCTGACGGAGCACCTGGCGGAGCTGCGGGTCCGCTTGATCCGCTGTGCCCTCGCCGTCACCCTGTTCGCGATCATCATCATCGCCTTCTACGACCAGGTGCTGGACTTCCTCATCGGACCGTACAAGAACCTCTGCCAGGCCAAGGGGGGCGGGTACTGCGGGGCGATCCCCAACCAGAGCGGCGATCCGCAGCTGTTCACCCTCGACCCGATCGAGGGCTTCGCCACCCGGCTGCGCATCGCCAGCTACGGCGGGATCATTCTTTCGCTCCCGGTGATCATGTGGCAGATCTGGCGTTTCGTCGTCCCGGCGCTCCACGCCAAGGAGAAGAAGTACGCGATCCCGTTCATCATGTCGTCGGTCCTGCTGTTCCTGCTCGGCGGCGTGATCGCTTACCTCACGCTGCAGCCGGCGCTGCAGTTCCTGATCGCCTGGAGCGGCTCGGACGTCGGCCAGGTCTTCCAGGTGAGCAAGTACGTGCGGCTCGTCGTCCTGATGGTGGCGGCGTTCGGGGTCGGGCTCGAGTTCCCCGTGCTGCTCGTGTTCCTCCAGCTCGTCGGGGTGCTCACACCGCAGATGCTGCTCGGCATCTGGCGCTACGCGGTGGTCGCCATCGCCGCGATCGCCGCGATCATCACTCCGTCGGGCGATCCGATCTCGATGGCCGCCCTGGCCCTCCCGATGCTGATCCTCTACTTCGTCGCCGTCCTCATCGGCTGGGTCGCGCAACGGAGGAAGATCAAACGGGAGGCGGCCGTAGAGATCTCCTGAATCCTGGGAGAATCAACCAGTGCGCGCCGACCGGGCCGAGATCGTCGCCGCGTACCCGTTCGCCTTCGACCGCTTCCAGGTCGAGGCGCTCGACGCCCTCGACGCCGGCCACCACGTCGTCGTCGCCGCGCCGACGGGGAGCGGCAAGACCGTCGTGGCCGAGTACGGCATCGAGACCACCCGGCGGGACGGCCGGCGGGCGTTCTACACCGCACCCCTGAAGGCGCTCTCCAACCAGAAGTACCGGGACCTCGGGCAGCTCTACGGACCGGGACAGGTCGGCCTGCTCACCGGCGACAACGCCATCGACGCCGACGCTCCGGTGGTCGTGATGACCACCGAGGTCCTGCGCAACATGATCTATGCCAAGTCGCCGGCGCTCGATCGCCTCGGCCTCGTCGTTCTCGACGAGGTGCACTACCTGCAGGACGCCTACCGCGGCCCGGTGTGGGAGGAGGTCATCATCCACCTGCCCGCACACATCCGCCTGGTGTGCCTCTCAGCGACGGTGAGCAACTCCGGGGAGCTGGCGGCGTGGATCCAGACGGTGCGCGGCCCGACGACGCCGATCGTCGAGTTGCGCCGTCCCGTCCGCCTCCACGACCGCTACCTCGTCGGAGACCGGACCAACGATCGGCTCCACTTCCTCGAGACGTTCGACGGTGGCCGGCCCAACCCCGACGCGGCACGCCTGGACGCCTCGGCGGTGCGCCGCGGGCGCCTGTCCCGCCACGAACGGCCGGTGCGCGGCAGCGGCCGGCGCGTGCTCTACACGCCGGGACGGGTCGAGACCGTCGAGCTGCTCGACCAGCGGTCGCTGTTGCCGGCGATCGTGTTCATCTTCAGCCGCAACCAGTGCGACGAGGCCGCCCGCACCTGCCTGTCGGCCGGGCTGCGGCTCACCACCGGGCCGGAGCGGGACCGGATCCGCGAGCTCGTCGACGCCCGGTTGGACGGGCTGGCCGACGACGACCTGGCGGTGCTCGGCTACGGGCAGTTCCTCGCCCAGCTCGAAGCCGGCATCGCCGCCCACCACGCCGGGATGGTCCCGGCGTTCAAGGAGGCCGTGGAAGCCTGCTTCATCGAGGGCCTGATCAAGGCCGTGTTCGCCACCGAGACGCTGGCCGTCGGCGTGAACATGCCGGCGCGGACGGTCGTGATCGAGAAGCTGACCAAGTTCACCGGTGACCGCCACGAGACGTTGACGGCGGGCGAGTACACCCAGCTGACCGGCCGGGCGGGCCGGCGGGGGATCGACGAAGAGGGCCACGCGGTCGTGCTGTGGAGCCCGTTCGTCCCCTTCGAGCAAGTCGCCGCGCTCGCGTCCAGCCGGACGTTCCACCTCCGTTCGGCGTTCCGCCCCACGTACAACATGGCCGCCAACCTCGTCGGCACGTACGACAGCGAGCAGGCCCACCACCTGCTCAACCTGTCGTATGCGCAGTACCAGGCCGACCGTGACGTCGTCCGCCTGGAGGCCCGCCTCGAGCGCGTGCGGGCCAACCTCGCCGAGGCCCGCGCGCAGGCTGAGAGCCCGTACGGCGACATCTGGGACTACCGGCGAGCCGTCGAGTCGATGCGCGCCCGGCGGCGCGGGCGCAACGACAAGGTCGCCGTGGGGATCGCCCGCCTCCGCCCCGGCGAGGTCGTCCAGGCCGCCAAGGGCCGGTACCGCGGGCCCGTGGCGGTCGTCGCCAGCGCCCACCGCAAGGGCGGCTTGCGGCTGACGACGGTGACCAAAAGGGCGGAGCTGCTCCTGCTCACGGCCGACGACTTCGACGACGTGCCGCAACCGGTGGGCAGAATCCCGCTCCCGTCGTCGTTCAGCCCGAACCGCATCGAGTACCGCCGTGAGGTGGCCCGTTCGCTCGGCCGGGCGAAGCTGGACGCGTGGGCCCGGACCTCCGGACCGCGGGACTCGAGCGGTCCCCACCCGGTCGAATCGGACCCTGATCTGCGGGCCCGGATGCGGGCGGCCGGGCAGGCCGAGCGCCTCGAGCGCGAGCTCGCCGACCTCGGCGGGCGCGTCGAGGGTCACAACCGCTCGCTCGCCCGCGATTTCGACCGGGTGATCGACGTCCTGTCGCGGCGGGGTTACGTGGACGTCGACGACGACCGGTGGCGACTGACACCAGCCGGAGGCGTGCTGGCCCGGGTCTTCCACGAGTCCGACCTCCTCGTCGCCGAATGCCTTCATCAGCGTCTGCTCGACGACGTCGAGCCGGCGAGCCTCGCCGCGCTGCTGTCGACGTTCGTGTACGAGCACCGCAGCCCCGAACCGGCTCCGCCCCCGTGGTTTCCGTCGGCGGACGTGCGCACGAGATGGCGGCGGATCCTGGCGACCAGCGAAGACCTCGCCGTCGACGAACGGGCGACCGGGCTCGCCGAGCACCGGCCGCCCGATCCCGGCTTCGCCGCCGCGGCGTACGCCTGGGTGGCGGGGGAGGGCCTCGCCGACGTCGTGTCGGGCGAGGAGGTGGCCGGAGGCGATTTCGTCCGCACGATGAAGCAGCTCGTCGACCTGGCGCGGCAGCTGGCGCTCGTGGCCCCCGACGCCGACACCCGCGCCCACGCCCGGCAAGTCGGCGAGCTGGCGTTCCGAGGCGTTGTCGCCGACGTCGTGACAAGCGGTGGCGATGTGGAACTCGATGAGGACCTCGACGAACCATGACGTTCATTGCGTTCCCCGGCCACGCAGGCCGTCGCTGGCCACTCGCTCGCTGGCGCTCGCTCGCTCGCATTGAGGCGACGATGTACCAATGACCATTCGGCGGGGTCAGACGTGGGGCGAGACCGTGCCGGTGCCGCCGAACCTGCTGTCGATCGGCGCCGACGGCGACCTGGCCCGCGTCGTGATGCGCGGGGAGCGGCGGCCGGTCCGCCTCGTCGGTGGCGATCTCTTGCGCACGCTCGGCGGCCCGTCACCGGGACCTGGTCTGCAGCGGCTGCCGATCGACGTGCTGCGGGTGATCGCCGACGGCCGCCAGTTCGTCGCCGTGGCCCATCTCGTCGCCCGGCGGGGCGGGTTGTTCGGCTGGTGGCGGGGCCCGATCACGGCCGTGATGAATGCCGACCGCATCGGCAAGTGGGACGTCGCGCCGCGCGCGCATCCGAACGATGGCCGGGCCGAGATCATCGACATCGACGACGACTTCGGCCTCCGCGCCCGGTGGCAGGCGTGGCGCCGGCTGCCCACCGGGACGTACCTGCCGCATCCATCGATCGCCACCAGCCGGGTCGCGGTCAGCGCGTGGGCGTTCGATCCACCCCGGCGGCTGTGGCTCGACGGCATCGAAGTCGGCACCGTACGCTCGCTGGGCGTCACCGTCGAAGCCGACGGGGCGATCATCCACATCTGAGAGTCAGGAGCGCGCGGTTGGACGCATGGATCCTCGACGAGTCGCCCGGGACGTACCGCTGGGGACAGATCGACCTACCCGAACTGGGACCGGACGACGTCCGCATTCGGGTCGTCGCCAGCGCGCTCAACCACATGGACCTGTGGGTCACGAAGGGATTGCCCAAGCCCCCGATCCCGCACGTGCCGGGATGCGACGTCACCGGCGTGGTCGACTCCGTCGGCGACTCCGTGTCCACCGTCGCCGCCGGTGACGAGGTGGTCGTCAATCCCGGCGTGTCGCCGATCGAGGACATCGTCGCCCTCGGCAACGACAGCCCGATGGGACCCGGGTTCGGCATCTACGGGGAGCACATGTGGGGCGGGCACGCCACCTTCGCCGTCGCCCCGTCCCGCAACGTGGTGGTCCGCCCCGCCGGGCGCAGCTGGGAGGAGTGCGCCGCCTACCCGCTGGCGTGGCTCACCGCCTACCGGATGCTGCGCCGAGCCCGGCTGCAGGCCGGTCAGACGGTGCTCGTCGTCGGCATCGGCTCGGGCGTCTCGTGCGCCGCCCTCGCCATCGCCCGCCACTTCGGGGCGGAGGTCGTGGCGACCAGTCGCAGCTTGGCGAAGCGGCAAGAGGCGCTGGCGATGGGCGCGGTGGCGGCGATCGATTCCGCCGACGAGCGCTGGCCCGTGCAGGCGGACATCGTCGTCGAGAGCGTCGGCGCGGCGACGTGGGAGCGGTCGGTGCGGTCGTTGAAGGCCGGCGGCCGGCTCGTCGTCTGCGGCGGGACGTCGGGAGCCCAGGTCGAGCTCAACCTGCCCCGGCTGTTCTTCAAGCAGTTCGAGATCATCGGCTCGTCCATGGGCAGCTACCAGGAGTTCGCCGAGGTGACCGCACTGATGGCCCAGGGCCTCGAGGTCCGCGTCGACGAGGTCGTCGAGGTCGCCGACTACGAGGCGGCGCTCGCCCGTCTCGAAGCCGGTGAGCAGCTCGGCAAGATCGTCCTGCGGCACTGAAGAAAGCCAGGTGAGCGGGCATCCCGCGGCGGCGGGAGCGCCCCGGCTTAGGATCGCCCGCCGTGAATCCGTACGTCCCCGAGGCGTTCACTCCCGCCGAGGCCGACGTTCTGCGCCGCTATTTCACCAACCTGGATGGACCCGTCTTCGCCCTGGTCAACCTGCCCGAGGTCGTCAAAGGGGCGCTGTTCGCCCGCTACAGCCGGAGCCCGAAGAGCTTGCGCCGGCTGTTCATCGACGAGTTCGTCGGAGAGCTCGACGTCGCGGGGGACCAGACCATCGACGCCACCGTCGGGCTCCAGCGGGCGGAGAACCTGTACGAGAAGGTCTTCGTCGAGTACGGCGACGACTCGGTCGCCCAGCTCGGCGGCGTGCACGTGGCGTGCGAGCAGGCCTCCAACGTCCTCACCAAGGTGCTCGAGTGGGGGCGGCTGATGAGCTACCTCGAGCAGAGCACGCGCTACATCGCCTACGACAACCGGGTCAGCGGCCGCTACCGCTTCTACCGCGATCCCGCCGTCCTCACCAGCCGGCACGGCACCCGCTACGTCGGCGACATGGACCGGATCTTCGACGCCTACGGCCACGTGCTCACCGCGGTCACGGACCACGTGCGGGCGACCGTGGAGCGCGATCCGGCGGACAGCGAGTTCGTCTACCGCCAGGCCACCCGGGCGAAGGCGTTGGACGCGGCGCGAGGGATCCTGCCGGCGTCGTCGCTGGCGAACGTCGGCATCTACGGGAGCGGTCAGGCGTTCGAGGCGCTGCTGCTCCGGTTGCGCGCCCATCCGTTGCCCGAGGCCCGAGAGTGTGGCGAGCTGATGCTCCACGAGCTGCGCAAGGTCATCCCGAGCTTCCTCCGCCGGGTCGACCTGCCTGACCGGGGTGGCCGCTGGTCGACCTATCTGGCCACCACGCGGCAGCGCACGGCCGAGCTGGTCGACTCGTTGTTCGCCGCGGAGACCCCCACGCCCGCGCCCACGGTCACCCTCGTCGACTTCGATCCCGACGCCGAGAACAAGCTCCTCGCCGCGATCTGCTATCCCCACTCGCACCTTCCCGAGCAACAGCTCCTCGACAAGGTCGCCCGGCTCGGCTCCGCCGAGCGGCTCGCCCTGATCCGCGCGTACGTCGGCGAGCGGGAGAACCGGCGCCACAAGCCGGGCCGGGCGTTCGAACGCCTCGGCTACCGGTTCGACGTGCTCGCCGACTACGGCGCGTTCCGCGACCTTCAGCGTCACCGCCTGCTGACGATCGAGTGGCAACCGCTGAGCCCGCGCCACGGCTACGTGCGCCCCGATCTCGTGGACGCGGCCGGTCAGGCGGGCGTGTTCGACGAGGCGATGCACCGGTCGGCGCGGCTGTTCGACGCGCTCGCCGACGAGTTCCCCGAGCAGGCTCCGTACGCGGTCTCGATGGCGTACCGGCTGCGGTTCGTGATGCAGTTCAACGCCCGAGAGGCGATCCATCTGCTCGAGCTGCGCTCGGGGGCCGAGGGTCATCCCGCGTACCGCCGGGTGGTGCTCGACATGCACCGGTTGATCGCAGAGCAGGCGGGGCACCGGGTGGTCGCCGAGGCGATGACACACCTCACCACCGTTGAACCGGAGTTGGCCCGGCTCGCGTCGGAGCGTCGCGCCGAGGCCCGCCGCGGCGGCTGAGACCCCACAAATGTGACGGTTGTCACGATTTCGGTAACAAGCCGGGGAGGGCGGTGGCCCTAGGCTCCGGCCGCGTAAAGGCGAGGTCGTGGACCGGTGACGACCAATTGGGCGAGAAAGCGCGAGATGGCTGACGACGACGAGATCACGAGCGACGGTCCGGAGCCCGACGAGGCCGACGAGGCCGAGGAGCCCGACGAGCCGGATGAGGAGGACCTCGTTGAAGGCCCCGACGCGGACGACCTCGACGACGACGAGGCCAGCTTCGAGGATCTCGACGAGGACGAGAGCGCCGACGAAGACGAAGAGGAGGACGAAGAGGAGGACGAAGAGGACGAGGCCGCCTCGACGAGGGCCAAACGCCGCGGTGCTGAGGAGGACGAGGACGAGGACGACGAACTGCTGTCGCCCGACGATGTCGAAGCCGATCTCGACCGCATCCTCAAGGACCGCCTCGTCACGGCGGACGAGGACGACGACGAGGACGAGGAGGAGGACGAGCCGGAGGATCGGGCCGACGGTGGCGACCGCCTTCAACCCAAGCGAGCCGACGAGCAGTTGTGCCCTCAGTGCTTCCTGCTCGTTCGGGCGTCCGCCCCCGCGTGCCCCGTGGGTGACGACGCCTGCCCCATCTTCGGGTGACGACAATGCCGCGCCGGTCCCCGAATGACCCGGTGCGGGCGGAAGTGGAGCAGTGGCTGCGCGCGTTCGTGAGCGCGGGCTTGGCCGTGCCACGCGCCGCCGCCTCGACCGTGCGGCGCTGCGTCGGTGATCGACTCGGCGAGGTGACCAACCGCGTGGCGGAACCGATGCGGTTTGTCCGCTCGATCGTCCAGCTCGCTACCGGCGCACCGCCCGGTGAGCGGACTCAGGGGGAGCCCGACGACTCGACAGCGGCCGCTGACGCGGCCTCGTCGCCGAGCGACGACGCGCCGGACCCCGCCGTCCACCTCCCGATCGACGAGTACGAGAGCTTGGCGGCCAGCCACGTCGTCGCCCGGCTCGACAGCCTGACACCGACCGAGTTGCGTCAGGTCCGGCGGTTCGAGGTCGCCCACCGCGGCCGCCGCACGGTGATCGGGCGAATCGACCAACTGCTCGGCGGCGCGACGCCGGCATGATCGATCCTGTCGTGCGGCCGGCCCGTCGGGCCGACGTCGGCGAGCTGCAGCTGCTCGAGGACGAGGCCCGGGCCGGGTTGGACGGGGCCCGGGGCGGAGCCCGCTGGCTCCAGGACCACCCGCCGATCGGGAGTCGCTGGGCCCAGGTCGTGGCCGACCGGTCGGTGTTCGTGGCCGAGATCGCCGACGTGGAGGGTCTCGATCAACCGCCCGCCGTCGTCGGGTACCTCGTGCTCGACTTCGACGGCGAGGTCGCCCGCATCGACCAGGTCTTCGTCACCCCCGGAGCGCGCGAGCTCGGGTTCGGAGACGCCTTGGTCGAGGTCGCCACTGAGAAGGCCCGGTCGGCCGGCGCCGCGTATCTCGAAGCGGAAGCCCTGCCCGGAGACCGCGAGACCAAGAACCTCTTCGAGCGGGCCCGCATCACGGCCCGCCTGATCACCGTGTCGCGACGTCTGGACTGATCCGGCCGCTAGCGAGCCTTCCACTGCGGGGCGCGCTTCTCGATGAACGCGGTGAGGCCCTCACCGAGGTCCTCCGATCGCATCACGACTCCCATCGCCCGGTCCGTCATCTGCTTGAGCGTCTCGTCGTCTTCCGACGCCGCCGCCCGCACGACGGCCCGACTTTCCCAGACCGCGAGGGGCGCGCACTGGGTGATCTGCTCAGCGAGGCGGAGCGCCTCGGCCTCCGCTTCGCCCGGCTCGACGAGCCGGGACACCATGCCCAGCGCGTGGGCGCGGGCTGCCGGGATGGGCTCCCCGGTGAGGATGGCCTCCATGGCG
Organism: Actinomycetota bacterium; assembly: GCA_046723555.1. GTDB lineage: Bacteria > Actinomycetota > Acidimicrobiia > Acidimicrobiales > Ilumatobacteraceae > JALZMG01. Next base: position 1,400 of record JBKOUV010000189.1, on the reverse strand, counting down.
GTCGCCTGGCCGACGGCGCGGGGGAGCCGGAACAAGCCGCCGGCGCCGGGAACGAGGTTGCGCTTGACCTCCGCCAACCCGAACGCCGAACGGGTGGTGGCGACGATGAGGTCGGCGGCGAGCGCGATCTCGCAGCCGCCGGCTGTGGCGAGCCCGTCGACGGCGGCGATCACCGGCTTGCGCCGCTCCCTGTAGGCGAACCCGGCGAAGCCACCCCGCTCGGTGTTGAGGGTGGCGCCGCGGCCGGCGTTGATCTCCTTCAGGTCGGCGCCGGCCGAGAACACCGGGCGCTCCTGACCCTCGGTGTTGGCGCGGAGGATCCCGACCCACAGCTCGTCGTCGTCCTCGAGCCGGTCGATTGCCGCCTCGAGCCCGTTCGCCACGTCGCCGTTCACGGCGTTGCGGGCGTCGGGGCGGTTAAGGGTGATCACGGCCACGCGGCCGTGCGCTTCGAAGGTGACGATGTCGGACACGGGCGCCGATGGTAGGCAGTCGCCCGGCCGGCGGTCACAGCGAGGGCGAGTGCCGCGCGCGCGCGAGTGCAAGCGCGCCGCGAACTGGGCGGGATTCGTGCCGTCGGTCGATCTGGGCGGGAATCGTCGCACCTGTCGCGACAAATCCCGCCCAGATCCCGATGTGGAACGGATCCCGCCCAGATGTGGGAGACGCCGAGCGCGTCGCGCTGTCACCCTGATGCAGGGGCGTCGCCGGAGGGCGGCTTCTCCTCAGGTGATTCGGCCTCGTCGATCGGCGCCGGCGCGCCGTCGTCGGCCGGCGCCGCCTCCTCGGTTGGCGCCGCCTCTTCGGTCGGCACATTCTCGGCCGGCGTCGCCTCTTCCACCGGCACATCCCCGGCCGGCGCGGCCTCTTCGACCGGCGCCGACTCCTCCGCTGGCGCAGAGTCCTCGGCAGGCGCGACCGGCGCAGCCTCCTCCGTGGGCGCGGCTTCGGCCGGCGCGGCCTCTTCGACTGGCGCAGCATCCTCGGCACGCGCGACCGGCTCAGCCTCCTCGACCGGCGCAGCCTCCGTGGCAGGCGCGGCGGCCTCGGCTGGCGCAGCCTCCTTGGCAGGCGCGGCGGCCTCGGCTGGCGCAGCCTCCTTGGCAGGCGCATCGGCCTCGGCACGCGGGGCCGGAGACTCCTCGACCGGCGCGGGCGCCTTCTCGACCGGTGGGCGTGGCGGACGGGGTGGGCGTTCGCTGCGTTCCTTGTGTGGCCCCTCGGGAGTCGGCCGCCGGCTCGGCTCGCGGCGCCGCGACGTGGGTCGCAGCGGCTTCGGCACCGCGGCGCCGGCGGGGGCCTCGATGCCGTACAGCGCGGCGACCTGCGGGAGGAGCGGCGCCAGGCGCCTCACGGTCGCCAGCAACTCGTCCGGGCGCTGCTCGGCCGGGGCGGTCGGC
>JBKOUV010000085.1:0-4940 GCA_046723555.1 Actinomycetota bacterium | reverse complement strand
TCCTGGAAGCCGCGATCGCTGATGTCGAGCTGGGCGAACGCGATCGTCCCGTCGTCACTGATCTGTTGGGGCGCGTCGAACGGGCTGGTGACCGACACGCCTTCCTGGTCACCGGCGAAGTCGATGAGCTGGTTGAGCGTCGACTCGACCTTCGGATCGTCGACGCCCTGACCCGCCTTCACCACGATCTGCCCGGTGAAGCCCGCCCGGTTCGGGTCGCTGGCCTCGAGGAGCTGCTGCACGTCCTTGGACTCGCTGTCCGGGAGCACGAAGCTGGTCCGCCAGTCGGCGCCGACCGCGGTGGCCACCACGTTGATCCCGACAAGCAGCGCCAGCCAGGCTCCGATCACAATCCACCGATGACGCAGGCAGGCGCGAGCAAGGGGGGCGAACATGGATAGCAACGCTACGCGAGCGCGTCGGCCCACGTCACTGGGGCGTTCTTCGCCCCGGAGGCGACATCGGTCACAGTTAGCGTGGCCGTGTGCGGGACTTGGAACTCGCTGACCTGCGGGCGCTCGGCTGGAGTGACGCGTTGGCCGACGCGTGGATCGCGCTCGGCGCCCCCGGCTCACCCGGCCGGGTGTCGCGGCTGGACCGAGGGTGGAGCACGGTGCTGACCGGCCCGAACCCGGCTGACCCGACGGCGACGGCCCGGGTCCGCAACCTCGGGGCCGACGTGGCAGTGGGGGACTGGGTCATCGCGTCGGCGGACGGCGAGCGCGTCGAGCACGTGCTGCCGCGGCGATCGGCACTCGTGCGCCGGGCCTCGTTCGAGGGCGCCCGCGCCGTGGCCGACACGCTCGCCGCCAACGTTGACGTCGTGTTCGTCACCCACTCGTTCGGAGCCACGCCGAACCAGCGTCGCCTCGAGCGGGAGCTCGTGCTCGCCTTCGACAGCGGGGCCGAGCCCGCCGTCGTGCTCAGCAAGTCCGACCTCGTGGCCGATCCCGAGCCGGCCCGGCGCGAGCTCGTCGAGGTCGCCCTCGGCGTTCCGGTGCTCGTGGCCAGCGGCCGCACCGGGGCGGGCGTCGACCACCTCCGCGCCTTCGCCCACGGCGGGCGGACCGTCGCCTTCCTCGGTGCCAGCGGCGTCGGCAAGTCGACCTTGATCAACGCCCTCCTCGGTGCCGACGTCCAGGAGGTCACAGAGGTCCGGACCGGCGACCAGCGGGGCCGGCACACGACCGTCGCCGCGGAGCTCTTGCCACTGCCCGGCGAAGGGTGGCTGCTCGACACTCCGGGCCTGCGGGCGGTGAGCCTGTGGCTCTCCGGCGACGGCATCGAACGGGCCTTCGCCGACGTGTTCGAGCTGATGGAGCACTGCCGGTTCCGGGACTGCAAGCACGACCAAGAGCCGGGTTGCGCGGTGCGGGCGGCGATCGAGGAGGGGCGGCTCGACCCGGATCGCTTCGCCAATCTCGAGCGGATCGTCGCCGAGGAGGCGGCCGTGGAGGAGGAGCAGCGGGCCAAGGAGCGGGCGGCCGACCGGCGCCGCCGCGGTCGGCCGGCACCGGAGGCCGACGAGGAGATCGAGTAGCCGCTCGAGGGGTACGGTCCGGGCCATGGAGTTCGCCTTCACCGATCGCTGCAACGAGTACCGCGAGCGCTTGCTCGCGTTCATGGACGAGTGGGTGTATCCCAACGAGCGGCTCTACGAGGAGCAGATCGCCGAGTCCGGCAATCCCCATCACCAGCCCGAGGTGATGGAGAAGATGAAGGTCGAGGCGAGGGCGCGCGGTCTGTGGAACCTGTTCCACCCTCATCCTGAGTGGGGCCCGGGCCTGACCAACGCGGAGTACGCCCCGCTCGCCGAGATCATGGGCCGCAGCCCGATCGCCAGCGAGGCGTGCAACTGCTCGGCGCCAGACACCGGCAATATGGAGGTGCTGACGATGTTCGGCACCCCCGAGCAGCAGGACACGTGGCTGCGCCCGCTGCTCGAGGGCGAGATCCGGTCAGCCTTCGCGATGACGGAGCCCGACGTCGCTTCGTCGGACGCCACCAACATCGCGCTGCGCATCGAGCGGGAGGGCGACGAGTACGTCCTCAACGGACGCAAATGGTGGATCTCGGGAGCGATGCACCCGCACTGCCGGATCTTCATCGTGATGGGCAAGACCGACCCCGACGCTCCGCCGCACCGCCAGCAGAGCCAGATCCTCGTGCCGATGGACACGCCGGGCCTGACCATCAAGCGGGCGCTGCCGGTGTTCGGCTACATGGATCAGGAGGGCCACGTCGAGCTGGAGTTCCGTGACTGCCGGGTGCCGGTCGAGAACCTCGTCGCCGGGGAGGGTGACGGGTTCGCCATCTCGCAGGCCCGCCTCGGTCCCGGCCGCATCCACCACTGCATGCGCACGATCGGTGCGGCCGAGCGGGCGTTGGAGCTGCTGTGCCAGCGGGCGCTCGTCCGCACGACGTTCGGGCGTCGCATCGCCGAGCGGTCGAACGTGATGGACTGGATCGCCGAGGCGCGGATCGATCTCGAGATGGTGCGTCTGTTGACCCTGAAGACGGCCTGGATGATGGACACGGTCGGCAACAAGGCCGCCGCCGTCGAGATCTCCGCGATCAAGGTGGCCGCGCCCAACGTCGCGCTGCGGATCATCGACCGGGCGATCCAGATCCACGGCGGCGGGGGCGTGTCCGACGACTTCCCGCTGGCGTCGATGTACGCCCACCTCCGCACGTTGCGCCTCGCCGACGGGCCCGACGAGGTGCACAAGATGACGATCGCCCGCCGGGAGCTGCGCAAGCACGACCCGGGTTTCCGGGTCGGCTGATCAGCCGAGCCCGCGCAGCGGCTGAACGTCGACGACCGCGGTGACCGGGATCGGGCCGTACACGTGGGGGAAGCGCTCACCGGTGCCGTAAAGATCCTCGACCACGACGCGGCTGGTGAGACGCCGGGGGTCGATGCGCAGCACGACGACGTCGTCGACGTCGGCGTAGAACCGGGCGACCGTGGCGTCGACCTGGTCGGCGAACGAGCAGTGGATGAAGCCCTCCTCGGCCAGTGTCCGTCCCCTTGTGCTCATCGTGTACTCACCCGCGGCCTGCGCCGCAGCCCAATCGGCAGCCAGGGCGATGTGGAAGAACTCGATCGCCGGAGCCTCGGCCGTCGAACTGACGCGGCCCACTCCGCCCACAGTCCGGGCGATGCCGATCGCCCGGTCGAGCCCGGTCACGGTGAACCGCTCGCGCAGCTGCCCGTCGGCGCAGACGACCGTCAGGTCGCCGCCGTTCTGGCGGGTGCGACCGGCGGCACCGAGCAGCACCCCGAGCCCGACGTCGTCGAGCGAGTCGACACCGTCGAGGTCGACGGCGACCAGTTCGCCCGCGTGGTCGGCGGTGAACCGGAGGAGCAGATCGCGCAGCTCGGCGACCGTCGCCAGGTCGACCGAGCCGGTGAGCGACAGCACCGGCACCGAGCCGACGACGTCGAAGGAGCCCTGCAAGTCCACCGCCCGACAGTATTCGCCCGCGCCGAGCCGCTAGGGAGGCTCGAGGGCCATGGTGGCGGTGGCGTGGAGGTCGACGTCGCCGATGAGTCGGCCGATCAGGGCGACGTCGGTGCCACTGTGGTGGCGCACGGTGACGGTGACGGTGGTCGACGCCACCGTCACGTCGACGGCGAGCGGCTGCAGCGACGTGACCCGGTCCGCAGCTGCCCGTGCCGCACTCACGGGATCGGCGGCGACCGCGGCCGCCCGTGCCCCTTCGCGGGCCGCCAGTTCGAGGGCCAGTTGGTCGCGGCCGACGAGCGCCACCTGGAGCATCCCGAGCAGGAGCACGACCACCACCGGCAGCACGAGCGCCAGTTCGACCGCGGCCTGCCCGGCAGCGCTGGCCACACGGCGAATCACACCTTGTCGATGACGGAATCGATGACCCGGTTGAACAGCCGGGCGATCTTCGCCGCGCCGCCACCGGCGGTGGCCCAGGCGACCACGAGCAGGGCGACCAAGGCCGCGGCGAGCAGGACGAGCGCATACTCGGTGGTCGCCTGACCGCGGTCGCCTCGGCCGCGCCGAAGCGCGGGTGCGCCTGACGTGAGTGGGTCGGTGAGGACGAGCACGGCGGCGTGCAGCACGGCGAGCAGATTTCGAACGGATGGGGCGCGCATGGTGACTCCTACTGAGCGACGGTCGAGGGGGACACTTCACGGGACCGTGCCCCGGAGCGTCGAGATGGCGCCGAGCACCGCCGGCGCGATGGCGAGCAAAACGAACGAGGGCAACGTGCACACCACGAGGGGGAACGACAACTGGACCGGCAGACGCCGCGCCGCGGCCTCGCCGAGTCGCCGGCGTTCGGCGCGGGCCTCGGCCGCGAGGCGGTCGAGCACGGGCGCGAGCGGCAATCCCTCCCGGTCGGCGATCGCGATCGACGAGGCCAGCTCGCGCGCTCCGGGGCCGACCACCCTCGGCAGCTCCGTGAGCGCGTCGGCCAGCCTTCGGCCCCGGTGCAGCTGCCGTTCGACGGCGGCGAAGCCGTCGGCCAGCGGGGCCGGCGCACGGCGGGCCAGCTCGACGACCGCTTGGGCTGGTGAGCGGCCGGCGTGGACGCAGAGCACGAGCAGCTCGATGGCGTCGGGCAGCGCCGCCTCGAGCGAGCGGCGGCGAGCGGCAGCCTGACGCCGGCGGCGAACGACGCCCACGACGACGCCGGCCACCGCGGCGGCGATCACCGGCGCCGGGCCCACCACGACGACCGACGCCACGCCGAGCGTCGTCGCGATGGCGACAACCACGGGGCGTAGCGCCGGTCGCGCGGGCGCCGGGGGGCGAGCACCGGCAGGCAGTTTCCGGGCGCGCGACGGTCGCACCGCCAGCGCAATGACGGCGATCGCGACGGCCGTGACGAGCCCGGCGAGGGTGGCAACGGCGGTCATCCGACACCGCCGATGAGCCGGGTCATCCAACACCATCCGGCGA
>JBKOUV010000335.1:0-17748 GCA_046723555.1 Actinomycetota bacterium | reverse complement strand
GTCCTGCGTCGCCGCGGCCCGCGTGGCGGGCGCGGGCGGCTCCATCGCCGCCGCCCGCCACGCCGCGAGCGGCGTGAGCGCAGTGACCACCCCGATCGTGAGCAGACGCCTCACGGGTTGACCACCACCGGGGGCGTCCGTGGGGCGGTCAGATCGACGGACGCGGCGAGCATGCCAGGAGCCAACGAGTCGCTCCCGGTGACCTGGACCGACAAGATCCCCGTGGTCGAGCCGGGAACGAGATACCGGTCGGGGATGCGGATCACGTCGAGGTCGACGCCCGAGCCGGACGTATGGGTCTGCCCATCGCCGGAGGCCAGGTACGCACGCGGGCCGGGACGCTTCGACGCGACCGGGGTGCCGAGCACACACACGGTGTCGTTCTCGACGTCGGTGGTGGTGTTGCACGAGGGGTGCTTGCCGATCACGACCCCGGCCGGCGGCGGCGAGTCGCCGGGCGTGCGGTTGTTGCCGAGCGGGTTCCCGTTGAACAGCAGGTTGTCGGGCTTCCCGTTCTGGCTGTGCCCGACGAGGTGGAAGGTCTTGCCGAAGACCGGTCCGGTGATCGGGATCTGGTACCCGCTGACCGGCACGTCGACCGAGCCTTCGGTCAGGTAGGTGAAGCCGTCGTACCAGGACACCGCGCGCGGCGCGAACTGCTGCCGTTCCTCGGCCGGCAGGTCCCGGAGCCGTTGGCCGGCGTCGGGATCGAACTCGTACGCCGCGACGATCGCCCACGACGCGTACGGCGCGTACGGCGCCGCCCGCTCGGACACGATGTCGGCGACCGTGTACCGGCCGGCGCCGTGCTTGGAGATGTACTTGGTGACGTCCCAGACCGCCTGGCGCAGCGAGCCCGAGTCGTCGTGCCGGCCGCCTCCCGCTTCGTACAGCTTGCGCAGACCCGGCGTCATGCCCCCGAGCTCGGTGTACACGAAGGGCCGGCGCGGACCGTCGAGCCGGACGCGCAGCGGGCCGACGTCCGGGGCCACGGTGGTCTGGACGTAGAGTCGGGCCTCGACGACCCGGGCACCCGCCGGGATCTTCAGTCGGGCCGAGCTGGAGTTGTCGGCGCAGGCCCGCGGGAACCCGAGGCCGCGAATGATGCACAGGTCGGACGCGTCGCCGTCGACGTCGGCGACGGTGATGTCACCGTGGCGCCACCCTCCGGCGGACAGCAGGTTCGAGTTCCCGGCCATGACGAGGTCGCCGCGCAGGACGTGCTCGAGCACCGGCCGGAACCGGCGGTGGGCGGGTGGGGTCGGATCGTCTTCCTGAGCGCGCGCCGGGGACCAGCCGGCCACGAGCCCCGACAGCACGGCGAGCGCGACGAAGACGAGCCATCCGCCGTGGCGTCCGCCCGTCCGCCTTCGTTGTCGCTGCCTCGACCTCATCAGGTTCTCCCGCGCGGGCGGGTACGCCCCCCTCCCGGATCGGGCCGAAACTAGTCGATTGGGGTGCGCCTCGGCCATCGGTTCTCTCGGTCGTCCTCGCCCATTCCGATGAGCGTTCGGAGACCTCGATGGTGCAGATCCCGCCCGCCGGCGTCATGAGTAGGTGCTACTCAATCCTGACCCGGCGGATCGGGGGCCAGATACCCAAGGCCGCGGCGCCGTCAGGAGCCGACCGCGCCGACGCATGCCGGCTGGGGCTCGCACCCTGAACCCGAGGTCGAGACTGAGGGTTCCGGGCTCCCCGAGTCGTCGAGCCGCACGTCACGCAGCGCAAGTGCGGCGACGAACGACATCAGCAGGGTCACCAGCGCTCCCGCGGCCACCGCGACGTGCATCCCGTCGGTGAAGGCCATGCGGGCGGCGTCGACCAGCGGACCGGCGAGCCGGGCGGGAAGGTCGGCCGCCGCGTCGACCGCCCCGGCCAGGGTGTCGCGTGCCTGGTGAACGGCCCCCGCGGGCACCCCGGACGGCATCGAGTCGGCGAGGCCGGAGCGGTACACGGCGGTCCCGAGGCTGCCGAGCACGGCGATGCCCAGCGCCCCGCCGAACTCGATGCTCGTCTCCGACATCGCCGCAGCCGCACCGGCCCGCTCGGCCGGAGCGGTGCTGATGATCAGGTCGGTCGACAGCGTGATCACCGGGGTGAGGGCGAGGGCGAACACAACCGAACCGGCGACCAGGACGCCGAGGCCACCGTCGTCGGTTCGGGTGAGCATGGCGAACCCCACCGCCGCGACGGCGAGGCTGACCGCGACGACCGTCGCCGGGCGGAAGCGGCGCACGATCCGGGGGGCGGCCAGTGAGCCGGTGACGAACGCCATCGCCGACGGCAGCCCCCAGAGCCCGGCCTGCAGGGGCGAGAGTCCGGCGACGAGTTGCAGGTACTGGGAGACGAACACGAACGCACCGGCGATGCCGATGAAGCTGAACGTGTTGACGCTGAGCGCGGCCCGGAAGGCGCGCCGGCGGAGCAGGCTCAGGTCGAGGAACGGGTCGTCGAGCGTCCGCTGTCGTCGCACGAACAGCCCGCCGACGAGCAGGCCCGCCGCAACGGCACCGAGCGAGCGGCCGTCCACGCCGCCCTGGGCGAGCTCCTTGATCCCATAGATCGAGAGGATGACGGCCGTCAGGGACAAGCCGGCGCTGACGAGGTCGAGGCGACCGGGGTTCGGCTCGCGTGATTCGGGCAGCAGCACCGGCCCGACCACGAGCAGGAGGGCCATCACCGGCACGGCGAGCAGGAACGCCGAACCCCACCAGAAGCGGTCGAGCAGCACGCCGCCGAGCACCGGCCCGAGGGCCGCGCCGGCGGAGAAGCTGGCGATCCACACCCCGATGGCGAACGTGCGCTGGTGCGGATCGTGGAACATCGTCCGCAGCAGCGACAGCGTCGACGGGGCGAGCGTCGCACCGGCGACGCCCAGTGCGGCACGGGCGACGATGAGGGTCTCGGCGTTCGGGGCGAACGCGGCGAGCACGGACACCGCGCCGAACGCGGAGGCGCCGATCAGGAGGAGGCGGCGGCGGCCGATGCGGTCACCGAGAGCACCCATCGTGATCAGGGAGCCGGCGACGAAGAAGCCGTACACGTCGACGATCCAGAGCAGCTGGGTGCCGCTCGGCTGCAGGTCTGCCGTCAACGACGGCACGGCCAGGTTCAGGACAGTGAGGTCCATCGAGTAGAGGAGGCACGGCAGCGCGATCACGGCGAGCCCGATCCACTCCCGGCGTCCGGCGCGCCCGGCCGGTGCTTCGGCACCGGTCAGTTCGTTCGTCGCTGCGGTCATCACGTCCTCCGTTGGTGAGATCCACCACGACAGACGCCGCCCGGCTGGAGAACTCATCGGAGGGCCCGGAACGCGGTGAGCGATGAGCGCGGACAGCGCGCTCATCGCTCACCGCGACCATCCACCATCGGACGGGGGTCGCGCACCTACGCTCGCGGCCCATGATCGGTGCACTGATCGTCGGCATCGCGCTGTTCGTCATCCTCTCCTTCCCGGCGACCTGGTTGTTGATGTTGTTCCTCGGCAACCTCGGCACCGGGCTCAGCTTCTGGGGGGCGCTCCCCCTCGGGATGCTCGTGTCCGCCCTGATCGGGGCGGCCGGGTCACAGCGCCCGTCGTACTGATCCCGACGCGTCGTGTCCGTGACCCACTCGAGGTCACGGACACGACCTCACGCCTCAGTCGTCGTCGTCGTGTTTGGTCACCGCCTGGAACTCCTTGCGGGCCTCGCCGATCGAGCGGGCCAGCTTGGGGAGGCGGGAGGCGCCGAAGAGCAGGAGTAGGACCACCAGCAGGATGATCATCTCCGGGCCACCGAAGTTGGGCATGTCAGTTCACCTCCTCACACATTGACGATGTCGGTGAAGACGATGCGGCGGCCGGCGGGTCCGCTCACCGTTTCGAGGATCTTGCCGACGCGGTGCACCTCGACCTCCTCGATGACGAGCCGCTTCGGGCCGGCGGCCGCACCGAGGGGGACGGTGCCGGTCCACGTCACCCGGTTGCCGTCGCTGACCGAGCGGCCGAGACCGACGGCCGATCCGACCTGCCGCCACTTCAGGTGGGCGTCGTCGACGACGACGTCGTCACGGACCCGCTCCACGAGCACCTGCATCCGCGACGACTCGTTGGCGCTCGAGTTGGAGACGTAGGACCGGCCGGTCACGGTGACGGTGCGGGTCGAGCCGGAGCCGGTGACGGTCACCGTGCGGTCGGGAGCCACTTGGGCGAAGTCGGCGAGGACGACGGATGAGATCTCCCGCCCGGGCAGCGAGTGGGGCTGGTACCGGCACAGCGCCAGACGGACGAACGGGAAGTACGCCTTGGCCTGGCTGCCGAAGTTGAGCTGGATGTCGCAGTACCACAGACCGCGAGCGGCGTCGAACCGGACGGCGTGGGCGGCGATGTCGACGGTCACGCCGGCGAGCTCGGCGAGCTCCTTGTTCGCCGTCGCGCCCGGGTCGACGGCCAGCGGGAACGAGGACAACGTCGGGGTCGCCGCCACACCGGGCGCGGCGAACACGGGGTCGAGTCCCCACATCGTGACGTATGGCTTGAGCCGCGCCTCGGGATCGACCGCGGTCGAGGGCTTGCGCCAGAGCACGACGCCGAGGCGCTCGTCGTCGCCGGACGACCACCACGGGCGTTGCAGGTAGACGCGCAGCGAGTTGCCACGACGGGTGCTCGTGCCACCGGATCGCTGCCACCGGAACGTCGGCAGCACGTACTCGATCTTCGGCGGAGCCGGACGGGCCGAGCTCTTGATCTCGCGAGTCCTGGTGGCCGATTGGGTGTGGATCGGCGCGGCCACGTAGCTGACGGTCAGGGTGGCACCCGTCGCGATCGAGCTGGCCGGGCCGCGGAGCAGGGTCCCTGCCGTCTCGTCCACGGTGTAGTCGGCCGCCGGACCCTGGCGGTACTCCGCGCCGCCGGTGTCCTTGACGACAACCGTGGAGGCCTCGACGCCGCGGCTGTCGACCGGAACGGGCAGCGGCTTGCCGTCGGCGCCGAGCCCGGGAACCACCGCGTCGACCCGCTCCCGGAAGAACTCGGTGAACGCGCTCGTGGCGACCGCGTGGTAACGGACCGAGCGGTACCTGGTGTCACCAAACTCGTGCTTCGCCTGGAAATCCCCGACGTCGGCACCCGACGAGCGGTGATCCAGCGGGAGCGTCGCCGCCACCGCCCGGAACGACTGGGGCAGCGTTGGGTCGGGCCCTGTCCGCGGTCCGTTGTCGATCTTCATCGACCAGTTGGCGACGATGTCCAGCTGAGCCGTGCTGCGGCGGGAGTAGGCGCCCTTCCAGCGGAGGTTGGCGAACGTGGCCGAGGGAGTGGCGCCGTCTTTCACCGCGCTGAATCCGGCCTCGGGCAGGGTCGGTGCGAGCAGCGGGGTGCGCACCGCGTGCACGAGCCGCAACGTCCCCGAGGGCGTGAACATCCAGTGCCGCCCGCCCGCGACCTGGGCGCGGAGCACCGCGAGCGAGGCCTCGGTGCCGCCATGACCGAGGTGCCATTCGGCGATCCAGGGCCACAGACCCATCAGATCGACGTCGGCGTCGTCGAACTGCGAACCGACCCGGACGAAGCGATCCTCCCCCTTGGCGAGGCGGACGACCAGCTTGCCGTCCTCGACCGCCCAGCCCGTGACGTCGGCCGTCTCCACCGTCACTCCGGTCGTCGACCACTGCGGCCACGTCGCCGTGGCGAGGTCCAGGGCCTTTTCCGTGACCCCCGCCACGGCCGGCAGGCCTCGCACCAGCACCCGCTTGGCCAGCGGATCGGGCAGATAGTTGAGGGCGAGGTCCGTCACCGGGAACCAGCGGGCGTCCGTCGGACCACCCGGGTCGGGCGGCTGGATGTCAGGGTGGGTCGAGAGGTCCTGGGCGTCGCGCTGGCCGAGGTTGGCGAGCGCCTGCGGATCGAGCGGATGGCCCGCCTGGTCGGTGTCGAGCAGCCCGTGCCGCTCGACGACGCCGATGTTGGTGCGCGGCGGCACGAGGTGACGGTGGTTCTTCGAAGGCGTCGCGTCCGCCGCGTTCTCGCTGCGCACGACGACGACGGTGTTCGTCTCACCGGGGATGGCGGCGGGGTGTTGCAACGCGGCGACCGGCGCCGACACCGGTTCGAAGCGGCGGTACTCGACCGCGGCACTCTCGGCCCCAGCCTCGGTCGGGGCGCCGAGGCGGTCGCTGCCACCGGCGATGTCGACGGCCCGGGCGCGGACCCGGTACGTCTCGCCGAAGCGCAAGCGCGGCAGCGATCCGGGCTTGGCGGTGAGCCGGGCGTTGATCGGCGCCAACCGATCCGGCGTGCTGAGGTCGGGGGCGACCGGCACGTCCGGATCGGCCACGTTGTCGTCGCGGCCGACCGTGGCGCCGGGTCGCCGAGCGGCGAGGCTCCAGCCGCCCCAGTGCATCAACGACTCGTGGGTGTAGAGGTCATCCCCCGGCGTCGCGCCTCCGGCGCTCGTCACACCGGTGCTCGATACTCCTTCGGCGTCGGCGGGCACGGCGATGGTGTCACCGTCGTCGCCGACGTCGATCGAGCCGGTTGGGTCGTACTCCATCAGTGACCGCCACCGCCCGTCGGACGTGGCCTGGATGTCCCAGCGGTATCCCCGCACGAGGTCGTCGGCCCAGAACAACGGCGGCAACGGAGGATCGAACGGCAGCCCGGTGAGCGGGTCGTAGACGGAGTCGTTGGTCTTCTTGACCCGGTCGAGGAGGTGGGCGAGGCGGTTGGCGCGATGGATGCGCGACACGGCGATCCCACCGGACACGGGCGCCGGCAGGGCGAACTCGTCGGGGGTGTACGCGCTCGCCGGACGGGAGTCGTCGACGAGATCGGGATGGCTGCGGGCGACGTTGTCGGCGAACTGCATCGCCCGCAGCGCGCCCGCGTCGGGATCGACGGTCTCGACGCGGAACCGGGGATCGCCGAGCTTCAGTTGGCGACCGACGAGGTCGATGTCGCCGCTCGGGTCCGGGATCGCGCGGAACACGGTTGGCCCGACCGCGCTCATCGTCCGGGCGAACACCGCACGCTGCACGGCCGGCACGGAGTCGTTCACCGCCTCGATCGGCGTACCGGCGTGGTCGTGAGCCGTCGTCAGGTCCGCTTCCAGCACCAGTACCAGCCCGAGGGCCTGCAGCAGCCGCGGGTACCGCTGGACCATCGCGACGAGCTCGTGGAACGTCGGCTCGTGGTGCTTCTCCGGCAGGATGTCCTTCTGTGGCCCCCGCCGGCCGCGAACGTGGAAGTGCTCCAGCTCGAGGAACCGCCGGCCGATCTCGTCGCGCCGCTCGGCCGGGTTGACCGGCAACGGCTGGTGGGCGATCGCCCAGCCGTCGGGAGTCGGCGCGGCCGCGTCGAGCTGGGCGAAGTGCTCCAGCACCAGCCGATCGCGGCGTTGCGGTCCGGTCTCGTGAACGTCGCGCTTCAGGCGATCGAAGGCGAACGCGCCGAACCCGTCGTCGTCCAGCAGGTCGGCGAGGGACGGGAACTGCTCCGGCGACTCCGACCCGAAGCGACCCCACCGCTCGCGCAGGAACATCGAGATCGTCTCGGTGGAGTAGGTGTGCAGGAGGCGGTTCGTCAGCTTGGGCATCCGGCGCCCGTGCACCGGCGTGTCCGCCGGGAACAACCGGGACCACACCGCCGGGTCGGGGACCACATCAGTGCTCAGGTGGGCCGGGACGGTGTACTGCGCGCCGCGGCTGGGGAAGCGCAGCTCCCACGGACCGAGCTGAGCGATCGTGGCGGGCCAGTTGACCCACCCGTCGAAGTCGCTCAGCTTGCCGGCGGCCAGCAGACGGGGGCCGACGTGGACGAGCAGGCGGACGCGGCGGCGCACACCGACGCCGTCCGGGACGGCGGTGAACAGGACGGTCTGATCGGGCATTTCAGGCTGCTCCTACGAGTACGAACGAGTTGGTGTACTGCTGCCAGTCGGTCTGGGTCATCAGGTCCGACCACGTGACGTGCGGCGGTTCGAGGGCGAGCGGCTCGCCGGCGAGCCCCCGGAGGCTGGAGCTGCTTCCGGGACCGGCGATCTCCTTGCGGACCGTCAGCTCCACCGACTCGGAGAACACGACGAGGTCGATCTCGATGGTGAGCGTCGCCTCCCCGGCCAGGCTCCCCGTGTTCGTGATGTAGGAGAGCCCGACGTAGAACGTGAGGCTGACCTCGATCAGGCCGAGGATGTCGACCGAACCGTGCAGGCGGACGTACGCGGTGAGCGTGCACTCCTGAACGTCGTTGCCGTCGACCGTCTTGGTCTCGATCTTGAAGTTGATCCCCGCCTTCAGCTCGACCTTGCCGGAGGCGAGTCCGGCGATGCTGATCCCGATCGCGGCGCCGAACTCGAGCGAGAACTCCATGCCCTCGACGCCGGCGATGCTCAGCGTCATCGCCGCGAAGCCCCCGCCGCCGATGCCCCAGACGCTGAGGCTGAACGGGTTCTCCCGGGAGGCGAAGCTGAACGTCAGGGTCACCCGGCTCCCGTCGAACGGCAGGCGCAGGCCGGCCGCCAGCGAGAGGTTGGAGAGCGTCATCACGCCGACGCCGATCTCGGGCAGGGCGAGGCCGATGCCGGCTTCGACCCCGCTCTCGGTGACGTCGAGATACGGTCCCGACGCCGGCTGGCCGCCAGCGAGCGACTGGAGGTTGTTGCCGGCGCCGGGCAGGAGGGCGACGTAGTCGGCGAGCGTGCTCAGGAACTCGAGCGGCCCGTGGAACGTGACCGTCCCGATGACCGGCTCCATCGTCTCGCTGACGAGCGTCCCGGCGCGGAACGTGAGCCGCCGGAACGGCACCCGCACGAACGTGGACCCGGACGGGCTGCCGTCCTTGTTGGCGCCGAACAGGCTCACGGTGAAGTTCGTGATCTCGCCGTCGATCCGGAACGACGAATCCTCGGGTCGGTCGAGGTTGGCGACGATCTCGGCACGGATGTCGCACGTGGCCCCGCCGCCCGGACCGGAGGGATGGAACAGGGTGAGCGGGTCCGGCGTGAGTGTCGGGTGCCAGTCGACCTCGGTGACCACGCGGTTCGGCTGTTCTCTCCGGGTGGAGGTGACCTTCAGCGCCTTCTCGCGCTCGGACACGAAGTCGCCGACCTTCTCGATCACCTCGACCAGCGCGATGCCGCCGAGGATCTTCACGCTCTGGTCGAGCACCTGCGACGGATCGAACGCGCCGTCCGCCACGCCGCCGTCACCGAGCAGGTTCTGGCCAGTGCCGCCGGCCGGACCGCTCGGCCCGAGGATCCGCGAGATGCTCTTCACCGGCATCGCCGGGGCGGCCACGCCGCCGGCGTTGCGAGTGCTGACTCCGAGCAGCGGCGCCGACGCGCCGTTGGCGAGCTCGAGGAAGACGTCGCCCCGGTTGGGCGTGCCCGGCGGTCCGTCGCTGCCGAAGCCGTCCGTGAGATAGCCGACGTAGGGCTTCACGCGGACCGGGCCGACGTCGCGGCCGGCGACCGCGGCGGCGTCGCTGAGGCTGAGGTCCGCCCGTTCGAGGATCGGGTAGAACGCCGGCTCGCCTTGCCGGGCGAGCGCGCCGGCGTCGTATCCAGCCCGCGGGGCCTCGGCGGCGAAGCGGAGCTCGCGGACCGGGAACGTGGTGTCCCCGGTCCGCGGCCCCTCCTCCGCCAGGGCGATCCGCGCGCCGTTCAGCGGAGTGCTCTCGTGGTACTTGGCGAGGTAGTCGGCGACACCGATCGTGCCGTCACCGTCGTCGGTGTAGGCGCGGGTGTCGTCGACGAACACCGCCGGGGCGTCGAACGTGTGCGGCCGGCCGAGCCAGTCGAACCCGCGCATCCGGAACCGGAACCGAGCCGGTCCGACCGTCGGCACGAAGAGCTTCTTCGGCGCCGGGTCCCCGGCGACGTAGCGCGGGAGCGCGGCCGGGTCCTCGAGATCAGGTGTGATCCGGGTCAGGCAGACGAGCCGGCGGAACGGGAGCTCGCGCCCCCCGAAGGGGATCGGGTTGTGCTTGAGGATCGATGCGCTCGGTCCGAACCGACGGTCGGACTTGAGGATCACGATGAAGATCCGCTGGCGGAGGTAGGCGCCTTTGGGACGAGGCGACTGCGTCGGGAACAGCTTCGGCGGGCGCTCGAAGACCCGCTCGGTGACGGTCACCAGCGCCGCCTTGAACCCGAACGGGAAGAGGTAGCCCTTGCGCACGACACGGGCGTAGCTGTCTCGGCCCATCGCCCCGATGTGGTTCCACTGCATCAGCGAGGTGTCGTACGTGGCGCTGTTGGCGTCGTTGACGAGCTCGTTGACGAAGGAGCTGGAAAGCCAGCCGCCGAGGCTCGACAGCATCAGCCGGTCGACCTCGACCACTTCGGGGGAGAAGGGCTGGTTGTCCTTGCCGAGGCGGTTCTGCAACGACCAGTCCGACGAGAGCCGAACGAGGTCGAGCCGGTCCCGCGGCGACAGCGACATCCGGAACGGCGCGTACTGGTCCAGCGTGTTGGGAGGGTTGGGATTCCGCACGTTCACGCCGAAGTCGGGGTCGTTCGCCCAGACGGCGCGCACCGTGCGGTCGTCCTCGTCGTCCTCGTCGATCGTCACGACGCCGTCGACGTTCTCGTTGCGGACCGCCAGCCGGGTGTGCCACAGCTCGTAACGACCGCTCCCGTGATCGACCGCCTTGGCGTTGTGCGCCCACGCCGATCCGGCGTGCGGCGAGAGCACGAGCCGCCACGGGTACTCGACCGCGGTCTGCGTGTCAGTCGGCGCGACCGGTGCCAGCGAGCCCGCTGCGGCGTCCCGGGGCAGCGCCCGCGACGTGACCCTCGGGTGCAGGGGAAGCCAGTCGAGCAGCTGCTCGGTCGTGAACTCGAGCGGCAGCGCCGCCGGGGGCACTTCGAATGCCAGGCGGGTGCCGCCGGCGAGGCGGGCACCGACCTGGCCGGCCGCGGCAAGCGGCTCGGTGGTGCTCGGCGGCGTCGGGTGCGAGTTGGGCGGCGGCTGCGCCGAGCCGGCGAGGTTCCCACCGGCGATGAAGTAGGCCTGGTCGGCGAGGTGCTGGGGACCGAACTGGTAGACGAGGTAGGCGGCGCGGTCGGTGTGCCACCGACGCAGCGTGGTCACCCCGTCGTCGTCGACGAGCCGGAGGTTCCAGAGCTCGATGGCCACGCGGAGCTGGTCCTCCCGCCGTCGCAGGATGATCGTGTCGAGCTTCTCGATCCGATTGATCGGCGCGGCGAGGGCCGGATCGGCGCTCCAGCGCAGCCCGGAAGCGAGGATCGTCCCGGCCGCGCCCGCCCCGCTGTAGGCGAGGAATCGGCGGCGGGAGAGGTGGGCGGGGCCGCCGCCCTCGGTGGTTGCTGTGGTCGCGGGCGGCGCCCCCTTGCGAGCGCGCCGCCGCGTGCGAAATGCGTTCACGGACGGCGATCCTGAACGGATCGACGGGCCCGGGGCGTGAGTAGGGCGTACCCAATTTTTTCGGCCGGTCGATATGACGTACTCAATCGGCCGGCGCGGCAGACTACGGACGTGTCGGACTGGCCCCTGGTTGGCCGGGAATCGGAGCTCCACGCCGTGTTCGCCCGGCTCCAGCAGGATCCGCCGGTCCCCGTGGTGCTCGCCGGAGCCGCCGGCGTCGGCAAGTCCCGGCTGGCCCGTGAGATCGCCGAGCGCGCCGAAGAGCTGGGCTGGGCGACCAACATCGTCGTCGGCACGCGGGCCGCGGCGTCGATCCCGTTCGGGGCGGTCGCTCCGTTGATGTCCGAGTCGGCCGCCGACGCGTCGCCGACGGAGCTGCTCGCCCGGGCGCGGCAGGCGCTGACCTCGCGCCCCGACGGCTCCACTCACCTGCTCGTGGTCGACGACGCCCAGCGCCTCGACGCCGGGACGGCGACGCTGGTCCACCAGGTCGTGGTCGAGGGCATCTGCCGGACCGTGGTCACCGTGCGGACCGGCGAGCCGGCGCCCGACGCCATCGGCGCGCTGTGGAGCGCCGGCCTGGCCGAGCGACGCGAGCTGGCCGCGCTGTCGCGCAACCAGACCGGAGAGTTGCTCGCCGTGGTACTCGGCGGACCGGTCGACGGGGCGACCCGCCACCGACTGTGGGAAGCCAGCGGGGGCAACGTCCTGTACCTGCGCGAGCTCGTGCTCGGCGCGACCTCCGCCGGTGCGCTCCGCGAGGAGGCCGGGATCTGGCGGCTGCGCGGCGCGGCTGGGATGCCGCCCCGGCTCGTCGAGCTGATCCAACGACGGTTGGAGAACCTCGACCCCGCCGCCCGGGCCGCCTTGGACGTGCTGGCGTTCGCCGAGCGGATGGACCTCGACCAGATCAGCCGCCTGGCCGACGTCGCGGCGCTGGAGCGGCTGGAGGACGAGGGCCTCGTCGAGGTCGCCGAGACGAGCGGCGAGCCGCTGTTGGTGCTGACCCACCCGCTCTACGGCGAAGCCGTGCGGGCGACCATGCCGGTGCTGCGACGGCGGCGGCTGTGCGGCGCCGTCGCCGACGTGATCGAGGCGGCCGGCATGACCCACCCCGGCGACGTCGTCCGCGTCGCCACCTGGCGCCTCGACGCCCGCCAACCCGTCGATCCCGAGTTGCTGACGACCGCATCCCGGCGGGCGCACATCGCCAACGACTACGTGCTCGCCGACCGGCTGGCGACCGCGGCCCGGGCCGCCGGCGCCGGGGTCCGCGCCGGGCTGGTGCTGGCCGAGTCGGCGATGATGACCGGACGGCACGAGCACGCGGCCGAGCTGTTCGCCGGCCTGGCCGCCGAGGCGTTGAGCGATCGCGAACGGGTGAAGGTGGCCGAGACCCGGGCGATCGTGCTCGGCCTCTACCTCGGGAGGGAGCGGGAAGCGCTGGCCGTGCTCGACGAGGTGCTCGCCGTCGTCGACGACCCCCAGCTCACCGACCCGCTGCGCGCCTCGCTCGCGGTCGTCCTGTCCCAAGCACCCCACGCCATCGCCGCGATCGAGGCCGCCCGGCCGGTGCTCGACCGTCCCGAGAGCACGCGGTACTGGCGGGCGACATACGCGGCGTCGATCGCGCTCGCGGTTTGCGGGCGGCTCGACGAGGCGCTCGAGGTCGGCAAGCTCGGGTACGAGGCCCACGCTCGTCTCGGGGTGCCGGTCCGCTATCTGGCCGAGGCCCAGTTCCATGGTCCGGTGCTCGCCCTGCTCGGCAGCGGGCGAGCGGCCGAGGCGAGCGACCTGGTGGCGAAGGGCTACGACGCCTCGGTCGCGGCCCACGACGTCCCGCTGCAGTCGACGTTCGCCATGCTCGCCGGGCTGACCGCGCTGCACCGGGGCCGGGTGGTGACGGCCGGTCAGCACTTCCGGGAGGCCGTCGCCACCAGCCGCGAGATCAACAACGTCCCGACCTTGCGCTGGTCACTCGGCGGCGACGCCCTCGCCGCGGCGCTGCGCTCCGACCGGGCTGCGAGTGCGGCCGCGCTCGAGGAGCTCGACGCGCTCGAGACCCCGCCGCGCCAGCTCCTCGACCTGGACCTCGTCGAACGGAGCCGGGCCTGGGCGAGCGCGGCCGCCGGCGCGCGCACCGAGGCCGTCTTGATGCTGCGAGCCGCGGCGTCCCGGGCAGCTGACACGGACCAGCTCGTCGCCGAGGCGGTGCTGCGCCACGACATCGCCCGCCTCGGGGACGCCCGGGCCGAACAACGCCGGCTCGCCGAGCTGGCCGAACGGGTCGACGGCGAGCTCGTCCCGGCCCTCGCCGATCACGCGCGGGCCCTCGCGTCGGGCGCCGCGGAGCCGCTCGAAGCGGCGGCCAACCGCCTGGCCGGCCTCGGCGTCGCCCACCTCGCCTACGAGGCGGCGACCGGGGCGGCGGCGGCCTGGCGGGCCGGGGGCCATCGGAGGCGGGCGGCGGCGTGCGACGAGCTGGCCCGCCGGCTCGAGACCGAGTGCGAGGCCGCCCGGTCCCCTGCGGCGCGGACCGAAGTCGGACCGGTCGCGCTCACCAGCCGCGAGCGCGAGGTCGCCTCCCTCGCCGCTGACGGTCTCTCGAGCCGCGAGATCGCCGAGAAGCTGTTCCTCTCGCCACGCACCGTGGACAACCACATCCAGCGGATCTACGACAAGCTCGGCGTGTCGAAGCGGCAGGAACTGGAGGCGGCGCTCAAGCGGTAGCGGCGAGGTCGAGGGCGACCACTCGAGGATCGGCCGGATCAACCCGCACCGGTACGGTCGCCGCGCCACCCGTCAGCGCCGGAAGCGCGGCGACCGGGATCCGCTGGTGGACAACGGTCGTGTACGGCTGTCCGCCGTCGACCTGCAGCCGGACCGTCAGCCGGCACACGTGGTAGTCAACCGACGCGGCCCGGACGGTCCGTTCGACCTCGAGATCCGTCACCACACCGCGACCGAGTCGCCCGTGCGCGAGGAGTTCGGGGTCGATACAGCCGGTGATGTCCCTGAGCCGCAGATGCTTCATGGCCGGCATCGTCGGCACGGCCGCGGTCGGCTGTCGTGAGTACCACGTACTCAATCCGCTCGGCCGGTTCGATCTCGGATCGCGGGACGGCCCGCGTGATGTCGGGCGAGGGCAGGGAGAAGCTGCTCGCCTGGGCGGAGAGTGCCCACCGCTGCGCGGCGGCCACCTGCTCGCCGAAGGAGGGTGGGAAGAGGTTCACGGTGCGATCGTGAACGATCCGGCCACCGAGTGCGTGAGTAGTCGCTACTTATTCTCCCGCGTGGGCCGACCTACGTACCCGGGCGGAGTACCTACTCCCGCGGCCGTGCTAGCCGCACGATCCGATCCGTTCCCTGGTCAGAGGCCTTGGGCCAGGCGGTGGTAGGCCTGGCTCCAGCGCAGCTCGTTGGCGAAGTTCCGCGACGTCGTCGCCGCGTCGATCACGACGAGCTCGGTGCGCGCCATCTCCGCGAAATCCCACAGCGCGTCCACGCCGATCGCCGTCGAGAGCACGGTGTGGTGCGGCGCGCCGGCGGCGAGCCAGGACTCAGTGGCCGTTCGCAGGTCCGGCTTGGGCTTCCAGACGGCACAGGCGACGGGCAGTCTCGGCAGTGGCTCGTCGGGGTCGACCACCTCGATCTCGTTGGCAACCAGCCGGAAGCGATCGCCCAGGTCGGCGAGCCCGACCACGACGCCCTCGCCGGGCGTGGCGGTGAACTTGAGCCGCACCGGGTCCTCGCGGTTGCCGATCGCCAGCGGATGGATCTCCAGGCTCGGTGTCCCCGACGCGATCGACGGACACACCTCCAACATGTGGGCGCCGAGCACCCGCTCGTGCCCCGGGACGAGGTGGTAGGTGTAGTCCTCCATGAAGGAGGTGCCGCCGTCGAGCCCCTCGGCGACGACCTTCAGCGTGCGGAGCAGCACCGCCGTCTTCCAGTCGCCTTCCGCGCCGAACCCATAGCCGTCGGCCATCAGTCGCTGGACGGCGAGGCCGGGCAGCTGTCGCAAGCCACCGAGATCCTCGAAGTTGGTCGTGAACGCGCCCAGCCCGCCGTCGCCGAGGAACGAGCGCAATCCGAGCTCGACGCGCGCCCCGTACCGAAGCGACTCGTGGCGGTCGCCGCCGCGGCGCAGCTCAGGAACCACGTCGTAGCGGTCCTCGTACTCGGCGACCAGACCGTCGACCTCGCCGTCGGTGCTCGCCTCGACCGCGGCGACGAGGTCGTTGACGCCCCACGTGTTGACCGCGACACCGAAGCGCATCTGGGCCGCGACCTTGTCGCCCTCGGTGACCGCGACCTGGCGCATGTTGTCGCCGAAGCGGGCGAGCCGGAGCGAGCGCAGCTCGGCCAGGCCGGTCGACGCCCGCGCCCACGTGGCGATCCGGGCCGCGACCGACGGGTCGGACACGTGGCCGGCGACCGTCTTGCGCGGCGCGCCGACGCGGGTGACGACGTGGGCGAACTCCCGGTCGCCGTGGGCGGCCTGGTTGAGGTTCATGAAGTCCATGTCGATGTCCGCCCACGGCAGCTCGCGGTTGAACTGCGTGTGCAGATGCAACATCGGCTTCTGCAGCGCCTGCAGGCCGTTGATCCACATCTTCGCCGGCGAGAACGTGTGCATCCAGGTGATCACCCCGACGCAGCGGGGATCAGAGTTGGCGTCGAGCATCTGGCGGTGGATCGCCTCCTGCTCCTTCAGCACCGGCTGGCGGACCACCGGGAGCGGGATCGGGCCGGCGCCGTTGAGGCCGCGGACGACTTCCTCGGACTGGTCGGCGACCTGCTGGAGGACGTCGTCGCCGTAGAGGTTCTGGCTCCCGGTGAGGAACCAGATCTCGCGGTTCTCGTACGCGTGGGTCGCGGTCATCGGTCCACCCCCTGCTGGCCGTAGTCGCTCTGGTAGCGCGCATAGAGGCGGTCGACGTCGACGGGATCGATGGCGATCGGCGGGCCGAGCTGGCGGGCGTGGTGGACGGTGCGGGCGACGTCCTCGCACATCACGGCCGCCTTGACCGCCGCCTTGGCGCTGGCGCCGATGGTGAAGACGCCGTGGTTGCGCAGCAGCACGGCCGGCGAGCGGTGGCCGCGCAACGTCGAGACGACGGCGCGACCGATCTGGTCGTCGCCGATCCGGGCGAACGGCGCGATCGGCACTTCGCCGCCGAACTCGTCGGCCATCGCCGTGAGCACGCACGGGATCGCCTCACCCCTGGCGGCCCACGCGGTGGCGTAGGTGCTGTGCGTATGGACGACGCCGTTGACCGCGGGCAGCTCGCGGTAGATGTAGGCGTGGGAGCACGTGTCCGACGAGGGCGACAACCCCTCACCGACCGGCCGGCCGGCGAAGTCGGTCACCACCATCGAGTCCGGCGTGAGGTCGGTGTAGGCGATCCCGCTCGGCTTGATCACGATCAGGTCCTCACCGGGCACGCGGGCGCTGATGTTGCCGCTCGTCCACGTGACCAATCCCCACCGCACGAGCTCCCCGTGCAGCGCGCACACCTGCTCGCGCAGCCCCTGCAGCTCGCCCCTCCCACTCATCGCCACGCGTCTCGCCGGATCGCGCGCAGGCGGTGCATCACCTCGTTCCCGCCCCGTCCGAAGTAGTCGTGGAGGAGGGCGTACTCGGCGTACAGCCGGTGGTAGGCGGCCGCTCGCGAGTCGTCCGGCCGGTAGACTGCGCGCTCGATCTTGCCCATCGCCTTGGCGGCGACCCGGATGTCGGGGTACGCGCCGGCGGCAACGGCGGCGTGGATGGCCGACCCCAGCGCCGGGCCCTGTTCCGACGTGGTGATGCTGATCGGGAGGCAGGTGACGTCGGCGTACAGCTGCATCAGGAACCGGTTCTGGAGCAGGCCGCCGGCGACGACGAACTCGGCGACCGGTACCCCGCTGCGTGCGAAGGACTCGATGATCGTGCGGGTCCCGAACGCGGTCGACTCGAGCAGGGCGAGGTACACCTCCTCCGGCTTGGTCGCCAGCGTCAGCCCGACGACCATCCCGGACAGGTCGTGGTCGACGAGCACCGACCGGTTGCCGCTGTGCCAGTCGAGCGCGACGAGGCCGTGACCGCCGACAGGCAGCTTTGCGGCGAGCCGGGCGAGGTGCACGTGGGCGCCGACCCCGGCAGCCGCCGCGGCGTCGCGATACTCACCCGGAAGCTGGTTGTCGACGTACCAGGCGAAGATGTCACCGACCCCGCTCTGCCCGGCTTCGTAGCCCCACAGCCCGGGCACGATCCCGCCGTCGACGACCCCGCACATCCCCGGCACCTCGGCGAGCGAGTCGGAGTTCATGATGTGGCACGTCGACGTGCCCATGATCGCGACCATCTGCCCGGGCTCGCCGGCGTTGGCCGCGGCCGCGGTG
>JBKOUV010000082.1:0-10690 GCA_046723555.1 Actinomycetota bacterium | reverse complement strand
CCACTCACGACGACCCGCGCCGAGCAGGAGACATCGGGGATCTGGCGCCGGGCCCGCACCGTGCTGACGGTGTCGAACCGCGTCCGCCCGGCGGCGATCGTCGTGCGGCGGCGGGCGTACGAGGTGTTGGGCGGGTTCCGCCCGGATCTGCCCCACGCCGCCGACTGGGAGATGTGGACGCGCCTCGCCCACCACGGGGACATCTGGTTCGAGAACGCCGTGCTCGCGCGCCACCGCGTCCATACGGCATCGGACACCGCCGGACGTATCGGCACCGCGGCCAACATCGCCGAGCGGGCCGAGACGATCCGGCTCATCGCGGCGTCGTACAACGGGAGCGACTCGTGGCGGCTCGAACGACAGGCCATGGGCTACACCGCCCTCTTCGCGGGACGCGCGGCCGTCCGCCTCGCCCGGCGTCGGTCGTGGGCCCCGGCGCGGGCGCAGGCCGTGGCGGCGCTGCGCTACGGCGTCGGCGGGGTGCTCTGGCCGGGCCGGCCGCGCCTGCCCGTCCAGCTGCCGGCGGATGCCCGGATCGACCCGGTCACACGATCGGCGGGCGACCGAGGCGGGTGAGCGTCCAGACCGTCCGCCAGCGGATCGGGCGGCGTGGGCCAGGTCGGGTGCGCCAGCCATCGCGCACACCGCGCACGAAGTCGGCCGTCGAGGCCGAGCGGCGAGCGAGCGTGATCAGCAGCCAGGACGAGAGGTAGACCGGCACGAGGGGCAGCGGCAAAAGCCGGTAGGCCAGCCAGGCGCGGTTGCGCGCCGTTCGCCACGCCGCCGCTGCGTGCCGGCTCGGCTGGGTGCGGGGGTGGAACACGACGTGAGCCGGGTCGTACCGGATCGTCCACCCGCCGTCGACCAGCCGCCAGGCGAGGTCGGTCTCCTCCATCGAGTAGAAGTACGCGTCGTAGAAGCCGCCGACGGCCTCGAACGCGGCGGCCCGGATGCAGCACGCCCCGCCCGGGAACGAGGTCACGGCTCCCGGCCGCTGCGCGCCCACTCGACCGACGCGGGGGAGGTGACGACTGGACGTCTCCCCCCGCTCGTCGACGAGCCGCAGGCCGACCGCGCCGAGGTGCGGGTCGCGCCGGAACTCGGCCACGACCCCTGCCAGGCTCGATCGGTCGAGGAGCCGGGCGTCGTCGTCGAGGAACAGCAGGACCGGGGCATCCGACGCGGCTGCGCCGGCGTTGCGCCCCTCCGGGATGCCGACGTTGGCTTCCAGCTCGACGTCGCGATCGACCGTGCCGGCGGGCAGGGCGTGCCCGGCGGCCCCGTTCCAGACCACGATGCACTCGACGGCGACGCCGCGCTGCGCGGTCACCGACGCCACCGCCTCGGTCAACGCCGGCAGCCGGTCGCCCTGGGTGAGGATGATCGCGGCCACGTCGGCCTTCGACACGTCAGCGGCGCTCACGAGATCAGATCTCGTGCAGGGCGAGCGTCGGGTCGATACGGCCGAGGTCGGCGCGATCGGTGGTCACGGCCGGCCACCCACGCTCGCGCGCGAGCAACACGACGTGTGCGTCGATCACGTCAACGGATCCGCTCACCGCGAGCATCTGTCCGATCAAGCGACCGTGCGCCGCCGTCAGGTCAAGCACCTCCAAGTTCGGCCAGTTCAAGACGAGGGCGACCGGTGCCTGCCGTCGATGCCCTCTCCATACCTGTCCGACTACTGCGGCGGAGGTGACCATTGGAATCGAACGGGCGCGAGCGCGCTCGAAGAGGGCGACCACGTGACGCTTCCGGTGCTCGAGCCCGATGAACGCTCCGGCGTCGAGCACCAGCCCGTTCACGATGCCCGAGTCGACGGCCCTGCCGTCAGCTCATCGAGGATCGCGTCGGCCGCAGCGATGTCGCTGTCGCTTACGCCGACGTCAGCGACGTAGGCATGCCAGACCTCGTCCAGTTCGCTCGATCCCAGATGCTCGCCGAGAACCTCGGCGACGTACGCGGAGACCGAGCGTCCAGCCGCCGCTGCGGTCACTCTCGCCGCGAGCTCCGCGGGCAGGCTCACGGTCACACGCTTCGTAGCCATGGCAACGAGCATAACTTGTTATGCAGGCCGCAGTTTCGCGCTACGAAGGGATGGCCCTGGTGAGGTCGGTGAGCACGTCGTCGGGATCCTCGAGCCCGATCGAGATGCGGACCAAGCCGGGGGTGATGCCGATCGCCGCCTGCTCGTCGGGTGACAGGCTCACGTGGGTGCTCGTCGCCGGGTGACAGACCAGTGTTTCCGGGCCGCCGAGAGACGTGGCGGGGCGGCCGACGCGGAGGGCGTCGAGCATCGCCCGGGCGGCGTCGACGCCGCCGGTGAGATCGGCGGCGAGAACCGTGGGCAGCACCTTGAGCTGCTTGCGGGCGAGCTCGTGTTGCGGGTGATCGGGCAGGCCGGGGTAGTGGACCGCCTGGATGCCCGGGTGCTCGAGGAGCGCCTCGGCCACCTGCAACGCGACGGCCGCCTGATGGCGCTGACGCACGGCGAGCGTGCGCACGCCGCGCAGGCCGTTGAGGGCGTCGTACGGGGAGGCGCTCGCCCCGTGGAGTACGGCGTAGGCCCAGATCGCGTCGAGCAGGTCCGCCGAACCGGCGATCACCCCGAGGGTCGCGTCGTTGTGGCCGGAGATGCCCTTGGTCGCCGAGTGGAGCACGAGGTCGACCCCATGGCTGAGCGGCTGCTGGCCGATCGGGGTGGCGAACGTCGAGTCGACGAGCGTGTACGGCCCCGAGATCGCCCCGAGTTCGTCGAGGTCGACGAGATCGAGCCGGGGGTTCGACGGGGTCTCGCTGATCACCAGCATCGTCCGGCCCGGTCGCACCGCAGCGGCGAGCGCGCCCGGTTCGGTGCCGTCGACGAACGTCACCTCGATCCCGAGACGGGCGCAGGGGCCCTGGAGGAAGGCGGCGGTACCGGCGTAGAGCTGGCGCTGGGCGACCACGTGGTCGCCGGCCGAGCACAGGGCGAACACGGTGGACGCGACGGCCCCCATGCCCGAGCCGAAGGCCAGGCCGTCCTCGGCGCCCTCGAGCTCGGCGATCGCATCCTCGAACGCGCGCACCGTGGGGTTGGCATAGCGGCTGTAGAAGTCGGCGGGCCGCATCCCCGTCGCCCGCTTGCGCGTGTCGTCGAGGCCGTCGGTCTGCCAGGTGCTGTTCGCCCACAGTGGGACGTTGAGGCTCGCACCCTGGTACCGCCGGCCCGCGGTGACGGCACGGGTGGGCAGCGCCTCCTCATGGCTCATTGAGTGGCGCAGCCTACTGGTCATCCGTTCCCGTGGGCCCGCCGGTTGGGCCGGATGGAACGGGCTTGCCTATCGTCCGGCGGCATGGACATTGACGGCGCAAGCGCAATCGTCACGGGCGGCGCGTCGGGGATCGGCGCGGCGACGGCCCGCCTGCTCGCCCAGCGGGGCGCCAAGGTCGTGATCGCCGACCTGCAGGAGGAGAAGGGCGGCGCGCTCGCCTCCGAGCTCGGCGGCGCGTTCGCCAAGGTCGACGTCACCAACACCGACGACATCGTCAACGCCGTCGAGATGGCGAAGTCGATCGGCCCGGTGCGCGTGCTCGTGAACTCGGCCGGGATCGGGTGGGCTCAGCGCACGGTCGGCAAGGACGGCTCCTACGACTCGGCGGCCAACCTCGACGCGTTCAAGCGGGTCATCGCGATCAACCTGATCGGCACGTTCGACTGCATTCGGATCGCCGGCACGGCGATGAGCACGACCGAGCCGCTGGCCTCCGGCGAGCGGGGTGCGATCGTCAACATCGCCTCGGTCGCCGCCTTCGACGGGCAGATCGGGCAGGCCAGCTACTCGGCGTCGAAGGGCGGGATCGTCGGGATGACGCTGCCGGTCGCCCGCGACCTCGCCGCCATCGGCGTGCGGGTGAACACCGTCGCTCCGGGCCTGATCGACACGCCGATCTACGGCGAGGGCGACGCCAGCGAGGCGTTCAAGGCCAACTTGCAGAAGGGCGTGCTGTTCCCCCAACGGCTCGGCACCCCGGAGGAGCTGGCGTCGGTGGTGCTCGAGTGCGTCACCAACAGCTACCTCAACGCCGAGACGATCCGGGTGGACGGCGGCATCCGCATGCCGCCCAAGTAGCTCCTCACCCCGTTTGTGTCACCACATACGACGAAGTTCGACGTATGCGGTGACACAAACCGTGGGTGATCCGGATCAGTCGTTGCCGCGGTCGCCTTCGATTTGGGCGCGGATCTCGCCGCCCCTGAACTGGTCGGTATGCACGTTCACGTAGGTCGCCCCTGAGCGCAGCGCGTCGATGAACTCGTCGAACTCGCCGGGGGCGATGCCCTGCGCGGCTGTACCGAAGGCGCCGACGTCGGCAGGGACGATCGTGCCTGTCACGGTCCCGCCGTCCGGCGGGCAAGCCGGTTTGCCGCCCCCGCCGCACAGGAAGACGATGACCGGGCCGTTGTTCGTCGCGTTCTCGAAGTGGATGTGGGCGAACAACACGGGGGTGTCAAAGTCGCTGAACGTCAGCCGGTAGTTCAGTTCAGTGCCGTCTGAGTTGAGCGACGCCCGGAACGACCCGGACCCGTCCGTCGACAGTGCCGGAACCTCCTGGTATCCCTCCAGGCGCTCCGAGAACTTGCGCTGGTTGCCGCCGGCGACGACGGCCGCTCCAATCCCCAACACCCCCACTGCGGCGACACCGATGCCGATGCGTGCGTACCGTCCAAGTCTCATCAACTTGCCTCCTCCTGGCTGTGGCTAGAGATTCCCCCTATTCGTCCACTACGCACGGCCGAGCGACGCGGTTCGCGAAAAGTTGCTCAGCTGGTGTAGTCGGCGTTGATCCGGACGTATCCGGCCGTCAGGTCGCAGCCCCACACGGTGCAGTGGCCGGCTCCGATCCCCAGGCTGGCGTGGATCCGGACCTCGTCGCCGCGCAGGTAGTCGGCGAGCACGGCGAGCCCGGCAGCGTCGACCGGCGCCGGATAGACCTCCCGGTCCCCGAAGCGGATCACGACCCGGTCCTGCTCGATGTCCGTGTCGTCCTGACACTTGCCGATCGCCATCGCCACCCGCCCCCAGTTCGGATCGGCGCCGTGCACGGCCGCCTTGACCAGCGGCGAGTTGACGATGGCCTTGGCGACCCGCTTCGCCTGGGCCCGGTCCCGGGCGCCGTCCACGACCACCTCGATGAGCGTCTCGGCGCCCTCACCGTCGGCCGCGATCTGGCGGGTCAGCGACTCGGCGACGGCCCCGAGGGCGGCCTCCAGATCGCCGCCGTCGACCGGCCCGGCGGCCCCGCTCGCCAGCACCACCGCGGTGTCGCTCGTCGACGTGTCGGTGTCGATGCTCACGCAGTTGAACGTGCGCTCGACGACCCGCCGGAAGCGACGGTCGAGGTCGTCGGGATCGACGGCGGCGTCGGTGACGAGCACGGCGATCATCGTCGCCATGTCCGGCTCGATCATCCCGACCCCCTTGGCGATGCCGACGACCCGGGCCGGACCCGGTCCGACCGCCGCCTCGGCGACCTTCGGGACCGTGTCGGTGGTCATCATCGCCTCCGCCGCCGCCAGCACGTCGGTCCCGTCCGGTTGGGCAGGCATGCTCGCCATGCCCGCCAGCATCCGCTCGAGCGGGTAGCGCCGGCCGATCACGCCCGTCGACGCGATCAGCACGTCGTCCGGCGAGCACCCGAGGCGGGCGGCCACGGCTGACACGATCACCTCGGCGTCGGCGTACCCGTCGGGACCGTTGGCGACGTTGGCGTTCTTGGCGATCACCACGATCGCCTGGGCCCGGCCGTCGCGAAGGTGGTCGCGACTGATCGTCACGCTCGGCCCGGTGAACCGGCTGCGGGTGAACGTGCCGGCAGCCGGCACCGGGCTCCTTGCCGAGATGACGAGGAAGTCGTTGCCGGCGTCGCGGAGGCCGATGTTGGCGACGTGGCAGCCGAAGCCGCCGGGCAACGTGGTCACGGGGAGTCCTCCTCGGGGTGCAGGCCGAGCCGCACGGCCGTGAAGATGCGTTCCATCGCGCCGATGTCGTTGCGATCGATCTGGTCGAACACCCGCGTCCGCACGCTGTCGACGTGCGTCGGCGCCGCCTTCGCCAGCGCGGCCGAGCCCTCGCCGGTGAGCACGGCCAGCATGACGCGGCGGTCGGTGTCGGACGGACGGCGCTCGACCAGTCCGGCGCGGACCAGCCCGTCGAGGCGGCGGGTGAGGCCGCTGGGGGAGAGTTGCAGCTGGGCGGCGAGGTCGCACATCCGCATCGATCGTCCTTCGGCCTCCGACAAGTACACGAGCACCTGGTAGTCCCCGAGGGTGAGTCCGTGCTCGCCGAGGTCGGCCTCGAGCGCGGCGTTGAGCTCGGAAACGGTCTCGATGTACGCGCGCCACGCGGCCATCTCCTCCGGGTCGAGCCAGCGCACCTTCATCGCATCAACCTTACCTGCGAGGCGCAATAGTTGTGATGGTCAGTATCTGCCGCGGATGGCGGCGAGGATCGCCGGATAGCACGACG
This sequence comes from Actinomycetota bacterium, assembly GCA_046723555.1. Classification (GTDB taxonomy): domain Bacteria; phylum Actinomycetota; class Acidimicrobiia; order Acidimicrobiales; family Ilumatobacteraceae; genus JALZMG01. The sequence continues at coordinate 4,181 of JBKOUV010000082.1, read as the reverse complement.
GGTCGACGGCGACGTCCAGGAGGTACGGGCCGCGGCGCTGCAAGGCGGCCGCCAACGCCTGTCGATAGGAGGCGGCGTCGGAGACTCGGTGGGCGCGGATCCCGAACCCCCTGGCGATGGCGGCGAAGTCGGTCGGCGCGTACGAGACCGCCTGCGCCCCGCCCTGCCCGTCGGCGCCCTGCTTGATCGCGATCAGGCTCAACGCGGCGTCGTTGAACACGACCACGACCACGTCGAGGCGGAGGCGGGCGAGCGTCTCCAGTTCGGCCAGGGCGATGCCGATCCCGCCATCGCCCGTGAAGCAGATCACGGGGCGCGCGGGATCCACTAGGGCGGCGGCGATGGCCGCGGGAAGGGCGAAGCCCATCGTGGCCAGGCCGTTGGAGATGAGCAGCTCGCCCGGCGACTCGACCTCCCACAGCGGGACGGCGGCGAGCATGTGGGCGCCGGCGTCGACGGCGGCGACCGTGCCGGGCGGCGCGGCTCCCCGGGCGATCGTGACGACCTGTTGTGGTGTGAGGGCGACCGGCTCGGCCGGCACTGCGGCGGCGATGCGAGCGACGGCCGCGTCGCGGTGGCGCTGGGCGTCGCCGGTCGACCACGTCGATCGGACCACGCAGGCGAGCGCGCCGACCAGGGCCGACAGGTCGCCGACGGCCTCGGCCACGAGCCGGTCGCCGAAGTAGGCGCTGTCGTCGATCGGCCACGAACCGAGCAGGACGACCGGCGCGTGGTACGGCCACGGGGCCGGGATCAGCTCGACCGGGTCGAGCCCGATCCCGACGATGACGTCGGCGGCGTCGAGCAACGGCGCCTCTGCCGTCGCCCCGGTGGCGATGCCCGCCGCGCTCGGGCTGCGGTCGGGGACGATGCCACGGGCCTTGTACGTCGTCAGGATCGGGATTGGACCGGAGGCGACGAACCGGTCGAGCTCGACTCTTGTGGCACCGACACCGGCGACGATCACCGGCCGGCGGGCCCTCCGTACCAGGTCCTCCCAATCGCTCGGGAGCTGAGCCGTGGAGTCACCGGGAACCGGGGCGGGCTCGGATGGTTCAGTCGCCGAGGGGTCGAAGTCGAGGTGAACCGGTCCCGGGCGGCCGTCGCGCGCCAGCTCGACCGCACGCGCCGGTACGTCGGAATCGTGGGGTCCGTAGCGCAGCGACGCCTTCGTGACTGTCGCCATCAGCGCGCGCTGGTCGATCCGCTGGTGCGACACGCGCCCGCGCTCGGCGGCCTCGACGCAGTCGCTGATGACGACCATCGGCTGACGGTCGAGCAGGGCCTGGGCGACCCCGTTCGCCGCGCTGGCGACGCCGGGACCTCGGGTCACGAGGCACGCCGACGGGACGCCCGTGAGCTCCGCCGAGACCCCGGCCATCACTGCCGCCGCCGTCTCGGTGTGGGTCAGCACGAAGCGAAGCCCGGCCCGCTCTGCCGAGCCGACGACGTCGAGGTTCGAGCCGCCACCCGGCAGCCCGAACACGGTCGTCGCGCCGCCGGCGGCGAGCGCCGACACCAGCTCGTCGGCCATGCGCGCGCTCCGCTCGCTCACGCGGTCAGACACTACGATCGAGCGACCGCCGGCCAGCCAATGGGGGTACCAGATGTCGATCCGGGTAGCGAGGTTTCTGGACGTCTCGGGCGGCGTCCAGCCGAATCAGTTCAGCGTCGGTTCCCACGACGAGATCGCCTCGTTGAGCGATCTCGATCCGACCTACAAACAGCTCCTCGACCGTCCGGTCGTCGCCATCCTGGGGCTCATCGGCAACGACGGTCGGGTCAACCAGACGCCGATGTGGTTCGACTACGACGATGAGCACGTGCTGTTGAACGTGGCGACCCATCGCAAGAAGGTCGAGTGGATCCGCAAGAACCAGCGGTTGTCGTTCCTGCTCGTCAACCCGGAGAACTCGTACCACTGGGTCAGCATCAAATGCACGATCGAGCGGGAGATCCTCGAGGACGACCCGGTGGAGGGCAAACGGGTGACCGAGCAGCTCGATCGGATCTGGACCAAGTACACCGGGAGCGATCCGCCGTACGGCATCCGCGACCCGTCGTTCGACGAGCGGCGCGTCCTGTTCGAGTGCAGCGTGGACCGGGTGGCGACGTTCGGCCAGCCGTGAGCCGGTGGTGAACCGTCGCCGGGTCGTCGTCGCCGGCGGGTCGCTCGGCGGGCTCACCGCCGGGCTCCTGCTCGCCGACGCCGGGCTCGACGTCACCATCCACGAGCGGTCGCCGTCCGAGCTGCAGGAGCGGGGCGCGGGCATCGGGCTGCTGCCCGACAGCGCCCGGTACCTTGTCGAGCGGGTCGGCGTTCCGCTCGACGACATCAGCACGTCGACCAGTCACATCCGCTACCTCGGCCGCGACGGCGACGTGCTCCACGACCAAGCCCACCGGTACCGGTTCAGTTCGTGGAACACCGTCTACCGGAGACTGCTCGGGTGCTTCGACCGGGAGCGTTACTTCCTCGGCTCCGAGGTCACCGGGTTCGAGGTGAAGGACGACTCGGTGCGGGTCGAGTTGGCCAACGACGTCCCGATCGACGCCGACCTACTCGTGTGCGCCGACGGCGTGAACTCGTCGGCTCGCCGCCGGCTGCTCCCCGACGTTCAAATCGGCTACGCCGGCTATGTCGCCTGGCGCGGGGTGCAACCGGAGGCGGAGCTCGATCCCGACGCCCGCGCCCGGCTCGGTGACGCGATCACGTACTTCGTGTACGCCAACAGCCACATCCTGCTCTACCCGATTCCCGGGCCGGACGGCTCCGTGCGGCCCGGAGAGCGCCTGATCAACTTCGTGTGGTACCGCAACTACCTCGCCGGTGGCGACCTCGATGACCTGCTGACCGCGGCGACCGGCGGGCGGCACGAGCACTCGGTGCCGCCTGGTGGGGTGCGCGACGACCACGTCGCTGAGATGCGGGCCGTCGCCCGCGCCCGCCTGCCGGATCTCGTCTCCTGGGTGGTGTGCTCGGTCGAGCGGCCGTTCGTCCAGGTGATCTGCGATGTCGAAGTCCCGCGGATGGCCTTCGGGCGAGTCTGTCTGGTCGGCGACGCGGCGTGGGTCGTGCGCCCGCACGCGGCGGCCGGAACGGCGAAGGCGGCGGCCGACGGCTGGGCACTTGCCGACGCCCTCGGCGCCCACGACGACGTCGATCGCGCCCTGGCCGCGTGGGAGCCGACCCAGCTGGCCCTCGGCCGGCAGCTGCTCGACCGCACCCGCCGCATCGGCGCCCGCTCGCAGGTCGACTGCAACTGGGTGCCCGGCGATCCCGAGCTGATCTTCGGACTCCGGGGGCCGGGACAATGAGCGAGCGAGTCTTCGAGCGAGCGAATCAGCGTTACGGCGCCGCAGGCTCACTGGTGCACCACATGCCGATGGTGGATGATCTCCGCGGTAATGGGATGGTGCACCAGTGAGCGAACACGGCTCCGACATCGCCGGGCGAATGGCCGACGCCGCAGCCGCGTTCTTGGACTCGCTCGACGAGGTCCAGCGCTCCCTGGCGGCGTGGCCGTTCCCCTCGGACGAGGAACGTCATCGCTGGTTCTACACGCCCACCGACCACGGCGGATTGACGCTCGCGGCGATGCGCCCGGCCCAGCAGCGCCTCGCCATGCGGTTCATCGCGACCGGGTTGTCCCGCCCGGCCTACGTGACGGTCTCGACGATCATCGGACTGGAGAACGTCCTCGACGAGTTGGAGGGCTGGAGTGTCGAGTTCGAGCGCGAGCGGGGCCGCGATCCCGGCCTCTACTACCTGCGCGTGTTCGGCGAGCCGAGCGACGAGGGCCCGTGGTCGTGGCGCTTCGGCGGCCACCACGTGTCGATCAACCACCTCGTTGTTGACGGTGATGTCAAGGCGTCCACCCCGATCTTCCTGGGCGCCGACCCGGCGTCGTCGCCGTTGCTCGGACCGCACCCACTGCGACCGCTGGCCGGAGCAGAGGACCTCGCCCGCGAACTCGTCCACGCCCTCGACCCCGGCCAACGGGCGTCGGCCGTGCTCGCGCCGGCGGCGCCGGCGGACATCGTCGGAGCGAACCGACCACGCGTGGCCGATGGCGATCGGCCGCGCGCCCTGATCGACGTGTGGCGGAGCCCGTTCCAGGGCGAGCTGGGTGACCGGATGCGAGCGACGCACGAGCGGGCAACGCGGGAACTGGGGCTTC
>JBKOUV010000224.1:0-11649 GCA_046723555.1 Actinomycetota bacterium | reverse complement strand
CGGTCGCACCGTCGTGGTCGACCGCCAGCACCTTGACGTGACCGTCGGCCGGGAGGGCCGCCGCCACCGGGCCGGCATCATCCGGCGCGCACAACAACGCCACGGTCGGCCCGCTCCCGGAGAGCCAGCCGCACCACGCCCCCGCCTCCAGCCCGGCCGCCAAGGCGGCCCGCGCCGGCGCCGCCACGGCCAGGCGCCGGTCCTGATGCAAGCGGTCCTCCGTCGCGGCGCGGAGGGCGTCGACGTCGCCGGCGGCGAGGGCGGCGACGAGCAGCGCGGTGCGACCGACGTTGAACACCGCGTCGTCGAACGGCACCTCGGACGGCAGCGCCGTGCGCGACTTCTCGGTGGCCGTCGTGAACGACGGCACCCACGTCAGCACGGCCGGCTCGACCGCCGTCGGCACGGACACCGCCCGGCCCGCGGCGGTGGCGACGACACCGCCGTAGAGCGAGGCGGCGACGTTGTCGGCGTGTCCCTCCAGCTCCGCGGCGGGTCCGAGCAAGGTAGTCCGGGCGGCCGCGAGATCGCCGGACCCGCCCGCGGTCTGCGTCCAGGCTGCGACGAGGCCGCCGACGCGCATCGCCCCGCTGAACCCCAAGCCCCGGCCGACTGGGATCGGCGATCGCACCCACAGTGCTCCCCGACCGCCGCCTCGGCGAAACGCGACGTCGGCGGGATGGCGCTCACCGATGCGCTGGGCCCGTGCGGGCAGCGGCTCCGTGGAGTCGGCGACGCCGATCTCGGCGTACAGCGTCAGCGCCATCCCGAGGGCGTCGAACCCGGGGCCGAGGTTGGCGGAGGACGCCGGCACACGGGCGACGATCAAGTCGCCCCAGTCTCCTGCGCCGCCTCCTGGGACACCTGCACGAAGGTGTCGAGCACCTTGGCGGCCCGCCCGTCGTCGATCGTCACCGTCGCGATCTCGACACCGTCGGCGAGGTCGTCGGCCTCACCGGCGACGACCAAGGCGGCGGCCGCGTTGAGGACGACGATGTCGCGGTGGGCGCCGTGCTCGCCGCCGAGCACCCGTCGGACGACGTCGGCGTTGTACGGCGGCGGGCCACCGATCAGCTGCTCGTTGGTGGCCGGCGCGAGCCCCAGCTCCACTGGGTCGACGGGGAACGAGTGGGCGGCTCCGTCGTGGTGCAGGGCGAGGACCGTCGACGACCCGGTCGTGGTCAGCTCGTCGAGCCCGCCCCCGTGCACGACCCACGCATCGGTGGCGCCGTGGGCGCGCAGCGACGCCAGCATCCGCTCGGCGAAGGCGGCGTCGGCGACGCCGATCAGGTAGCGCCGCACCCGCCCGGGGTTGGCCATCGGGCCGAGCAGGTTGAACACGGTCGGGATCCCGATCTCGCGGCGGGACGGGGCGGCGAAGCGGAAGGCCGGGTGGAAGCGGGGGGCGAAGCAGAAGCCGATGCCGGCCGTCTCGACGCACCGTTGCACCCCCTGCGGCGACAACTCGATGGCGACGCCCAACTCCTCGAGCACATCGGCGGTCCCGCACTGCGAGGACGCGCCGCGCGCCCCGTGCTTGCAGACCGGCACGCCGGCGCCGGCGACGACGAGCGCCGCCATCGTCGAGACGTTGATCGAGTGCGACCGGTCCCCGCCGGTGCCGACGACATCGATCGCCCGCCCGCGCAGTTCGTCGTCGAGCGCCACCAACTCGGCGGCGTCGAGCACGGCGTCCAGCAGTCCGGACAGCTCGTCGGCCGTCTCGCCCTTGGCCCGGAGTGCGACGACGAAGCCGATCAGCTGGGCGGCCGTTGCCCGCCCGCCGAGGATGTTCGCCATCGCCGAGCGGGCCTGCTCGGCGGACAGGTCCCGCCCGGCGAGCAGCTCGGTGAGTAGACCCGGCCATCCGCCGTGACGTTGGAGCTCCTCTTCGTCGGCACTGGCCACGACCGGAATCTAATGGTGGACGTCGCGGTGACCGCCATGATGCCCACCCGAGTGTTTGCCGTCACCCGAGGGTTTCGCGCCGCGACGTATCGGCACGAAACCCTCGGGTGAGCGGTCTCGCGGTTTAGGCGGATCGACGACGCTGGCGGATGATCCGCCGACGCTCGCGCTCGGTGGCTCCACCCCAGACCCCCGCCTTCTCCCGTGCCATCAGGGCATGTTCGAGGCAGGCGACGCGGACGCCACAGGTCGCGCACACGGCCTTGGCGACCTCGGCGTCGTCATCGTCGTCGGGGTAGAAGATGCTCGCATCGAGACCACGGCAGGCCCCCAGCTTGCGCCATTCGATGTCCTGGAGCGACACGTACCAATCCCCCATCCAGGTTTGCTGTGCGATGGGAACGATAGAACCACTCCGGCACTGTGCGCCAGAGGCAATCCTCGGCCGGCCGACTACCGTCCTCAGCGTGACCTACGGGGCCCCGTTCGACCGGGCGACGATGCTCGAACGACTCGGCCGCGAAGACTTCGACGTCCTGGTCATCGGGGGTGGGATCACCGGTGCCGGGGTGGCCCTCGACGCCGTCACCCGCGGACTGCGCACGGCCCTGGTCGAGGCCGGGGACTTCGCCAGCGGCACCTCCTCGAAGAGCTCCAAGTTGGTCCACGGGGGACTTCGTTACCTCCAACAGGGGGACGTTCGCCTGGTGTACGACGCCCTCCATGAGCGTCAGCGGCTCCGGCGCAACGCACCCCACCTCGTGACGCTGCTGCCGTTCATGATCCCCATCCTCGCCCGGGACGGATTGATCCCACGCCGGGTCGCCCGCGCCCTCGGCTCGGCGATGTGGATGTACGACCTGACCGGGGGGTTCCGCATCGGCAAGCTGCACAAGCGGCTCGACGCTGACGAAGCCTTCGCCCACCTGCCGACGATCGCCCGCGAGCGACTGGCCGGCGGATACCTGTACTACGACGCCACCACCGACGACGCCCGGCTGGTGCTCACGATCGCCCGCACCGCGGCCCTGCACGGCGCGACTGTCGTCAACCGGGCCCGCGTCACCGGCCTGACCAAGGGCGACGATGGCCGGGTCACCGGGGCGGTGGTCGACGGCGGCGGCCGGCCGCTCGAGGTGCGGGCCCGCACGATTGTCAACGCCGCCGGCGTCTGGGCCGACGACGTCCGCACGCTCGAGGGCGGCGTCGACCCGGACTCGATCCGCCCGGCCAAGGGGGTCCACCTCACCGTCCCGTGGGAGAAGGTGCGCAACGACATCGCGGTCGTGATCCCGGTTCCGGGCGACCGGCGGAGCCTGTTCGTCGTCCCCTGGGGACCGCGCCACGACGGCACCTTCGAGCACACCTACGTCGGCACGACCGACACCGACTACGACGGTCCGCTCGACGACCCGCCCTGCACCGGCGACGACATCGCCTACGTCCTGCAGGCGCTGAACGCGGCCGTGACCACCGGGATCACCCACGCCGACGTGAGCGGGGTGTGGGCGGGACTGCGGCCGCTCGTCAAGTCGGTGCCGCGCGCCCGCACGGCCGATCTGTCGCGCCGGCACCGGGTCACGATCGGCCCGTCCGGAATGGTGTCGGTCACCGGAGGCAAGCTCACCACCTACCGCGAGATGGCCGAGGACACGGTCGACGTCGTCGCGCGGCAGCTCGGACACCGGGCCCGCTGCCGCACCAAGCGGCTGCCGCTGCTCGGCGCCGACGGGTACCGGGAAGCCCCGGCCGGGAGCCGGTCGGGGCACCTCGGGTCCCGCTACGGGACGCTCGCCGCCGACATCGACGCGCTCGTCGCCGCCGATCCCAGCCTCGGCGAACCGTTGGTCGAGGGTCTGCCGTACCTGCGGGCCGAGGCGGTCTACGCCGTACGCCACGAGATGGCGACGACCCTGATCGACGTGCTCGTGCGGCGGACGCGGGCGCACCTGTTCGACCGGGCCGCCACGCTCGCCGCCGCCCCCGCCGTGGCGGAGCTCATCGGGGACCAGCTCGGCTGGGACGACGCCGAGCTCGCCCGCCAGCTCGCCGAGTACCGCGCCCTCGTGAGCGACGAGGAGACGGACGCCGGGACGATCCCCGCCAGCGCATGATGGAGGCCACGCCGCCGATCGAGCTCGGTGGCTCCGCTTCTCGGTGGGCCAGCGCGGTCGAGGTCCCGCGCGAGGTCATCACCGCGCTGGGCGAGGTCTGCGAGGTGATCGACGACCCCGATGCCGTCGCCGACTGCAGCCGTGACTGGTGGCCGCTCGCCCTGCACTGGGCGCTCGGGGGGCAGGTCCCGGCGCGGGCCGCGGTGGTCGTCCGGCCGGCCACGACGCGAGCCGTGGCCTCGGTCGTGCGGATCTGCGCCGACGCGCAGGTCCCGCTCACCGTCGCCGGCGGGCGCAGCGGGGTCTGCGGGGCGTCGGTCCCGATCCACGGCGGTGTCGTGGCCGATCTCACTGGTCTGGCGGGCCTCGGCGGGGTCGACGACGTCTCGGGCATCGTCGAGGTCCTCGCCGGCACGTTCGGACCCGACCTCGAGACCGAGCTGCAACAGCACCACGGACTGAGCGTCGGCCACTTCCCCCAGAGCTTCGACCTCGCCACCGTCGGCGGCTGGGTGGCGTGCCGCGGCGCCGGCCAGTACTCCACCCGCTACGGCAAGATCGAGGATCTCGTCGCCGGGCTCGAGGTCGTCCTCGCCGACGGCACGACGGTGCGCACGGGCGGGACTCCGGCGGCGGCCGTCGGCCCCGACCTCACCCAGTTGTTCGTCGGGTCCGAAGGGACGCTCGGCGTGATCACGCGAGTGTGGCTGCGCGCTCACCCCCTCCCGCCCGCGGAACGGCGGGCGGCCTACTGGTTCAGCTCGTTCGCCGACGGGATCGAGGCGTGCCGGGCCATGCTGCGGCGGGGCGCGACGCCGGCGGTGCTGCGCCTCTACGACGAGGTCGAGTCGGCCCGCAGTCACGGTGGCGACGGCGCGCGCAGCGTCCTGCTCGTCCTCGACGAGGGCGACCCCGCGATCGTCGACGCCACGATGACCGTCGTCGGCGAAGTGTGCGCGCCGGCCGAGGCGGGCTCGGAGGACCTCGTCGCCGGGTGGCTCGAGCACCGCAACGACACGTCGGCGCTGCAAACGCTGACCCGCAAGGGGTTCGTCGTCGACACGATGGAGATCGCCGCGCCGTGGGCCCGCCTGGCCGAGCTCTTCGACGTCGTTCGAGCGGCGCTGCTCGGCGTCACACATGCGCTGGTCGCGTCCTGCCATCTGTCGCACAGCTACCCCGACGGTGCGTGTCTCTACTTCACCTTCGCCGCGGCCCCGCCGAGCGACGAGGTCGAGTCGACCTACGTCGCCCTTTGGGACGCCGGGCAGCGGGCCGTGCTCGCCCACGGCGGCAACCTCTCGCACCACCACGGCATCGGGATCAACCGGGGCCGCTTCGTCGGTGAGGCATTGGGACCCGCCCGGCGGGTACTGGCCGCCGTCAAGACCGCGCTCGATCCGCTCGGCATCCTCAACCCCGGCAAGCTCGGCCTCGACTCGCCGTTCGGACCGTCGCCGTGGCCGCCGGTACCGAACCGGGAGTCTTCGCCCGATGCGGCGGGATGACAGCATGCCGACGTGATCCTCGTCATCGACGTCGGTACGTCCACCCTGCGCGCCGCGGTGGTCGACGAGTACCTCGCCATCGTGGCGATGGCGGCGCGGTCGTCACCACCGTCGTCGCCGTTCCCCGGGCTCGTCGAGTTCGACGCCGCCGAGGTCGCCCGCCTGGTGGTCGACGCCGCCGGTGAGGTCATCGCGGCCGCCGATCAGCCGATCACCGCCGTCGGCGTCACCAACCAGCGAGCGAGCACGGTGGTGTGGGACCGGTCGACCGGCGAGCCGATCGCCCCGGGGCTCGGGTGGCAGGACCTGCGCACCGTGATCCAGTGCATCACCGCCAAGGACGAGCACGGCCTCCACCTCGCCCCCAATCAGTCGGCGACCAAGGTCGCCTGGCTACTCGACAACGTCGCCGGCGCTCGCGACCGCGACCTCTGCTTCGGCACGCTCGACTCCTGGCTGGCGCGGGAACTGTCCGACGGCGCGCTCCACGTCACCGACCACACCAACGCGGCCGTCACCGGACTGCTCGCTCCCGACGCCTCCGGCTGGAGCGATCGGGCGCTCGATGCGCTGGGGATCCCTTCCGGGCTGATGCCGACGCTGGTCTCGTCGACCGGGATCATCGGCGAGGCGTCGGCGCTTCCCGGCGCCCCTCCGATCGCCGCCCTCGTCGGCGACCAGCAGAGCTCGTTGGTCGGGCAGGGATGTGTACGGCCGGGACGCACGAAGATCACGTTCGGGACCGGCGGGATGCTCGACCTGTGCCGCGGCCCGGACGCGCCGGCATCGGCCCAGCGGGCCGGCCACGGCACGTACCCGATCGTCGCCTGGTCCCGGGCCGGGGCGCTCGCCTGGGGTGTCGAGGCGATCATGCTGTCGGCGGGAACGAACGTCGAGTGGCTGCGCGACGACCTCGGACTGGTCGAGTCGAGCGCCCAGACCCACGACGTCGCGGCCACGGTCGAGTCCACCGAAGGGCTGGTCTTTGTGCCGGCGCTGCTCGGGCTCGGCACGCCGCACTGGGACTACGGGGCCCGCGGCACCCTGCTCGGGATCACCCGGGGGACGACCGCGGCGCACGTCGTGCGGGCGGTGCTGGAAGGGGTCGCCCAGCGCGGCGCCGATCTCGTCGAGGCCGCCGAGGGCGACACCGGTCTGCGCATCGAGACGCTGCGCGTCGACGGCGGGATGAGCGAGAACCCGACGTTCGTCCAGGCCCTCGCCGACGCCAGCGGCCGGCCCGTCGAGGTCTCCCCCGTCGTCGACGCCACGACCCTCGGGGCGGCCTTCCTGGCCGGGTTGGCGACCGGCGTGTGGGGCGACATCGAGGACGCCGAGACGACGTGGCGGCCGGCCCGGGTCGTCGAGCCCGGTGGGCGACTGGACCGGGCAGTGTGGGCCCGCGCCATCGAGCGGGCCTCCGGTTGGATCCCGGAGCTGTCGGCGCTGGACTTCTGAGTGCCCCTAGAGTTGCCCCGCCATGGCCCGGCCGGGAAGGCTGGCCGCATTGTGAGGAGAAACGCCTTCGTGCACCCCGCCACCACGCCGCCGACCCCACCGGAAGCGCCGACGGGCAGCGACACCGAGGTGCTGGCCGCGCTTCAGGGCCTCGAACTGGCCGCCCGCGACCTGTACCAGACCGCGCTTGACGCCGGCGCCAACGACGACGGCGGCGTCATCGAGACCCTGCGCTCCAACCACGAGGGCTACGCCAACGTGATCTCCGGCCTGATCGGCGGGGCCGCGCCGCAGCGACCGGACGAGGACCTCTTCGCCCAGTTCCAGGACCAGTTCGACACGTCCGATGTCGAGGCCGTGGCCGCCGCGGCGTACGACTTCGAGTCGAGCGCCGTCGCCACCCACCTCGACGCCCTGGGCCAGATCGAAGGCACCGACGGCGCCAAGACGGTGGCCTCGATCGTGATCGTCGAGTCCCGTCATTGCGCCGTCCTGGCCGATCTCGGCGGGCACGGCGACGACCTCGATGCCCTGCTCGTCAACGATGCCCCGCCGTTCGAGCTCGCCGGGTCGACGTCATGAGCTGGCCGATGGATCCCGACGCCCGGCTCAGCCGCCGCCGGTTGCTGCAAGCCGGAGGGCTCGCCGCATCCGTCGGGGTGCTGCTCGCCGCGTGCGGCAAGGACGAGGAGGCCGAGCCGGGGAGAGTGGGCTATGCCCCGCCGGCGACTCCGCTCCCCACGGTCGTGATCGACGACGCGGTGTGGCTGCGCACGGCGATGTCGCTGGAGTACACGACGCTGGAGGTGTACCAGCGGATGACCGAGATGGGTGCGCTCGATGCCGACGCCCAGGCGCTCGTCGACCGCTTCGTCGATGATCACACCGCCCACATCGACGTGGTCGGCGGGCTCATCGCCGACGCCGGAGGCGAGCCGTACGAGTGCGCCAACGCCTGGTACGTCGAACGGACCGTCGACCCGATCTTCACCCAGATCAGCGGCGACGAAGCCGAGGACATCACCCCGAGCGACGACCCGGCCCGCGACCTGCTCACCGTCGCCAACGGCTGGGAGTCGATGATGGGCGCGATGTACCAGCAGATGGTGGAGGTGCTGACGAAGCCGGAGCTGCGTCGGGAAGTGATGAAGATCGGCGTCGAAGAGGCCCGCCAGGCCGCCGCGGTGGCGATGCTGGCGACCGGCACGCCGGAGGGCTACGTGAGCCCCGCGCTGTTCGGTGAGGACCTCACCGCCGACGAGAACGGGCTGTTCAAGTCGTACGCGATCCCGAGCCGGTTCGGTTCGCTCGCCGCGCTCGACATCGTCATCGGCGCCCGCAGCGCGGCGGGCACGCGGGAGACGTTCACCTTGGAGACGCCGGCGGACAACTCGCTGATCTACGAGGGCATGACCTGCCAGACGTGAGCCCGGATAGACTGTCTGTTCGACGGTGAGTCGGCCGGGTGGCCGCGGCACGCTGGTCGTGTCGAGGAAAGTCGGGACTCCACAGGGCAGGGTGCTGGCGAGAGCCAGGTCGGGGCGACCTGACGGATCAGTGCAACAGAGAGCAGACCGCCGATGGGCCGGGCGACCGGCCACAGGTGAGGGTGAAACGGTGCGGTAAGAGCGCACCAGCGTCCGGGGCGACCCGGGCGGCTCGGTAAACCCCACCCGGAGCAAGGCCGAGCAGGAGGCATGGGCGGCCCGCCCGCCCCACCGGGGCAACCTCCGGGTAGGCCGCTGAGATGGATGGCCACCGGTCGCCGAGAGGCGACTACAGGATCCCGCTTACAGGCCGACTCACCGTCGCCACGCCCGGAGGGCTACGCCACGCTCGTCTGTGTCAGCAGAGGAGGTCGGTTACGACGGATATCGCGGACACAGACGCCACCTCCAGCGATCCATCGTGACGTTTGTCCCCCGGATCGGTCGGGTATGCCGGGGACGCCTTCAAACCAGCAGGGCGATACGTTGTGATGCTCTCGCCGTAGGGGGAACTGGATGGAGACGTCCGCGTCGTCGATCACTCGCACCGTCGAGGCCCGGATCCTGGCCTCCCAAGCCAGGCAGATCGCCGCCGAGATTCGTTCCGTCGCGGCGCGGCACACCCAGATCGCCGACGAGTTGTGGGAGCTCGCCCGCAACCACCGCCACGTCGTCAGCGAGGATCGGGTCCGTCTGGTCGCCGGGCAACTTCAGCGCGAGTTCGAAGAGACCGACGCGCGTCGCCGACACCTGATCGCGATGGGCGACGAGATCGAGGCGCGTCGACGCGAGTTCCTGGACGAGTACTAGCCCCGAGGCGAGCCGGCCGCCTCCGCGAACACCCGTTCGGTAGGGTGTCGCGCGTGCTGAAGCTTCATGACATCGAAGGGTTGCGCCGGTCGCTGGCGATGTCCTCGTCGCTGCCCGAACCCCATGTGCGGGAGTTGATCGACACGTGCGACCAGCTCTTGCGGGAGCGGATCCGGATCGAGCGCATCCTCCGCGACCTCGGGCCGTCGTGGAACGGCGCCCGGAGGGCACTCAACGAGCTGACGAAAGTGCTCAAGCATCCGATCACGAGCCGCGATGGCTGAAGCGCCGGCGCGATGCGCGGCCCTGTTTCATCAGAGTTGAGGAAGCGCTCGGGCGACGGGTCCGTCATCCTGGCAACGATGAGTCTGCGCGCCCGCGCCATCGCGACGACCGGTGTCCTCTGGGCACTCCTGGTCGGAGCGGCGATCACGACGACCGTCCGGCGCGGCGGGATGAACGTCGTCGTTGGCGCCGAGTCCGGATCGACCCTCACGTTCGAGACCCACTACGACCTCACCCGCCTGTTCACGTGGATCGGTGCCATCAGCGTGGTCGCGGTGGCGGCGATCGTGATCACCTACGCCCTGACAATCCGTTCGGCTTCGCGAGCGGCCGACGAGTTCGCCTACGAGGTGGTGCCGAGCGATCGCACCGGCGAGACCAACGCGCGGCGACGCCGCTTCGAGCTCACAGCCTGACCCGGAGCGGTCACGCGATGCTGAGGTCGACGAGTCGGGTGGCCGCGTACGCGATCAAGAGTGATGCCCCGCCGAGGAGGAGCAGCCGGGCGAAGCGGACCCGGAACGAGGTGGTCAGCCCGGCGAAGAACAGGGCGGACGCCAGGATCAGGGTCGTCAACACGTAGTCGTCGGCTTCGTCCCCGGCCTCCTGCGCCTCGAGCGAAGGTGCTTCGGCGCGGGCTTGGGTCTCGCGGTACGGCGCCAGCTGGGTGTCGAGGTAGTCCTGGTCGTCGAGCAGGTTCTCGGGCGTCGAGCCGGCGGCGACCTGTTGCTCCCACCGTTCCAGGATCGGCAGGAACTGCGGCCGGATCAGCGTCTCTCGATAGAACGCCTGCAACGCCGTGTTGTCGGCGGCGGTGGCGTTGGCGTACTGGCTGATCGTGTTGGTGTCGTACGACACGACCTGGGTAGCCAGCCCGAACTGGCGGGCCGCCTCGACTTGCAGCGTCGAGCCCTGGCGGGCGAGGTCGCTCTCCTCGCCGTTCCAGCGGGTGGCTTGGTACCCGCACCACGCGGAGCCGATCGTCGCCACGCCGAGCAGGGCGACGGCGAGCACCTCCAGCAGTCGGTTGCCTCGTCGCCGGCCGTTCGTGTCGAGGTGCTCACGGCGCTTCCTCGGGCGACGGGGCGCCGGCCGCGGGCGGCGCCTCCGGTGCGGCGGCTCGATTCTTCGCTGGACGGACGAACCTGGCGGCGCGCGCGAGCTCCTGCCACGAGTCAACCTCGCGGTAACGGATCGCGGCGTCGGTGGACGGGCTGGCCAGGTAGGGGCCAAGTCGGCGTCGATCCTCACGCGGGCCATACGCATCGCCGCTTCGGCCTCCTCCCGCTCCAGCTCGTGACGGGCGCGGGCGGTGGCTTGGATGACCTCACCCGTCCGCCCGAGGTCGAGATCGCCGAGACTGAACATGGTCACCACGAACCCGAGCGCGGCGAGTGCGGTGCTGACGTCGTTGCCGAGGCGCTCCTCGAGCGCGGCGCGAGCGTTTCCGAACAGGTTGTCGAGGCCCAGGCTCGCGTCGGCGAGGGAGGTCGGCACGGTGCGCGCCGTCTCGTCCCGAACCGCGGCCCACAACCCGTCCGGTACGAAGCGGTTGTGGACTTCGCGCAGCATCTCCCGATCGAGGCGGAACCGCACCGCGTAGGAAACGACGGCCGTCAGCCGATCACCGAGGGTCACCAAGGGCGCCGGGCCGGCCCGCTCGAGGTCGGAGGCCGTGGTCGTGGCGGGGTCGCCGGCCCGGAACGTCAACTCGAGCGACGGGTAGATCTGCACCATCCGCCGGCGCAGCGCCGGAACCCAGTACGGACCGGGATCGAGGCCCGATCCGTCGCCCGCCCGTGGATGAGCAGCAGACCCAGCTGACCGGGCTCGATCCGCACGAACGAGTCGTCGAAGACGACCCACGCCACGACAGCGAGGAGCGGAACCGCAATTGCCAGAAAAATGATCCAACCCATCGTGGGCCTCCCTCTGTGATCGCCAGGCCGAAGTATGACCGCCGGCGGCGGGCCAGAATAAGAGCGTGGATCTACGGACGTGGATCGTCAGCGAGCACGAGGCCGTGCTCTCCCGCTTCGAGCAGTCGGTGGCGTCCGTCGTGCCCCTCGAACGGTGGCT
>JBKOUV010000020.1:0-5641 GCA_046723555.1 Actinomycetota bacterium | reverse complement strand
AAGGACGCCGCCCTCGAGCGCCGGTTCCAGCCGGTGAAGGTCGACGAGCCGACGCTGGCTCACACGATCGAGATCCTCAAGGGCCTCCGTGACCAGTACGAGGGCCACCACCGGGTGACGATCACCGACCAGGCGCTCGTCGCCGCGGCGAACATGGCCGACCGCTACATCTCCGACCGCTTCCTGCCCGACAAGGCGATCGACCTCATCGACGAGGCCGGCAGCCGCCTGCGGCTGAAGCGGATGTCCACCCCGCCCGACCTGCGCGAGATCGAGCAGAAGCTGCTCGAGGTGCAGGACGCCAAGAAGTCGGCGGTCGAGGAGCAGCGGTTCGAGGAGGCCGGGCGGCTGCGCGACCAGGAGAAGGCCCTGCTCGAGGAGAAGGCCGCCAAGGAGGCCGAGGTCCGCGCCGACGGCGTCGACCTGTTCGACGAGGTCGACGAGGAAGCGATCGCCGAGGTGCTCAGCCTGTGGACCGGCATCCCGGTGTACAAGCTCACCGAGGAGGAGACCGAGAAGCTCATCCACATGGAGGACGAGCTGCACAAGCGGATCATCGGCCAGGAGAGCGCCGTCGCGGCCGTCTCCCAGTCGATCCGCCGCACCCGGGCCGGCCTCAAGGACCCGAAGCGCCCCAGCGGCTCGTTCATCTTCCTCGGCCCCACGGGCGTCGGGAAGACCGAGCTCGCCAAGACCCTTGCCGAGTTTCTGTTCGGCGACGACTCGGCGCTGATCGTGCTCGACATGAGCGAGTACATGGAGAAGCACACGGTCAGCCGCCTCGTCGGCTCGCCTCCCGGCTACGTCGGCTACGAGGAGGGTGGCCAGCTCACCGAGGCCGTGCGCCGCAAGCCGTTCTCGGTGGTCCTGTTCGATGAGATCGAGAAGGCCCACCCCGACGTCTTCAACACACTGCTGCAGATCCTCGAAGAGGGGCGGCTCACCGACAGCCAGGGCCGCACCGTCGACTTCCGCAACACCGTGCTGATCATGACGTCGAACCTCGGCACCCAGGACCTCCGCAAGGCCAACGTCGGCTTCACCACTGCCGACTCGGCGATGAGCTACGAGCGGATGAAGGACAAGGTGATGGAAGCGCTCAAGACGCACTTCCGTCCCGAGTTCCTCAACCGCATCGACGAGGTCATCGTCTTCCACGAGCTCGACCGGGCCGAGGTCGTGCAGATGGTCGACTTCATGACCAAGCGCCTCGTCGCCCAGCTCGAGGGGCAGGGCCTCGGCATCGAGCTCACCCAGTCGGCCAAGGAGCTGCTCGCCCTCAGGGGCTACGACCCGCAACTCGGCGCCCGTCCGTTGCGGCGGGCGATCCAGCGGCTGGTCGAGGACCCGCTGTCGGAGATGATCCTCTACAAGCACTTCCACGCCGGCGAGATCATCGTCGTCGACACCGAGGACGACCCCGATCGCGAGGGCGAGCAGCGGATCAAGTTCTCCTCCGTCGAGGGCTTCATCCCGCCGTCGTCGGTCGAGCTCGCCACCACGGCCACCGCCGAGCCCGACCCGGCGGGTGAGCCGGCCCCGCCCGTCGAGTAAGACGTCACGGCGTTCCCCGGCCACGCAGGCCGCGGCTGACCGCTCCCTCGCTGGCGCTCGGTCGCTCGCATCGGAGTACGAGTGGCGCGGGCTCGCATCTCACGCCGGGCCCCGGGGGTCTGGGCGGAAATCGTCCCATTCGGGGATCTGGGCGGGATTTGTCGCGACACCTGAGACGAATCCCGCCCAGTTCGCGGCGGGTCGACGGGTGACGTGTAGCTGAACCGAAAACTGGGCATGCGCTCCCCGACCCGAGGGAGGCTGCCGTGCCGCGAATCACTCGCCCACTGCTCGTGGGCGTACTCGTCCTGACCGCGCTCGCCGTGCCCACGGCGATCAGCCGGCCCGAGCCGGCGTCGGCGTACACGACCATCGTCTACAACGGTGCCGGGCCCTCGGTCCCGCGCATCGGCCTGATCGGTGACTCCTCGCTCGCCGCCACGCGCTGGTACGGGATCCTGGGCTCGCTCACCCGGTACAACTTCGTCCTCGACGCCGAGTCCTGCCGGCGCACAACCCACACGTCATGCCGCGGGCGCGAGGGCTACACGCCGGAGAACACGCTCACGACGATGCGCCGCCTCGAAGGGCAGTGGGGGCGGGTGCTCGTGTTGATGACCGGTTACGACGATCCCGGTTACGACTTCGGCGACGCCATCGACGCGGTGATGCAGGAGGCGATCCGCCAAGGCATCCCGCGGGTGATGTGGCTGACGTTCCGCACCGCCGACGTGTCCTACGTCGGACCGACCTACCACTCGAACCTCTACACGTTCCGCGACAACAACCGGCTCCTCCTGCAGAAGGCGCTGAGGTACGGCGGCCGGCTGCAGATCGCCGATTGGGCGACCCGGAGCGCCGAGCGGCCGGACTGGGTGCTCTCCGACGGCGTGCACCTCACCACGGCCGGCACGTACGCCGTCACCAAGTTCATCGCCAACAAGGTCAGTCAGGTGCTCGCGGGCCGGACCGTCACGCCGGCCCGCCCGGACATCCCGGCGTGCCGCACTGGCGTCGCAATGCGCCGGCGGGACCGGCTCAACGACGTTCTGTGCCTCGAGCGCCACCTGAAGTCGCTCGGCTTTCCCGTCAACGTCGACACGCGGTACGGACCAACCACGGTCGCCGCGGTCAGGTTCCTCGACTATGCCCGCAGCTGGCCCCGCGACGGCGTGGCGAGGCTGCGGGTTCTCAAGGCGATCGGCGCCTACCGACCTCGCACCGCGCCACCCTGGTGCAACGCGTCTCGACGGCTCCGCGTCGGGATGCGCGGGCCCGGCGTCAACTGCCTGGTCAGGGCGCTCCACGCCCGTGGGTACGTGCTCAGGACCACCAGCCGCCGAATGTTTCCCACGGTCGGCGCTGCAGTGTTCCACTACCGGCGGAGCATCGGCCTCCTGCCGGCTCGGGTCGCCGGCAAGACCACCCTCTCCCACCTCGCGATCTACCGACCGACGTGTCGAATCTCGCGGCCGCTCGACGTGGGCGCTCGCGGGCGCGCGGTCCACTGCCTGCGCCGCTTCCTGTCCGGTCGGGGCCGTGCGCTGCCACTGGTCGGTGCGTATGGCAGCAGGGTGGCGCACGCGGTGAGGGTGCTCGAGGCGCGGCGCGGCCTCCCCGTCGACGGGACCGCCGACGCCACGTTCCTCCGCTCGATCGGGGCGTGGCGGACCCGGAGCTGACCCGGCGCGACTCGTAGGGTCGCGGATCGTGCGCTTCTCGATCTGGCCCACCTCCCAGCAGTCCTGGTCCGACGTCCTCGAGGTCACCCGGTACGCCGAGTCGACCGGATGGGACGGCGTGTACGTCGCCGACCACTTCATGGGATCCGGCGATGCCGCGGGCGCACCGGTCACACCGACCCACGAGAGCACGGCGCTCCTCGCCGCCCTGGCCGCGGCGACCGAACGGCTTCGTCTCGGCTCATTGGTGTTCGGCATCACCTACCGCCACCCGGCGGTGCTGGCGAAGTGGGCGGCGAGCGTCGACCACGTCTCCGCCGGCCGGCTGCTCCTCGGGATCGGCGCCGGCTGGCAGGAGAACGAGCACGCCCAGTACGGGCTCGACCTCGACTCGCCAGGCATCCGTCTCGAACGCTTCGAGGAGGCGTGCGAAGTGCTCGTCGGGCTGCTGCGTCACGACGTCACCAACGTGCGTGGCAAGCACTACGTCGTCACCGACGCGATCGCCGAACCGAAGCCGGTGCAGCGGCCGCTGCCGATCCTGATCGGCTGCAAGGGCGACCGGATGCTCGGCATCGCCGCCCGTTACGCCGACGCATGGAACGCGTGGGGGCGGCCGGACACGATCGCCGAGCGGATGGCCGTGCTCGACGACCACTGCGCGGCGATCGGGCGCGACCCGGCCTCGATCGAGCGTTCTTGCCAGGCCCTGTGGTTCATCACCGACGATCTGGCCCGCGCCGACGAGAAGGTCGCCCGCTCACCCATGGCTGCGATCGCCGGACCGCCCGAACGCCTCACCGACTCAGTAGCCGCCTGGCGTGAGGCCGGCATCGACGAGGTCATCGTCCCCGACTTCACGCTCGGCACGGGGCGCCAACGGCTCGACCGGATGGACATCATCCTCAACGAGGTCGCCGCCGCGTTCCGTTGAACCGCGTTCAGAACGGTGGCTCGGGCGGCAGTCGGTAGATGCCCATCAGCAGGGCGGTCTGCCGATTCACGTTGCCGGTGACCGCGATGCCGTGGCGCTTCTGGTAGACGAGCACCGCCGCTCTGGTGTAGGGGCCGTAGATGCCGTCGGCGCCACCGGGTAGCGGGATCCGGGCGGCGATGAGGACGCGCTGGGCAGCCACTACCGTCGGTCCGCGCGACCCGAGGTGCAGCCGGGCCCAATGGGCCGGCGGGGTGATCGAGACCCCGCTCAGCACGACACCGACCTGATCGGCGATGAACTGCGAGAGCGCCGCCGCCCCGACCGACGTGAGATGGATCCCGTCGGTCACCCACCGCCGCTTGCCCGCGCTGCGACCGGCCCAATCGGCGATCTGGAGCCGGCCCCGGTACGGCCGGACCTTCTGGAGCAGGATGCGGTTGTTGTCGTTGAACCCCAGCGAGGTCGACGTGAAGTCACGCCGCGGATACTCGACCGGCGCCCGGCGCATCGTCAGCCAGATCACCGCCCTGATGCGTTGGGCCCGCGCTTCGGCCATGATCGCATCGACCGACGAGGCGAACGTTCGGCCGGGATCGTTGTACCCCGTCATCATCACCAGGACCCGACCCCATCGCCCGGCCAGTCGCCGCAACGTCCGCAGCGCGTTCAGCGGCGGCGTGCCACACGACGTCCCGGTCGTCCGGCGGCACGGTTCGGCGTCGAAGACGAAGTTGTACCGGCGCAGCGGTTCGAAGGCCCCCGCCCATTGCACGGCAGCCAGGGTCGAGTCCCCGATCAAGCCGATGTGGCGAGCCCGGCCGGCCCCTTCGTAGACCACCGTCGGGTAGATGGCGTCGACCGGGCCGGACCCGCGGAGGGCTCCCGTCGTGGTGGTCGCCAAGGTCGCCAAGGCGAGCACCACCAACAGGTATCTCCAACCGCCCCTCCGCCGCCGCGTTGCGAGCAAGGTCGACGAAGGCTAGTCCACACGGCATCCTGGGCGCCCGTGTTGCGCCGACTCGTCGCCCTCGCCGCCTGTGTGGTGGCGCTCGTCGGCTGCCGCCTCGACGTCGACGCCCACCTCGAGATCCTGGCCGACGGCACCGGAGAGCTCGTGGTGACGGCGACCGCCGACGCCGACGTCGTCCAGCAGGCACCCGGGCTCGCCGGCGCCCTGCGCTTCGGCGACGCCCGGGCGGCCGGCTGGCGCGTCGAGGGGCCCACGCCCACCGACGATGGCGGGTTGACGGTGACCCTGCGCCATCGGGTGAGGTCGGCCGAGGAGGCGACCAACCTGCTGGCCAGTCTGGGCCCCCCGTTCCAGGACGTCCGCCTCGAACGCACCGCGGTCGACGACGAGACGACCTGGAACCTGTCCGGTCAGCTGGTGCTGGCCGACGGCTTCTCCTCCTTCGCCGACTCGGACCTCGCCGCCGCGGCGGGCGGTCCGCCGTTCGCCGAGCAGCTG
>JBKOUV010000313.1:0-7035 GCA_046723555.1 Actinomycetota bacterium | reverse complement strand
GCCGGCGTCGGGCATCTGGTCGATCGTCCGGTCGAGGAGCCCGATGCGGTCGAGCCACCAGAAGATGTCGATCCCCCGGTAGCGACGCGGCACGCGGGTATGGGCACCGACGGCGATGGTGACGTCGCGGCCGGCAGCTCTCAGCTCGTCGGCGAGTTGCACACCAGTCGCCGACGCCCCGACGACGAGCACGCCGCCGGGCGGCAGGTCGCCCGGGCGGCGGTAGTCGCGCGGAGTGAACTGGGCGACGTCCGCATCGAGGTCGCGGGCGACCGCCGGTATCGCCGGCTCGTCGCACCAGCCGGTGGCGACGATGACATCAGCCGCCCGATAGGCGCCACGATCAGTGGCGACGACGAAGCCGTCGCCGTTGCGCCGCACCGCCTCGACCCTCGTGTCCTCCTCGACAGGCGCGGCGAACGAGCGGGCGTAGCCGATGAGGTGGGCGGCGAACTCGCCGGCCGACATGAACCCATCGCGATCCCGACCCCGGACGTCCCAGTGCGGGAGCGAGTTGAACCAGTTCGGCGTCAGCAGATGGAGCGAGTCCCACGTCTCGCTGTGCCAGCGCTCGCCGACCCGCCCGCGCTCGAGGACCACGTGATCCCGGTCGCGCGCGGTCAAGCAGCGGCTGGCGGCGAGACCGGCTTGACCGGCGCCGATGACGATCGTGTCGACGGTGCGCATCAGTGTCACGGACGGTACGGATGGCCACTTCCCTGCTCCTTCCCCGGCTGCGCCCGTCCGGGGAATGAGCAGGGAATGCGCGCATGGCACCGTGCGGCCGCCCCCCGACGCCGAAAGGCCCGCGATGAGAACCCGCACCAGGAACCGACCCGATACGAACGCCCTCCGCCAGCTCGGACTCGACGGCGTGTTGACCCGCCCCGAGCTCGAGCAACTCGCCCGCAACACCAACGTGATCGACGTGCCCGCTGGCGAGCAGCTCTCTCGCGCCGGCACCCCGGCACAGGAGTTCGTCGGGATCCTCGACGGCTACGTCGATGTCGTCGATGCCGACGGCAACCGACGCATCGCCGGCCCCGGAACTCGCATCGGTGGGTTCGAGGTCCTCGACGGGCGAAGCCACGAGGAGACCATCGTCACCCGCTCGGCGTGCCGGCTCGTCGTGATCTTCGGCCCGGCGTTGCGCTGGGTCGACTCATCCAACGCCGTGGCCGCGTGGCTCGGCGGCACCGGGGCGCCCACCGGAGATCCGGCGCTCGTCGGCTGACTTTGCCACGCGCCCAGCGTCGAAGCGCGCTACCAGGCGATCTCGGGAAAGCCGTAGGTGACGCAGAGGCCGACGCCGTTGATCACGAGCAGGCCGACGACGATCCCGCCGACCAGCCATCGGCGGGCCCGCCCGCGGACTCGCGCGACCCGTCCCGGCATGTACCACTCGGGCAGCAGGCCTGGCTCGCCGCGCTCGCCGTCGGTCGACCACTGGAGCGGGACCGCCCCGTCACCGATCGGGGGGTCAGGCTCCGCCGCCAACGCCTCGGCGGTCAGTTCCTCGTCGCCGATCGCGGCCGGATCCTGGTCGAAGCCCACTGAGCTCCAGCGTACCGACCGTCGCTCAGACGGTGGCGACGGCCACCCGCGCCGGTGTGAGGCGCTGGAACCGGACCCCGAGCTCCGCCTCCCACCGCCGGAGCACCTCCTGCTCCCCGGCGCGGTCGATGTCATCCAGCACCACGGTCCCGCCCGGCGCGACGCGGTGACGGAGGACCGGCAGGGCGGGATAGCGCGCCAGCTCGAACCCGGTTGCGAACGCGGGCGGCCCGTCCACGACGAGGAGGTCGATCGGATCATCACCGAGCGCCCGGTCGAGTCCGCGCCACAGCGCCGTCTCGTCGTACCACTCCAGGCCGCGCGGCGCGAGCGGGTGCGGTACCAGCGGCGCGTCGACGATCGTGACGCGCCGCCGGATGTCCTCACGGTCGAGCTCGTCGGTTACGCGCCGGGCCCATCCGGCGTCGTGCTCCACGGCGGCGAGGCGCCAGTCGCGATCGCCTCGCCGCCGAGTCATCAGCCGGGCGAGCAACACCGTGCTCAGACCGCTGCCGAGCTCGACGACGCGACGGTGGTCGCGACCGATGACGTCGTCGCACAGCACGGCGACCCCTTCGGGGAGCATCGTGCCCGGTCCCCAGTCGAGTGACGGCCCGGCGGTCACCGCGGCGACGTCGGCACGCCACCCGGTGGCCGTGCGCAGCATCGTCACCGAGTGACCGTCGCCGCCGACCTCCTCGAACCCGAACCGCGCGTACAGGGCGCGGGCCGCGTTTCGGGGATCGACGCTCAGGCTGCACCGCGGCACCTCGGCGAGCAGGTCGGCGAGCAACGCCGAGCCCACGCCGGCACGCCGGTAGGGGACGGTCACGGCGATCGTGAGCTCCGGCGTCTCGTCGTCGACGAATCCGTAGCCCGGATCCTCGCTGGTCAGTTGGCGCACCCACGTCGCGCCGACGCGCTCGCCGGCGTCGCTCACCGCCACCCGGCCCACGTCGCCCGGCCGCGTCCCGAACCCGCGGTAGTAGTGGCTGATGGTGGGCTCGTCGAGAACCGATTCCGGAAGCGGTGGCTGACCGGTCGGCACGTACAACGCGGCGTAGGTCATTCGGCGCAGGAACGGCTCGTCGGCGCCGGTGGCGCGCCGAACGGTCGTCCTGGGCGGGGCCATGACGACTGACGATAGGACCCGCCCGCCGCGACTCGATAGAACAGAGCCATGGAGATCGCCGGTCCGGTCTCGAGCCGCGTCGTCGACCGTCCCCCGTTCGGTCCGATGGAGCGACTCGATCATGATCGCCTCGTCGCCGAGCAGCAGGTGTCGCTGGGCACACCCCGCCGGCGCGCCGGGCTCAGCGCCCGGGCGTTGTTCCTGATCATGGACGTCGTCTACGGCGAGGAGCGCACGCTGGAGAAGTTCCGCGTGCTCGAGCTGGTGGCCCGCGTCCCGTACCAGGCGTGGGAGAACGTCGCCTACGTCGCGGTCACCCACACCGCCCGCCAACCCGGTTTCGCCCGGCGGGTCTTCGACCGGGTGCGGGTCAGCCGGTGGGAGCAGGACAACGAACAGTGGCACCTGCTGATCCTGGAGGAGCTGACCCGGGAGGCGCCGCGGCGGTCGTGGCTGAAGAGCCGCGTCCTGCCGCAGATCCTGGCCTTCGCCTACTACCAGCTCTCGTGGATGACGTACGTGGTTCGCCCGGCGTGGTCGTACCGCCTGAACGCCGACTTCGAGGATCACGCCGAGCACGAGTACGCCCTGCTCGTGCAAGAACACCCGGAGTGGGAGGACACGCCGTTCACGAGCAGTTTCGGGCGCGACTTCGGTGAGTACGACAGCCTCGCCGACCTCTTCCGCCAGATCGGCTACGACGAGCGCTTGCACAAGCTGGAGAGCGAGGCCCACATGGCCGCCCCGCGATTTCGCTGAGCCGTGCCAGAGTGGGGACGGTGACCTACTTCGTCGTGCTCCGGCGCCGGGGTCCACAGTGGGATCCGTCGCGTCCGATGGAGGAGCAGTCCGGCTGGACCGCCCACGCCGACTTCATGGATGCCCTCGTCGACGACGGCTTCGTGATCCTCGGCGGGCCGCTCGAGGACGAGCATCGCGTCGTGCTGGCCGTGGAGGCCGAGTCGGAGGCGGCCGTCCGGCAGACCCTCGGCCGCGACCCGTGGAGTGAGAGCCACCTGGTGATCGACACCATCGACCGGTGGACGATCCGGCTCGACGGGCGGCGCGCCGGCTGAGGACCCAATGCTTTCGGAACCCGCCCCCGCCCTGACCGACCTGGCCCTCGGCGTGGTGACGCTGATCCTGGCGGTCGCGCTGCGCACCGCCGACGTGAACCGGTACTGGCGGCGAACGATGTGGTGGGCCGCGGCCGCCGCACTGGCGGGGGCTGTGCACCACGGCTTCGTGACGTACTCCGACACGTGGGCGGGACCGTCGTGGGCGGTGATCAGCGGGATGGTCGTCGTGACGATCTCGTTCACCCTCGCCGCGACCGTGCACGACGTGGTCGGGCCCGGACGCCAGCGCGTGTTCTGGGTGCTCCGCTCGCTGAGCCTCGCCGCCTATGGCGCGCTCGCCGTGACGGGGCACTACGGCGTGGGCGCGATCCTGGCCTGCGAGGGCGTGACGATGGTGGCGATCCTCGCCCTCTGGGGCATCGCCCTCCACCGCCGCCATCCGCGCGCCCCGGCGATGATCGTGGCGCTGGTGGCGAGCGTGGTCGCCGGGTGCATGCGCGCCCTCCCGGCCGACGTCGCCAACGTGGTCGGTCTGGACGCCACCTCGCTGTACCACGTCGCCCAGATCCCGGCGATGGTGCTGCTCTTCACGGCGCTGGCCGGAGTGCCGTCGCCCGCTGTACTCGGCGGTCGCGAACTGGGGCTCTTCGGCCGGTTTCCGGGAGCACGCGAATAAGCCCGGCGACCCTGCGACCCGAGGGTTTGCTGCGACCCGTCCCTGCTCGAAACCCTCCGGTGGCGCGAAACCCTCGGATGTCAGATCAGTCATGGTTGATCCTCCGGGAGCCACCGGGCCGGCTCGGCCGCCCCGCGCTCGATCGTCGCGAACTGGTCGGCCGGCAGGGTCATCCACGGCCCCTTCTCACCGTCAGGCCACTGGACGCGGAGCTCGACCTCGTCGGAGTCGCTCAGGCCGAGGTGCATCCAGCCCAGCTGGCCACCGGCGTGCCCACCTCCGACGGTGACCTCCCGGACGACGGTGCGGTCGCCGACCCGCGCTTCCAGCCAGGCGCCGACGGCGTCGATGTTCGGCGCCGGCTCGACCAGCCGCACGGCCGCCCAGTGGCCCATCGGCTCCGGCTCGTCGGCGGAGCCGGCGCCGACGTTGCGCCAGAGTGTCACCGGCTTCTCACGCTCGACCACCACGAGGTCGAGCAGGCCATCGAGGTTGAGATCGACGAGCGCCGCTCCCCGGGCGCGCTCGTAGCTGACGATGCCGGCCGTCTCGGCCCCCTCGACGAACGTGCCGTCCGCCCGACCGAGCAGCAGGTTGCTCGGATCCCGGGTCGCGTACCCCTCCTCGGCCTCGACGTTGCCCTTGGCGACGAACAGGTCGAAGAACGAGTCGTTGTTGACGTCGGCGAACTCGGCGTGCCACGCCGTGGACGGGAGCACGTCGCCACCGACGTACGGGCGGTGAGCGGTCGCCCCGCTCCGCAGGGCGATGTCCTCGTACGCCGGCGCGGATGGGCCGTCGGCGAGCGTCTGCAGCTTGTTGTCGCCCTGACTGGTCAGGAACACCTCCGGGTAGCCGTCGCCCGTGAGGTCCTGGCTGGCGATCCCCATCCCCCAGATCTCCAGCGGCCGCCACCCGTCGGCCGCGGTGTACTGGCGCGGGGGTTCGCCGGGCTCGATCCGCCACAACTGATCGGAGCCGTCGCGGTAGTAGTGCCGGTCGTTCGTCATCCGCAGGTCGCGCCGGCCGGTGCGGCTCCAGTCGCTGAACAACACCGACAGCGTGCAGTACCCCGGGGACAGCGCGACCGGCGGGTCGTAGCCGTCACCGGCGGCGGCCGGCCGCACCAGCCGGCTGTCCTCGCACCCTCGCCGATCGGGCTCGAGGTAGTCGCCGAAGGCGAGCGTCGGGAGCTCATTGGCTCCCTCCCACGTGGCGCTGAACGCGGCCGTCCACTCGTCACCGCCGTCGAGACCCAGGCGCGCGTTGGCCGGCGCGAACCCGCAGTGCCCGTCCCCGCGCAGGATCTCGTCCTCGCCGACGCGGAGCACCACCAGATCGGTGTGGCCGTCGCTGTCGACGTCCAACGGGTAGGCGCCGGTCACCGCCGCCAGGTCGGTGGCCGGCGACGCGACACGCGTGAACCGCAACCCTCCGCCGACCGCGCTCTCGTTGCGGTACAGCGCCGCCGGGGCTTCGCCGCCGGCGAGGTAGAGGTCGGACCGGCCGTCCTCGTCGCAGTCGAACGCGGCGACGCCACCACCGACGAAGTACTGGAAGTCGCCGGTATAGCGGTGGTCGACCCCGGCGCCGGCGCCGTCGTCGACGAAGTGCGGAGCCTTCGGTCCGGCCGTCGACGACCCACCGCACGCGGCCACCGGTCCGAGTCCGGCCGCGACCAGGGCCACCGCGGCGGCGCGGCGGGCACGGCCCACGGGCTCAGTCCCCGGCGCCCGCCGGCAGCACGGCGACGTTGAGCCAGCGCCCGCCCGTCACCTGGCGGAGGACAAACGTCTGGGCGAACGGTGAGGACGTGCGCCTGGTCACCCGGCCGTCGTGGTACGTCTCCTCGGTCACCGTGCCCCGCGAGTCGAGCCCGAGGCTCAGGCTCGTCTGCTGCCCGAACGGCACCAGCAGGACGACGTCGACCGCATCGATCCGGTAGCGGTCGACCACAGCCGTGCCGGTGACCGCGGCGTCGTCGACCCGGGCCTGCATCTCGTCGAGCCGGTCGCCGTGATCGACCGCATCGAGGATCGCCGGGTCGTTCCGGAGGAGCGCCTGGCTCTCGAGCTCGAGGTTCTCCGCCAGCGTCAGCACGATCTCCTGCACTCCCGGACCGGTGATCTCGTGGTTCCAGTCGATGACGTCCTGGTCGACGGAGATCGTGGGGAGCGTCGCCGGGTCGATGTCGTGCGGCACCCGGCCGAGGATGTCGTCCGCGCCCGGGACGACGACACCACGGGCCGGCGTGCCCGCGGCGGCGATGCCGAACGCGACGACGAGCACGGCGACGGCGATGATCCCCTTGCGGAGCGCACCACCGAGCAGCGCGAAGCGGTGCCAGTCGTCCGCGTCCGACCGGGCGACGGGAAGCAGTCGCTCCAGCACGGGGCGGACCGCGCACACCACGACGAGACCTCCGAGGAGGGCGACCTTGGTCCCGAACTCGGCGGTCTGTGGCGCCATGAGGAGCGTGCTGACGACGGCAACGAGGAAGCCGAACACGACGCGGCCGACTCGTCCCGCCGGGACCGTCTTCGGGTCGGTGAGCATGAAGAAGACGAAGATCAACACCTCCGGGGAGGTGACGA
>JBKOUV010000013.1:0-4989 GCA_046723555.1 Actinomycetota bacterium | reverse complement strand
CCAGCACGTCTACATGTGGCCGCTGTATGGGTTCCTGGCGCTCAAGAACCTGCTCGTGAGCGACCTGCTCGCGACGATCACCGGTCGCCTCGATCGCCAACCGATCCGCCAGCCCCGCCGACC
The DNA here is from genome assembly GCA_046723555.1 of Actinomycetota bacterium. Classification (GTDB taxonomy): domain Bacteria; phylum Actinomycetota; class Acidimicrobiia; order Acidimicrobiales; family Ilumatobacteraceae; genus JALZMG01. Next base: position 4,866 of record JBKOUV010000013.1, on the reverse strand, counting down.
GAGTGTCATCGCCCGCATCACCCTCGGCAAGCTGGCCCACCTCGGCTGGGCCGTCGTGATCCCGCTCATGTTCAACCCGTGGTGGGCGGTGCTCGCCTTCTACCTCGGGTGCTCGTGGCTGGTCGGGTTCGTGCTGGCAATCATCTTCCAACTCGCCCACTGCGTCGACGTCACGACGATGCTCGACGAGACGACGCCGCGTCGCGGCGACGACTTCTCGATGCACCAGCTGCGCACCACAGCCGACATCTCCTCACCGATCCCCGTCCTGGGTCATATTTTCCGTTGGCTCGTCGGCGGCCTCGACCACCAGATCGAGCACCACCTCGCCCCGCGCCTGCCGCACACCCTCTACCCGCACGCCGCCAAGCGGTTCCGGGCCGCCTGCCGTGACCACGGGATCACCTACCACCTCCACCCCGGCGTGTGGTCGGCGCTGCGCTCGCACACCCGCTGGCTGCGAATGATGAGCGTGCGCACGCCGGCACTAGCGCGGCCGTGAGCGGAGACGGCGAACTCGACGTCTCGGCATCGTCCCCCGCGGACAAGCCGCGGCCCGGGATCTTGACGTTATCGATGTGTGTCGGGCACGAACTGCTCGACCAGAAACTGGAGGGAAGGTGAGCGTCATGGCGGTAGCCCGTTCCATCGGCCTCGTGTCCGACGTCGGCGGCAGGGTGTCCGGCACGATTGACCAAGACGTCGTGCTCGCATCGATCTCGGGCCTTGCAGCCGCCCACCCCGGCAGCGATGATCTGCTCGCGGATGCCGCGATACGCGTCCGGCTCGCGCGCTCAGCTGGAGTCCGGCAGCCTGACGCCGCCAGCATGCTCCATCGCTCGCCCACCGGCGCGACCGTGCAGCTTCGCTATCGCACCGAGATGGCCGACGTCTTCACCGACCTCGCCATCGACATCGGCCTCCGCGACGCCGCGCGGCTCGTCGACGCACCCGCCTGACGGAGGCACTTGCGAGGGCCAGGGGCTTCGCGATCGGCGGTCCGGTGTAGCGATGGCCAGACACTCGTGCCTCGCGCGAGTTGGTGACCGTGACGAATGCTGCCAAGACGGGGTATGAACGACCGTGAGCGACGAACCGTTTCTTGATGCACGAATGCACTACCTGCGACGACGACGCGCTCGGCCGTCCCGTGCCGTTCGCAGACTTCGTAGATGGTTTAACGCGTTGAACTATCTCGGCCGGAAAGGAGCGGACTCGACGGACTGGGCGGACTAATCAGCGGAGCAGAGCCTGCTGTACTGGGCTGAGCGGTCTCCACGGACGAAAACCATCACCTTGCCAAGGTGAGGGTCGCGGGTTCGAGTCCCGTCGTCCGCTCCACACAAAAGCCCTGGTTGGGCACGGTTTTCCGGCGTTTCGTTCGTAGAGTCCGCACCCCCGCGTTAAACAGTGCGTGATTCCGCGGAGCGCTCTGTTGTGGGCCTTGACCTGCCCTGACGGCTCGCTTGCGCCCTGATGCAATCGACTTCGCCTCGGACGATGTGTTGTCAGGTAGTGCTCTACCAACCGCGGTGGCTTGCCGCCGGTTCATCACCACCCGTTTGGTCGTCAACTGTGTCGTGCCCGAGCTGACGCGCGTCCGGCGGCCCGACGCGACGCGGCCAATTCCACCCGATGCCCTTGCAGTCGCGAGCATGCGTCCCGGCATCGAGGACTCGCCGAAGGGCCCTCGAGCCGGACATTACCAGCGGCCGTTATAGGACACCGTCGCCGTGCACATAAAGCCGGTTATGCGTGCCCAGCCTCCCTGCGCAGCCCTCGATTATACCCGTGTTGTGATGGGGGAGCCGAAGGAGGGTGAGCACTCTCTACGGTGGGGGAGGAGCCGAGGGTCGACCGGGCCACGACCCTGGAAGCTCCCGCCCAGTGGTGATTTTGGCGTCAGCGGTTTTGGGTCGGGTTGTTGCAGCCCTCGTTTGGTGCCGGCCGTTCGCGGGCGGGCCACCGTCGCGTCGTTGGACTGCTCATCATCGCGACGACGCCAGCCACGGTGACAACGGTCGCGACGACGGCGGTGACGGCCATGGTGGCGCGGTCGAGCCAGAACGGCGCGTCGGTCGGGATCGTGGCGCGCACGGCGGCGGCTCGCCGTACGTACACCCACACCGCCAACTCGAGAGCAGCGAGCACCGCCAACGCGTGGGCGAGGAGGCGGTGCCCGAGGGCGCTGGCCGCGACTGCGCTGGTGACGGCGATCGCCGGCAGCAGCCACCACGACACCAACGGTCCGGTCTCGGCTGGGAGTGACCGGTACTGCCACCAGCCGATGGCGAGCGCGGCGACGCTCGCTGCCAGCAATGGCCAGACCAGGCGACGACGCAGCAGAACGGTCGCGACAAGGAGGGCGGCTCCGGCGGCCGCTCCTAGGACCAGCGGCGTCCGGGACGGCTCGCCAAGCCAGTACGTGGCGACGGTCACTTGGACCGGTGCGCCATCGACGAGCAGTCGGATTCGTCCGGTCCGCACCTGGTCGCCGGGCCGAGTTCCAGGCGGTGGATCGCCTCCCATCCAGTGCGTCCGGTGGTCATGCCACGCATAGCTGCCATCGGTGGCAACCGTTTTCCACTGGGGTGGAAGGCCGGGATCGGCGCTGTCAGGTACTGACCCTCCGAGCCGACTGCGGTTCAGGTACGTCGCCGGCGACCGAAGGTTCTCCTCGATCCGCCCGTCGACCTCGACTCGCAGGTATGGCTCGCCGCGGTAACCATCGACGATCACCTCGGAGCCCGGTCGCACGTGCAACTCCACGAGTGAGCCGTCGCCAATGAGATGGAGACGGATCGCGTCGGTCGATGGAGTGACGGCGACGATGACGCTCTGGTAGTCGGACGGTTCAGCGGGATCGGCGTGGGCGACGCCAGTCGGTGCCAGCTCGAGCAATAGTCCGACCAACGTTGACGACAGCAGCCTTGACCACTGGCTAGCCCCAGGCTTGAAGACGAACATCGACACGGGTGAGGCAAGTTTGCGGCAAACCGGATGGGGCGCGTACGCGGGCGTTGGTTTAGGGGCCGGCGGCGCGAGGTCGGGGTGGATGTGAGATCGTGGTTGCGGCGGATGGCGGGCTCGCGCCCGTGAAGCGGCGCGGAGGGTGGTGGGGGTTAGCACGTCACGATCCCACTCGCCCCACCAACCGGGCGGGCGGCTCTCCTGCCAAGCATGGCCAAGAGTCGGCGGGCGACATCGACCGCCGGCATCACCCGACCGCGCCGGCTGCCCCATCCCGAGACGTGAGCTGAGGCCTTCGGATGGATCGCGAGCGATATCGAGCTGGCGTTCGAGGATGAGCGACCCGAGTGCTACCGGACGCGGTAGTTGGAGACCGGTACCAATACCCGCACCGGCTGGGGCGTTGGCGCCGCCGCGTTGGGCAGACTGAGACTCCGATGACTGCATCGGTGGCGGCTGATCACCGGGTGTGGTTGACGCCGGGGGCAGGGCATCGGGACGGCCAATTGATCAGCCGATCGTGAACGGGAGCTCGAAGGTGAGCGCCTCGAAGTCGCCGTAGCGGGCGTTGATGGTGAGCGTCCACTGTCCGGCGAAGGGGATGTTCACCACGTCGCTCATTGCCATTCCGGGCATGAGGTAGGTAGGGACGTCGAGCGGGGCGACTTGGCCGTTGGCGGGTTCGATCTGCATCGTGACCTCGTCGGGCTCGCGGCCCTGGGGCTCGTCGATGGTGACGTGGATCCCGTTGGGTCCCACGGTGGCCGGAGTGATCGTCGCCGACGCCGTGGCCGCGCCGGTCGAATCGGGACCGCTGACGGTGACCGGACCGCTGCTCGCCGCGACCGACGGGTTCGGCGACGCCCCGGCCAGCCACCCGGTGACGGCGAACACCGCCGCGGCGAGCAGCAGTTCGACGCCGACGGTGCGTCGCAGCCGGCTCGACGCGGCGGTCGCCGTCTCCGGTGTGGACGACCGGTTGACGGTGAGCCGGCTCAGCCGGGCCGCGACGAGCAGGACGGCGATGATGCCGAGCTTGACGAGCAGCGCCCGCCCGAAGTCCGATCCGGCGAGCGCGTCCCAGCTGTCGAGCTCGCGGAACGCCTGGAGGGTGCCGGTCGCGGCGAGCACGGCGACGAGCACGAGGGCGATGTTGGAGAACCGGGTCGCCACGCCCCACGCGGTGGGGCGGTCGACGGCGACCAGACAGCGCAGCAGTGCGGCGAGGCCACCGATCCACACGCTGGCCGCCGCAACGTGCAGGACGGTGAGCACGGTGCCGCCGAGCGCGACCCGACCCCCCGCGCCGTGCCCGGCGTAGGCGATGGCGACGCCGACCGCGACGGCCGCGATGACCCAGAGCCCGCCCAGCGACGGGCGCCTGATCCGGCTGCGCAGCAACGGCGCGACGCCGAGGGCGAGCGCCGCGAGGACGATGAGGGCAAGCCAGGCACGACCGCTGCGCAGGTCGAACGTGTCGGCGAGCGAGGCGTCGAGCACCGACGCCTCGGTCAGGGCGCGCAGCACCGTGGCGACGAGGGCAAGCACCGCCCCGCACGTGGCGAGGAGCGCCACGACCCGGTCGCGACGGCCGTCGCACCAACAGGTGAGGACGAACGCCCAGGTGCCCAGCACCAGGGCGAACCCGGCGTAGGTCAGGGCGCGCCACAGGATCAGACCGGCCGACCCCGACGAGCCGGGCCCGCTCGGCGGGACCACCGTCGACGGGTCGATCGGGGTGGCGTTGCCGACGGTGAACGTGAACGCGCCGGCGACGGGATGCCCGTCGGCCGACACGACCTGCCAGTCCACAACGTACGCACCGTCGGGCAGGTCCGGCACCGTCGCCGTCACGACCGAGCCGTCGACCGACGGTGTGCCGAGCTCGATCCGGGC
>JBKOUV010000063.1:0-22321 GCA_046723555.1 Actinomycetota bacterium | reverse complement strand
CAGCTGGGCAACGGAGGGTCCTCCCAGGACGATCCTCGGGTCTACGGGCGGGCGGGCGAGCGCTGCTCGACCTGCGGCCGCGGCAACATCCGACGGGCGTCGGTCAACGGTCGGTCGACCTACTGGTGCCCGTACTGCCAGCGCCCGAGGGTTTCGCGCTGACCGAGGGTTTCGCGCGGATACGTCGCGCTGGAAACCCTCGGATGGCGCGAAACCCTCGGGTGAGCATCCCCCGGCCCCGGGAGGCCGCCCGATAACGTCGCCGACGCCGTGTTCTTGAAGAGCCTCAACCTCCGGGGTTTCAAGTCGTTCGCCGAGGCCACGACGCTGGAGCTCGAGCCAGGCGTCACCGTCGTCGTCGGGCCCAACGGGTCCGGGAAGTCCAACGTGGTCGACGCCATCGCCTGGGTGCTCGGCGCCCAGGCCCCGAGCGCGGTGCGCAGCCAGAAGATGGACGACGTGATCTTCGCCGGCACCGCGTCGCGCCCCCCGCTCGGCCGGGCCGAGGTCAGCCTGACGATCGACAACTCCGCCGGCCTGCTCGGCATCGAGTTCACCGAGGTCACCGTCCGCCGCACGCTGTTCCGCAGCGGTGACAGCGAGTACGCGATCAACGACGTGCCGTGCCGCCTGCTCGACGTCCAGGAGCTGCTGTCCGACGCCGGCGTCGGCAGACAGCAGCACGTGATCGTCAGTCAGGGCCAGATCGACGCCGTGCTCAACGCCCGTCCCGAGGATCGCCGCTCGATCATCGAGGAGGCCGCCGGAGTGCTCAAGTACCGCAAGCGCAAGGAGAAGGCCGAGCGCCGGCTGGACGCCACCGAGGCGAGCCTGGTCCGGGTGCAGGACCTGCTGCGCGAGGTGCGCCGGCAACTCCGCCCGCTCGAGCGGCAGGCCGAGGCGGCGCGGCGCCACGGCGAGCTGATCGGCGAGCTCACCGCGCTGCGGGTGCACCTCGCCGGCAGGGAGATCGCCGCCCTGCGGGCCAAGCTCACCGCCCTCGCCGCCACCAAGCTCGAGGCGGCCGCGGCCGAGGCCGCGCTCAAGACCGAGCTGGCCGGCCTCGATTCGGCGGTGCTGACGGTCGAGGCCGAGCTCACGACGCGTGGCGCCGACAACCTCAGCGACCGGCTCGTGCGAGTCGAGCAGCTCCGCGAGCGGGCGCGCGGTCTGGCGGCGCTGATCGTCGAGCGACGGCGAGGCGTGGAGCGCGACCGCGGCCAGCTCCTCGACGCCGACGTCGTCGCCAGTCTCGAGAGCGACGCCGCGTCATACGGTGCGCAGCTCGCGGACGTGGAGACGGAGCTCGGAACGCTGCGCCCCGCCTTGGACGCCGTGGCCGTCGACGAGGCGACGCTCGACGCCGAGCGACAGCAGGCGTTCGAACCCGCCCCGGCCGCGGCGACGAGCGCGCTCGCCGAAGTGCGCGGCGAGTTGCGATCCCGGCGGGCGGCCGCCGAACGGGCCGAGACGGACCTCCAACGCACCGACGAGCGGATGACGGCGCTGACCCGCCGGATCGAGGAACTGGCTCGCCAAGCCGACGACGCGCGCCACGACTGCAACGCCGCCGAGCTGATCGAGACCCCATTGGTCGAGGAGATCGCGCGGGCCCGAACCCACCGCGCCGCCGTGGAGTCCGAGGTCGACGCCGCCGATGGCGCGCACCAGCGTGCACGCGTGCACGCGTCGAGCTGCACGGCGCGAGTGGACGCGCTGCAACTGGCCGTCGACGCGGCCCACGCGCGTGCCGGCGCCGAGCGGCTGGCGGGAGCACCAGGCGTGCTCGGCACGTTGCTCGACGTGATCCGCATCGACGCCGGCTGGGAGCCGGCGGTCGAGGCTGCGTTGGGCGAAGCCCTCGACGCGGTCGTGGCCGTCGATCCCGGGGCGGCTGCCCGCGCCCTGGACGCGCTGCGTCGGGTCGACACGAGTGGCGCCGTGCTCGCGCTCGGGCTCATCTCCGTGAGCCCGGTCGAAGCCCCGTCCGGCGGCGAGCCGGTGCGGCCCCACGTCGCCGCCGATCGGGTGGCGGTCGGGCGGCTCCTCGACCGGCTGCTCACGTCGGCGACGATGGTCGACGACCTGGACGCGGCGATCGAAATCGCCCACCGGCATCCCGATGCGATCGTCGTCACCCGAGCCGGAGATCGGTTCGGGCCGTCCGGTTGGCGGCTCGGTGCGGCGTCATCCGGTGGGGTCACGGCGGCGGCCCTCGCCGAGGCGGTCGCCGGGGCCGAGAAGGCCGGGAGGGAGGCCGAGCGGTGCCACGCCGAGAAGCAGCGGGCCGCGGCCGCACTGGCCGGTGCTCGCCGGCACGTCGACGAGCTCGAGGCCCGGCTCGAAGCCAACGACGCCCGCATGACCGCATCGTCCGAGGCGCTGGCGCGCGTGCAGGCCGAGCGACGCGAGGTCGAAGTGGAGCTGGCCGCGCTCGAGGCTCGCGCCGAGGAGTTGCGCGCCCACCGGGCCCTCGACCGGGATCGGATCGCCGAGCTCGAGCAGCTGCTGCCCGATCTCGAAGTGGGCGAGGCGGCCGAGGCCGACGCCGTCCGGTCGGCGCGTGAGGCGCGGGCCGACCTCGACGCCAGGGCCGCGGTTCTCGCCGGTCGCCGGCGCGATCTCGAGGTGCGCGCGGCGGGCCTCGGCGAGCGCGCCGAGCTGTTGCGCGCCCGGCTCGCCGAGACCGAACGCCGCCTCGCCGCCGACAGTGAGGCTCGGGCGACGGCGGCCCGCCGCCGCGCCGACATCGAGCGGACGCTCGACGCCCTCGACCGTCTCGCCACGCTCGTCGACGCCCACCGCACCGTGGTCGAGCGGCATCACGGCGAGCTCGTCGAGCGGCGCCGGCAGCAGAGCCAGGAAGTGCTGGAGCTCTCGGCCCGGCTCGACCAGTTGCGCGCGTCGCGGAGCGCGGCCGAGCGAAACCTCGACGAGACCCGCGAGCGGTCACGCCGGGCGGACGTCGACGAGACCGAGGCGAGGCTGCGCCTGGAGTCGGCCGTCGAGCTCTTGCGGCACGACTTCGACGTCGAGCCGGACGTGGCCGAGGCGGCCGTGGCGCCGATGCTGCCGGACGGCGTGTCCGCCCAGGCGCGGGCGCGCGAGCTCGATCGGGAGCTGCGCCTGCTCGGCCCGATCAACCCGCTGGCGCTGGAGGAGTTCACCGAGCTCCAGCAACGGCACACGTTCCTCGAGGAGCAACTCGAGGACGTGAAGACGACGCGGCGGGAGCTCAACCGGGTGATCCGGGCCGTCGATCACGAGATCGAGACCGTGTTCGCCGCTGCCTACGCCGACGTGAGCGGCAACTTCTCCACCTTGTTCGAGACGCTGTTCCCCGGGGGTACCGGCCGGCTGGTGCTGACCGAGCCCGACGACCTGCTCGCCACCGGTATCGAGGTCGAGGCCAAGCCCGGCGGCAAGAATGTCAAGAAGCTCTCCCTCCTGTCCGGCGGCGAGCGCAGCCTGACTGCGCTGGCGTTCCTGTTCGCCGTGTTCCGCAGCCGGCCGTCGCCGTTCTACGTGATGGACGAGGTGGAGGCCGCCCTCGACGATCTCAACCTGCACCGCTTCCTCGGCCTGGTCGCCGAGTTCCGCCGCGAGGCGCAGCTGCTCATCGTCAGTCACCAGAAGCGGACGATGGAGGCCGGCGACAGCCTGCTCGGCGTCACGATGCAGCCGGGCGGCTCCTCGAAGGTGATCATCGAGCGCGTCGGCGCGCCGGCCTGATCGCCGCCCCCTCCTCAGTCGGCCGAACAACGTCCCGCGGCGTGACCGACGCCACCCCGACCAGGGCGAGTTGTGTCGCCCAGACGACACATCGTTGCGCCGTCCGGGTGGATCCTTCCAAACGGGAGCTGCAGCCCGCGGCCCCGTCACTGAGGGAGAGAAACCATGAACCATCGACGTGTAGCGGTCGCGGCACTGGCAGCGGCGGGCCTGCTGGCCCTCGGCGCCTGTGGCGACCCCGACACCCCCCGCCAGGAAGCGCAAGCCCGGCCCGAGCGGGGAGCACTCGAGGCCAACCAGCGAACGCTCGACGCCCACCGCCGGTTCCAGCAGGCGTTCGAAGATGCCGCGGCCAACCAGCGGGCGCTCGAAGCGCACAAGAAGTTCCAGGAAGCACTCGTGGAAGTGCACGCCAAGGACGTGATCGTCTACGCCCCCGCGTCTCCGGATCAGATCGAGCGCCGGGCGGTCGCCGCTGCCGAGGCTCGGGTGCATTACCGGCCGTTCTCTCCGGATCAGATCGAGCGCCGGGCGGTCGAGGCCGCCGCGGCCAGCGCATCGCCGTGGTGGACGCACAAGCGCTGACCTGAACTGCTGAGTCGTCGCCGTGAGCGGGCGGGTCTGCGGCGGCCGAGCTGACCGCGGCGCGGGGTGGGCGACCCGCGCCGCGGTCGGCGCTTCTTCGACAACCGAGAGGGTGAGTTTCCGATGATGCACTTCCACTTCAACGAGCAGGTCGTCGCCGACCACGAGGCGAGGCTGCACACCCGGGCGAGCGCGTACCGCCTCGTCGAGCGGGTCGCACCACAGTCACCGTGGTATCGGCTCCTCGCCCGCCGGCTTCGACCGTCGCGGTCGGGCGTGGTGGGGCGGCGTAGATTCGCCGCCCGTGGCGTCGTCGCTGCTCGGGTCGCTGACTCCTGAGTCCCGCCAGTTCGTCCTGCAGCGTTCCACCGTCCGGCGGTTGACCGTCGGCGAGCGCCTCTTCCACCACGGCGACACCGCCGACTGCATGTACGTCGTAGAGCGCGGACGGCTCGCAGTCAAGACGACCACGAGCGACGGGGACACCGCGATCGTGAGGATCATCGGTCGGGAGCAGGTCGTCGGCGAGCTCGCCTTGCTGGTCGACGGTCTCCGGCGAACGGGGACGATCGTGGCCCTCGAGCCCACGGTGGTGCGGGTGATCAGCCGGGCCCTGTTCTCCGAAGTCAGAGCCCGGGACCCGGGAGTCGACCGGGCGCTGGTGGCCGACCTCGCCGGCCGCCTCGCCGCGCTGTCGGAGCAGTTCGTGGTCAGTCAGTACGGGTCGCTCGCCGAGCGCGTCGCGGAGCGGCTGCTGGTGCTCGACCAGGTGTATCGCCACGGGTGGATCGAGATCACTCAGGAAGCACTGGGTGCCATGACCGGCGGCTCACGGCAGGCGGTCAACCGCGTGCTCGCGGAGGCCGCGGGCGAGGGGCTGGTCAGCCTGCGGCGCGGCGCAGTGAAGGTGCTGGATCCGGGAGCGTTGGCGGCTCGAAGCCGCTGATCCGGCGCACCGGTAGGGTCGGACGGCGATGCAGTGGATCTACCTCGTCCTGATCGCGCTGGTGATCGCCTTCGGGATCGCCGTCCTGATCGTCAACCGGCGCCGCGCCCAACGCTCGATCGAGGCGCCGTCGGCGCCGCCCGTCGCCCCGCCGACCGCGCCTCCAGAGGCGGGCATCGAACCGGCCCCGACGGCCGTGCTCGAGCCCGAGGTGGTCGCCCCGCCGGCGACGCTGCGGGAGCGGATGGCGCGGGCTCGATCCGCCCTGGCCGGCGCCTTCGCCGGCGTCCGGAGCCGGCGCGGCATCACCGACGAGACGTGGGACGACCTCGAGGAGGCGCTGCTGCGGGCGGACGTCGGGATCGGCGTGACCAGCGACCTGCTCGACGGGTTGCGCGCCGAGGTCAAGAGCAAGGAGATCACCGAGCCGGATGACCTCCTCGACGCCCTGCGGACCGAAATGAAGGATCGGCTCGCCGGCGCCGACCGCGAGCTCCACTTCGAACCTGGAGATCCGGGGAGCCCGAACGTCTGGCTGTTCGTCGGCGTCAACGGGGTCGGCAAGACGACGAGCATCGGCAAGGTGGCGAGTCAGCAGCGGGCCGAGGGGCGCAGCGTGCTCGTCGCCGCGGCCGACACCTTCCGCGCCGCCGCCGCCGAGCAGCTCATCACGTGGGCCGAGCGGGCCGACGCCGAACTTGTACGCGGCAACGAGGGGGGTGACCCCAGCGCGGTGGTGTTCGACGCCGTCGAGCGGGCCTCCGCCCGCCAGATCGACCTGGTGATCGCCGACACTGCCGGCCGGTTGCACACCAAGACCAACCTGATGGAAGAGCTCAGGAAGGTCCGCCGCGTCGCCGAGAAGGGCGCCGGTCGGGTGACCGAGGTACTGCTCGTCATCGACGCCACGACCGGCCAGAACGGCCTCGCCCAAGCGCGGGAGTTCGGCGAGGCGACGCAGGTGACCGGGGTCGTGCTGACCAAGCTCGACGGCTCGGCGAAGGGCGGGATCGTGTTCGCCGTGGAGACTGAGCTCGGCATCCCGGTCAAACTGGTCGGGATCGGGGAGACGATCGGTGACCTGATCCCGTTCGACCCCGACGACTTCGTCGACGCCCTGTTCGAGTCGTAGCGAGCGGGGCGGCTGCTCGGACTACCTCCGGTCGTCCGGCCCCCGCCCGCCGGGGCCGACGCCGGCGAACAAGACCCGCGGCCGCAGCTCGACCTGCTGGTGGTGGGCGAACGCCACGGTGGCGATCAGTGTCCCCACGATCGTGAGCGCACCGCCGCCGACCAGCGTCCACCGGGCTCCGAAGTGCTCGGCGACCCAGCCGAGAAGCGGTGCGCCGGCGGGCGTCCCACCCATGAAGATCGCCATGTACAGCGCCATCACGCGCCCCCGCATCTGCGGCGCCACGCTCATCTGGACGAACGAGTTGGCGGCCGTGATCATCGTCAACGCGGTGAACCCGCACAACGGCAGGAGCACGGCAAAGGACAGGTACGTGGGCATCGTCCCTGCCACCATCTCGCTGGCGCCGAAGGCGATCGCGGCGACGATGACGAGGCGCTGACGGGTCTGGGCGCGGCGGGCGGCGAGCAGCGAGCCGGTCAGCGAGCCGATCGCCAGGATCGAGCCGAGGATGCCGTACTCGCCGGCCCCCTTGCCGTAGACCTGCGTGGCCATCAGGGCGGTGGTCATCTGGAAGTTGAGCCCGAACGTGCCGGCGCAGAACACCACGGCCAGCACGAGCATGATGTCGGGACGCGACTGCACGTAACGGAGGCCGTCGCGGAGCTGGCCGCGCGCCCGCGGCACCGGCGTCGGTTGTGTCAGTTCGCCGACGGCCATCCGGGCGAGCGAAATGATCACGGCCAGATAGCTGGCTGCGTTGAGCAGGATCACCCAGCCGGTGGCCGTGACGCCGGAGCCCAGCCAGGCGATCAGCAGACCGGCGACCGCGGGGCCGATCATCCGTCCGAGGTTGAACGAGGCCGAGTTCAGACCGACGGCGTTGGCGAGCTGGTCCGGCCCGACCATCTCGTTGACGAACGCCTGCCGAGCCGGGGTGTCGAAGGCCGCCGCGGCGCCGAAGACGAAGGCGAGGATGTAGACGTGCCACGCCGTCACCAACCCGGTTACGGCGAGCAGACCGAGCGTTCCGGCGGTGGCGACAAGGGCGAGCTGGGTGACGGCGAGGACCTGTCGTTTCGGGTAGCGATCGGCGATGACACCGGCGAACGGGGAGAACAGCAGCAGCGGGAGGAACTGGAGACCGGTCGTGATTCCCAGCGCGCCGGCGCTGCCCGTCAGGGCGAGCACCAGCCAGTCCTGGGCGACGCGCTGCATCCACGTCCCGACGTTGGAGACCAGCGATCCGCTGGCGTAGAGGCGGTAGTTGCGGACGCGGAGGGCGGCGAACGTCGACCTCATGTGCTCGCCAGCGAGTCGAGCAGGGGCGCCACGTCGCGCAGGAGGGCGCGCTGGTCCACGGTCAGGTCGGCGAGACGCCTGGCCAGCCACGCGTCGCGGCGCCGCCGGTCCTCGTCGAGCACGCGGCGGGCGGCGGGGGCGAGGCCGACGAGAACCTGACGGCCGTCGGTGGGGTGGGGCTGGCGGGTCACGAGGCCGGCGTCGGCAAGGCTGTTGACCGTCCGGGTCATCGAGGGCGGCTTGACCTTCTCGATGCCGGCGAGCTCGCCGATCGTCAGCTCGCCGCAGCGGCTCAGGGTCCCCAGAACGGCGAGCTGGTTCATCGTGAAGTCGTCGCTGCTCTTCTCGAGGCGCAGGCGACGGGCCAGGCGCATCACGCTGATCCGCAACGAGCTGGCAAGATCGGCGTCGGCGCGCTGCGGAGTCACCTCATTAGCCTAACTCATTAGCTCTGCTAACCACATAGCGATTTGTGTCACCGTTCTCGCCGGTTGCCGGCGGCGTCGGTGACACAAATCCGGGTCGGTAGCGTGCAGGGCACATGTTCGAGAACCTGTCCAACCGGCTGGAAGGCATCGTCAAGCGGATCCGCGGCAAGGGCCGGCTGACGGAGGCCGACGTCGACGAGATCCTGAGCGAGATCCGCACCGCCCTGCTCGATGCCGACGTGAACGTCACGGTCACCCGCGAGGTGGTCGCCCGCATCCGGGCCGAGGCCATCGGGGCCACGCGCTCGCAGGCGCTCGACCCCACCCAGCAGGTCGTCAAGGTCGTCAACGCCGAGCTCACCCGGATCCTCGGCGGCGAGACCCTGCGGATCACCTACGCCGGACGACCGCCGACCGTCGTGCTGATGGCCGGTCTCCAGGGCTCGGGCAAGACCACTGCCGCGGCCAAGCTCGCTCGCTGGTTCAAGACCCAGGGCCGGCAGCCGCTCCTCGTCGGCGCCGACCTCCAGCGCCCGGCCGCCGTCGAGCAGCTGCGCACGCTCGGCCGCCAGATCGACGTGCCGGTGTTCTCCGAGCCGGGCGACCCGGTGCTCACCGCCGCCCGGGGGCTCGCCGAGGCCCGCCGGCTCGGACGCGACGTGCTGATCGTCGACACCGCCGGTCGCCTGGCCATCGACGCCGAGATGATGGAGCAGGTCCGCCTCATCGCCGGCGCGGTGGCGCCGCACTACACGTTCCTCGTCATCGACGCGATGACCGGCCAGGACGCGGTCAACGTGGCCGAGGCGTTCCACCGCACCCTGGCGATCGACGGCGTGATCCTGTCCAAGCTCGACGGCGACGCCCGCGGCGGCGCCGCGCTCAGCGTCAAGGAGGTCATCGGCCGCCCGATCGCCTTCGCCTCCACGGGCGAGAAGCTGGACGCCTTCGAGCAGTTCCACCCCGACCGGATGGCCGGGCGGATCCTCGGCATGGGCGATGTGCTCACCCTCATCGAGCAGGCCGAGCAGGCCTTCGAGAAGGATCAGGCGGAGGAGGCGGCGGGCAAGCTGCTGGAGGGGGCGTTCACCCTCGACGACTTCCTCGAGCAGATGCAGCAGCTGAAGAAGATGGGCCCGCTCGGCAACCTGCTCGGGATGATGCCGGGCATGCCGAAGGAGCTCAAGGGCGCCCAGATCGGCGACGACGAGCTGAAGCCGGTCGAGGCGATCATCCGCTCGATGACGCTCGAGGAACGGGCGATGCCCCAACTGATCAACGGGTCCCGCCGCACCCGCATCGCCAACGGCTCGGGCACCAGCCCGTCCGACGTCAACCGGCTGGTGAAGCAGTTCGCCGAGATGCAGAAGATGATGAAGCGCTTCGGGATGACCGGGAAGGGCAAGAAGGGCAAGCGGCGGGGCGGGTTCCCCGGCCTGCCGCAAGGCGAGGGCTTTCCGGACCTCGCCGAGCTCACCCAGGGTCTGACACCCCCTCGGTAATCTCTCCGTATGCGCACCGTCGTGCTCGGGGAACGCCCGACCGAGCTGGAGGCGCTGATCGCCCGGCGCCGCGCCCTGGGCCAGGACCGCTACGACGAGGTCTGGGACGGGGAGTATCACATGTCGCCGGCCGCGCATCTCTGGCACGGCATCGTGATCAACGAGCTCGGAGCCGTGTTGCGTCAGCTTGCCGCGCCCCTCGGTCTGGTCGTCGGCGTCGAGTTCAATCTCGGCTACGACGACCACAACTTCCGCGTCCCCGATCTGGGAGTTCATCGATCGCCGCGGGACGAAGTCTGGGTTCCAACGGCGGCGATGGTCGTCGAGGTCGTCTCGCCGGATGACGAGTCGTGGCTCAAGTTCGACCACTACGCCGCCCACGGCGTCGACGAGGTACTGATCGCGGACCCGCAGGACCGCACGCTGCACCTCTTCGTCCTGGTCGACGGTCGCTACCAGCCGACCGAGCGCAGCGAGCTGCTCGACGTATCGGTCGCCGAGCTGCACCAGGCCATCGCCTGGCCAGGGTCCCAATAGGGTGGCGCGCCGCTAACCTTTCCCGGTTCGTCCCCGCACCCCGAAGGATTCTCCATGGCCGTGAAGCTGCGTCTGACCCGTGTCGGCAAGACCAAGCAGCCCCAGTACCGGATCGTCGCCGCCGACTCGCGCTCGCCGCGCGATGGCCGCTTCATCGAGATCCTCGGCCACTACAACCCGCGCACCGAGCCGTCAGGCCTCACCGTCGACAACGACAAGGCGGTCAAGTGGCTGCGCCAGGGGGCCCAGCCGACCGACCGGGTGCGCAAGCTGCTCGAGATCTCCGGGGCGTTCGAGCAGTTCAAGGCGTCATCGTGAGCGACAGTGCCGGATCGGGCGTCGACGCGTCCGAGCCCGCTGGCGCCGAACAGGAGAACCAGGCCGTCGCCCCCACCGCGTCCGCGGTGCTGCGGCACATCGTGACGTCGATCGTCGACGACCCCGATGCAGTGCAGGTCGAAGCGGTGCGCAGCCGGGGCCGGGTGCGCCTCGACGTGCGGGTCGGACCGGGCGACCTGGGCCGGGTGATCGGTCGTCGCGGCCGCACGGCTCAGAGCATCCGCACGGTGGTGCGGGCGGCCGGCACCCGTGACGACGCCGACGTCGACGTCGAGTTCGTCGACGATTGACCAACGGACCGCCTGACGGCGTGCTCGAGATCGGGCACATCCGCCGGGCGCACGGGCTCCGCGGTCAGGTCGCCGTCGAACTGGGCACCGACCGCGTCGAGCGACTCACTCCGGGCACGCGGTGGTACGCCCGCGGTGGCTGGCTCACGGTCCGCGCCGCCTCACCCCACCAGGGTCGCTGGCTGGTGACGTTCGACGAGATCGCCGACCGGACCACCGCCCAGCGCTACACCAACACGCCGGTCTACGCCGAGCCGCTGGATGATCCCGAAGAGTTGTGGGTGCACGACCTGATCGGCGCGGCCGTCGTCGAGGTCGACGGCACGCCCCGCGGCACCTGCGTCGCCGTCGTCGCCAACCCGGCGGCCGACCTGCTCGAGCTCGACTCGGGAGCGCTCGTGCCGGTGGTGTTCGTCGTCGATCGCGCCGCCGGTCGAGTCGTGATCGATCCGCCGGAGGGGCTGTTCGGGTGAGGATCGACGTGTTCAGCATCTTCCCCGACATCGTCGACACGTTCTGCCGCGCCAGCCTGCTCGGCAAGGCCCGCGCCGCCGGCCTGCTCGATCTGCGCACCCACGACCTTCGCGCGCACACCACCGACCCCCACCGCACCGTCGACGACAGCCCGTTCGGCGGGGGTGCCGGGATGCTGATGCGACCCGAGCCGGTGTTCGCCTCGGTCGAGGCCGCCGACCCGCCCCGGCCGCTGCTCCTGCTCGGTCCCGGTGGCCGGCGATTCGACCAGGCACGGGCGAGTGAGCTGGCCGCGTGCGACGGCTTCAGCCTGTTGTGTGGGCGCTACGAGGGCGTCGACCACCGGATCCGTCAGCACCTCGTCGACGACGAGCTCAGCGTCGGCGACGTCGTCCTCGCCGGTGGCGAGGTCGCCGCGTGCCTCGTGATCGAAGCGGTCACCCGCCTGCTGCCCGGGGTGATGGGGAACGAGGCCAGCCCGCTCACCGAGAGCTTCGGTCGACGCGGCCTCCTCGAGGAGCCCCAGTACACCCGGCCCGCAGAGTTCCGGGGGTGGGAGGTTCCCGAGGTGTTGCGCAGCGGCGACCACGGGCGCATCGCCCGCTGGCGCCACGCCCAGGCCGTCTACCGCACGCTGCTCCTCCGCCCGGACCTGATCGACGCCCGCGGCGGACTGACCGCTGATGAGGTGGCACTGTTGGAAGAGTTCCCGCCGGTCCCGTATCCTTCCTGAGCTTCCCCCTCCCTTGGACTGACGAGCGCTGCGATGAAAGCCACTGACCTGATCGACAACGAGTCGCTACGCGACGACATCCCCCACTTCGCCCCCGGCGACGAGGTGAAGGTCCACGTGCGCGTGGTCGAGGGCAACAAGGAGCGGGTCCAGGTCTTCCAGGGCAACGTGATCGCGCGCCAGGGGAGCGGGCTGCAGGAGACCTACACGGTGCGCAAGCTCAGCTACGGCGTCGGTGTCGAGCGGACCTTCCCGCTCCACACGCCCACGGTCAACAAGATCGAGGTGGTCAAGCGCGGCGACGTGCGCCGGGCGAAGCTGTATTACCTCCGCGGTCGCACCGGCAAGGCGGCCAAGATCCGCGAGAAGCGCGTCTTTTAGGGACGGCTGGATCGAGCGCCACGCGCGCTCCCGTACTCGACGAAGTCAGGGAGCCATGGGTGCAGTCGTCACATCTGGAGCGCGGGCGTCGGGGTGAGGACCTCGCCGCGGCCTGGTACGCGCATCACGGCTACGAGTTGCTCGCCCGCAACTGGCGGTGCCCGACCGGCGAGGTCGACCTGATCGTCCGGCGGGGCGAGCTGCTGGTCATCTGCGAGGTCAAGGCCCGGCGCACCGACGCCTACGGTCCGCCGGCCGCGGCCGTCGGACGGGTCAAGCAGCAGCGAATCCGTCGCCTCGCCGCCGAGTGGCTGGCGACGATGGGAGTCCACGGCGTCGACGTCCGCTTCGATGTCGTCGCCGTGACCGGAATTGAGGTCGAGGTGATCGAGGGGGCGTTCTAGCGTTCCGCCGTACGTTCCGGAGGGAGACCGCGCCATGTCCGGTAACTCGATCGTCCTACGCGAGCTGACCCCCGCCAATCGCGAGGAGGTGCTCGCCCTGAGCCTGGCTCCTGGCCAAGACCGCTTCGTGAGCTCGGTGGCCGAGTCGCTCCAAGAGGCCAAGGAACATCCCCACGCGAACCCGTGGTACCGCGCCGTCTACGCCGGCGAGGAGCCGGTCGGGTTCGTGATGCTGAGCTGGGATTGCGTGCCCCATCCCCCCGACATCATCGGGCCGTGGTTCCTGTGGAAGCTCCTGATCGACGAACGCCACCAGCGCCATGGCTACGGGCGGGACGTCGTGCGCCTGGTCGCCGACCTCCTTCGTGAGCAGGGAGCCCGCGAGCTGTTCTGCAGCTACGTAACGGGCGAGGGCGGTCCGGGACCGTTCTACAAGCGGCTCGGCTTCGTCGAGACCGGCGCGCTCGACCCCGCGGGCGAGGTCATCATCCGCCTCGACCTCTGAGTCGCCCCGCACGGGTCAGGGCGAGGGGAACGAGTGATGCTCATGGGTGACGACCCAACGTCCGTCGTCCTTGCGCAGCCCGATCGTCAGCCGCAGGCGGAGGTCCGGGTCCTGCTGCAACTCCTCGGCGGTGCCGCAGCGGAGTAGCGCGTGGGCGAAGGCGACGTCTTCGCCGGTGGTGACGTCGAGCTCGACGATGTCGAACACGGCTCCCCGCCGCTGCCAGTCGAAGAACGGCGGCCACGTCTCCCGGTACGCGTCGATGCCCCGCACACCCCCCTTGGGCGGCGGGACGTCGAACATCACGATGTCGGGGGAGTGGTCCGCCAGCACGCGGTCCAGATCACCGGTGTGGACCGCTTCGGCCCAGCGCTCGATCAGCGTGCGGATCTGACGTTCGTCGTCGGTCATGGAGGATCCGACGACAACTCGGCCGCCGGCTCATCGCGTCCCGACGCGACGGTCCCAGCAGGCGCGGTGCCAGTGGCGACGCAGGTCGGGCGCGAGCTCGGGAACGACCACGTAGTGACCCAGCCCGACTGGGATGAGGTTGTGGCAACCCGGGCAGCGGTAATCCTTCCGCGCCTCGTACGGCTGCACCCTCCGCACGTCGAGCTGCCCGTAGCCACCGTCCCACAGCCCGGGATGTCCTCGCGTCCTCGTCATCCGGCGAGGGCCCAGATGAGGAGGCCGACCGCGACGACCAGCGCCACCACGACGAGCACGTAGTCCGCTGGTCGGGCCCGGAACCTCCGGTACGGGTTGTAGCCCACGGCCCTCAGTATCGTCCGAGTGATGGGCATGGAGACCTTGCGAGTCGATCGCCGCGACGGGATCGTGACGGTCACGCTCAACCGGCCGCAGCGCAAGAACGCGATCAACGGGCCAATGTGGGACGAGCTGCTGGCCGTGTTCCGCGACGTGGCCGACCGCGACACCGACCGCGTGCTCGTGCTGACCGGCGCCGAGGGGAACTTCTGCTCCGGGGCGGACCTGGCGGGCGAGGAGGGCGACCGTCGCCCGCACCAGCTGGCCACGATGCGACACGTCGGCGACGTGTGCCTCGCCGTCTACCGCCTGCCCCAGCCGACGATCGCCAAGGTGCGCGGCGTCGCCGTCGGGGCCGGGATGAACCTGGCATTGATCTGCGACCTCGTCGTCGCCGACGAGACCGCCCGGTTCTCGGAGATCTTCGCCCGCCGCGGGTTGAGCATCGACTTCGGCGGGTCGTGGCTCCTGCCCCGCCGAATCGGGATGCACCGGGCGAAGGAGCTGGCCCTGCTGGCCGACATCATCGGTGCCGAGGAGGCCGAGCGCATCGGCCTCGTCAACCGCGTCGTCAGCGGGGCGGAGCTGGACGACTTCGTCGCCGAATGGGCCGGTCGGCTCGCCGCGGGGCCGCCGATCGCCCTCGCCCAGACCAAACGGCTGCTCAACAACGCCGTCGGGATCACGCTGGAGCAGGCGCTCGACGAGGAAGGGGCGGCCCAGACCGTGAACGCGAGCACCGCCGACACTCGCGAAGCGATGCGGGCGTTCATCGACAAGCGCGAGCCGACGTTCACCGGGCGCTGAACCACCCGAGGGTTTCGCGCCACCGGAGGGTTTGCGGCGACCCAGTCCCGCACGAAACCCTCGGGCGACCCGAAACCCTCGGATGGCGCGGGGTGACAGGGGGCCGGCAGTGGCGCCCCGTAGCCTGGTCCGGTGCGCCGCCCGCTCCTCGCCGTTCCGATCGCGCTCGGCGCGGCCGGCGCGCTGTCGGCTCCGGCGACGGTGTACGGGCAGGACGAGCCGCCCGCGCCCACCACTGCGGTGCCCGCCGGTGCCAACGGGGGAGAACGCCAGTGGCCGGTCCCGATCCCCAACGGATGCGACGCCCCGCCGCTCCCTGCCGTCGTCTTCCTCGGGACCCTGGAGGACGCGGACTACCGCACCGGCCGGTTCCGCGTCGATCAGGTCCGCGCCGGCGACATGGCTCGGTACTCCTACGGCGGCGTGGTGGACGTGCGCTTCGGGATTGACACCAAGTACCTCGAGAAGGGGACGCAGTACCTCGTCGGGGCGCGGTTCGACGCGCAGAACGAGGTGCTGACGTCGAAGGTCCGGTCCGCCGAGCCCCTGTTCGGAGGCGACGAGATCATCGGGGCGGCTGAGACCGACGTCGACTGTCCGGTCCTCGAGGACCCGATCCGCACGATGCTGCCGGACGGCTCGTCGGTCGAGTCCGGTGTGCTCAACCCATTGACCGATGCCAAGCGGAGCCTGCTCCGGGCGATCCTGTTGCCGGCGGGTGTCGCCGTGGCCGCGATGTTCGGTCTCGTCGCTCTGCGCTGGCTGCTCACCGGGATCGGATGGGGCCTGAGCTCGTTCACCCGCACGGTGAAGGAACCGCGGGAGGTGCGAGCGGTGCTGCGCAGCGGTCCGCGCGCCCGTCAGCCCGAGTAGACGGCCTCGCCGAGGTCGGCGAGGGCCTCGTCCCACTGCTCGATGGCGATCTCCTCCGCGGGGCCGTCCGGCCGGCACCGCACGAGCACGCCGCCGACGATCGGCTCGTCGAGCAGCCGTCGGAGGGCCAGTCCGTACGCGGCGAGCTGGTGCCGGTACCGGGCGAGGCGCCCCTCGCGATCGGCGCCGGCCCGCCACTGATCGGTCTTGTAGTCGACGATGACCAGTCCGTTCGCCGTCCGCACGAGGAGGTCGACGTATCCCTCGAGCACCCGGGCGCCGAGGTCGGCGACGACGAAGAGCTCGCGCCAGTGATCGACGCCGTCGGTGCCCGCCGCCGCGTGTTGCACGATCGGGGCGGCGAGCGCCGAACGGCACAAGTCGGCGACTCGCGACTGGAAACCGAAGATGCCCTCGGCCGCGCACTGGGCCGCGGCCAGCCGGTCGATGTCCGCACCGGTGACCAGATCGACGTCCTGCAGGACAGCGTGCACGGCGCGGCCGATCGCCGTGCCGTAGCGGCCCCGTTGCCAAGGCGGGAGATCGAGGTCGACGGGACCCTTCGCCAGCCCGGCGTCGTTCGCCGCGTCGGCGGACAGCGCGGTCGCCAGGCCAGTGGCACTCACCGCCGACCGGACCGACGCCTGGGTGATCGCTCGCGCCCGCTCGTCGGCCCAGACCGCCGCGTCGGCCCATGGCAGCTCCGGGGCGGCGGCGATCGGACGCGGCAGCGCCTCGGCGGCGGCGAGCAACGGCCGGGCCCCGTTCCCGGCTGCGCCGGCTTCCGCCAGCACCGTCGCGCTCGTGCAGCCGGCGGTGCCGTCCTCGGTCGCTTCGGGCTTGCGGTGCAACGACACGACGAGATGGTCGACGGCCCGTGTGCAGGCGACGTACAGCAGCCTTCTGCGCTCGGCGTCGCCCATCTGCTCGTCGAGCGGCTGGTACTGCTCGAACAGTTCGCTCTTCTTGTCGGCGAGCGCCCAACCGGCGGGGCCGCGGCCGGCCTCAGGGGCACCCGGCGGGCGCAGCCAGACGACCGACATCGCCAGCCGCCGCTGGATCTGGGTCGTGAGACCGGCCAGCACCGTGATCGGGAACTCCAAGCCCTTGGCGGCGTGGACGGTCATGATCCGCACCGCGTCGTGGTCACGCTCGGGCAGGATCGTGTCGCTGGCCCGGCCCTCCTCCGCCTGGAACTTGGCCCAGTGCAGATATCGCCGGATGCCTCGCCCGCCGGCGTCCGTCCAGGCTCGGGCCTGGTCGATCACGTACCGCACCCGCCTCCAGACGTCGCGGGCGTCCGGCCCGGCCAGCGCGGTCTCGAGCACGCGCCGTTCGTCGACGAGCGCGTCGAGCAGCTCCGCCGGCCCGACTTGGCCGACACGGCGGGCGACCGACGCGACGTGGGCGATCGCCTCGGCGACGGGATGGTCGGCCAGCCCGTCCGGCGGATCGGCGAACAGGCTCCACCGACCGCCGGCCAGCTTCCAGTCGTACAGCTCGACGTCGCTGCATCCGTACAGCGGTGTGCGCAGGGCCGCGACGAGCGCGAGTTCGTCGGTCGGATCGGCGGCAGCGCCGAGGGCGAGCAGGAGGTGGCGGATCTCCGGCGCGACGTAGACGACCGACGAGTTCTCGGCGCGATACGGCACGGCCAGCGCCGAGAGCGCCGACTCGAGCATCGGCAGCGACGTGCGGGCGGGCAGCAGCACCGCGATGTCGTCGGCCCGGCACGGCCGGAGGCCGCCTGCGCCGTCGCCAACCGGCCATCGCTCGCGCAGCGCGGTCGCCACGGCGCGCGCCACGTCGGCGGCTTCGCGCTCCCGCAGGATCTGGGCGTTGACGTCGCCGGCCGAGTTGTCGTGCGGGTCGACGCCGAGGACGGTGACCGAGCCGTGGTCACGCGGCCCCTCGCGGCACGTGTGCAGCGCCACGAACTCCGGCTGGACGTCGGGCTGGGCGGTGATCACGTCGGAGAACACTCCGTTGACCCAGTCGATGACGGCCTCGCTCGAGCGGAAGTTCGCCGTGAGCACGACCCGGTCGGCCTCGAGCAAGTCGCTCGCCCGCAAGTACGTGCCGATGTCGGCGCGACGGAACCGATAGATCGACTGCTTCGGATCGCCGACGACGAACAGGCGGCCGGGCAGCGGGCGGAGCGGCCGCGCCTCGTCGGGCTCGTCGTCGGGGGACGCGGTCAGGCGGATCGCCAGGTCGAGCTGGATCGGGTCGGTGTCCTGAAACTCATCGAGCAGCACGCGGCAATAGCGATGGTGGAGGGTGCGGCGCGCTCCCTCGTGGCTGGTGAGCAGGCGGCGGGCGAGCACGAGCAGGTCGTGGAACTCGAGCGTGCCGGCGGCCGCCCGCTGGAGCGCGCCGTCGAGCACGAACCGGGCGGCGATCGCGCCCACCACCAGGCGGCGGTACTCCCGCCAGATCGACAGCCGGTCATCGATCGCGGTGACCAGCGCCGCCTGCTGGTCGCGGAGGCGATCGAGGGCGTCGGTCCCGAGGAGCCGCCAGTTCTGCTTGTTGCCCCGCCGCGGCGACAGCGCGGCGCGGACCGCTTCGAGACCGGCGAGCGTGGACCCGATGTTGTCGGCGCGGGCGAGCCCATCGGCGGCGGCGGCCACGCGTTGCAGCACGTTCTCCTGGGTGTCGCCGGCGGGCACCGGTGTGGCCGCGATCGAGTGGGCCCGGTCCGCCAGGTCGGCCGCGCCGAGTGGTGGCCGAGCCGGGGCGACCGGGTCGACCCAGATCTCGACGAGGTCCCAGTTCGCCTGGAAGTCCTGCACGACGCGCAGCAGCCCGCGGATGACCTGGAAGCCCTCCCACTCGCACAGCTGGACGAAGGCGGCGGCGGAGAGCTCGGGGGCCACGAGCAGGTCGGCGTCGTCGAGCAGGTCGTCGAGCAGTCCTTCCCACCGTTCTTCCAGGGCGAGCTGGCTCTCCAGCTCGTCGAGCACCGTGAAGCCGGGCGGCAGTCCGGCCTCGATCGGGAACTCGAACAGGATCCGCCGAGCAAACGCGTGCAACGTGCCGATCGGTGCGCCGTCGAGCGCGGCGAGCGCAGCCCGCCGGACGACGCTGACCGGCTCGACGGACAGGCCCTCGCGCACCCGCTGGCGTAGCTCGCCGGCCGCCTTCTCGGTGAACGTGATCGCCGCGATTTCGTCGATCGGGACGCCCTCGTCGACGAGGGTCAGCACCCGCCCGACGAGGGCGCTGGTCTTGCCCGCCCCCGCGCCCGCCTCGACGAAGAGGGTCGCCGTGATGTCGGTGCGGATGCGGTCGCGCGCGTCCTGGTCCGGCGGGGGCGGTGGGGCAGCGACGGCGAAGTCGAGCTCGAGTTGGGTCATCGCGACGCGTCCGCCGGGTCCGGGAACCATCGGGCGAGGCGAGCATCGTGACGCTTGCGGTCCCACTCCGGCCAGCGCTCACCCGTGCCCAGGTGGTCGGGTTGGCAGTACTCGCACTTGACGTAGTGCTGGTAACCGGGCGGATCGGGGATCGCCGGGAAGACGCCGGCCTCGATCCCAGTCACGACCCGCTCCAGCGCGTCCCCCACCACCGGCCAGCTGCGCTCGTCGAGGGTGATCCCGATGCGCCGGAACTTCGCCTTGGCGAAGAAGGCGTACTCGGCGTGGACCCGAGCGTCGGGGAGACCGAGGAGCGCTCGCGCCGCGGCGGCGTACACCGGCAGCTGGAACCGGGTGCCGCCGGCCGTCGGGTCGTCGTCGGACAAGCCGGTGTAGTTGTCGGCGCGCCCGGTCTTGTGGTCGGTGACGACGACCGTGCCGTCGGTCAACTGGTCGACCCGGTCGAGCTGGCCGACGAAGGCGACGCGGCGCCCGCTGGGAAGCGTGATCTCGACGGCCTCGTCGTCCGTGAACGATGCTTCGGACAGCAGCAGCGTGCGGGCCTGCCAGTTCTTGCGCTCGGCTTCGATCCACTCGGCCAGCTCGTCGAGCAGCGCCTGCCGTTCGTTGGCCCAGAACGCTCGGCGGCCGGTTCGGCCGAGCGTCTCCAGCTCGTCGGCGACTTCGCCACCGATCCGGGCGAGCAGCCGGGCGTGGGCGTCGGTCCATCCCGACGGTCCGGGCGCCGGGACGTCCCCGTCGAGCACCGCCTGCTGGAGGCGATGCACGGCGGCGTGAATCGCCGTACCGCGGTCGAGCGCGGTCACCGTGACGATCTCCTCGGGTTCGTCGACCGGGCGGATCCCGAGCACGTACCGGACGAAGTAGGCGTGGGGGCACGTCGCCCAGGCCTCGATGCTGGTCGGCGCGATCGGTCCGCGGACGGGCGCGATCGCCCGCGTCGCGAGATCGCCGTCGTACTCGGTGAACTGGTCGCTGGCCCTCGCGTCGCGCAACCGGACGGCGCGGGCGAAAGTCCGGTCGCCGGTGAAGAGTGGGTGGTCGCGTACGTCGCCTCCCGCGCGTGAGCGGGTCCAGAGCTCGCGCACCCGGTGCTCGCTCGGGGACAGGGGGAACTCGGCCGACGCCACGCCGTGGACGTGCGAATCGAGGACCCGCTCGGCCATCGTCCCGGCGGTGCCGGCCCGGATCCGGTCGAGCCACCGTGTGCGGTGGTACTCGGTGGTCGCCCGCAGGTCGCCACGGGGGACCGTGACGAGAACGCGCGGAGTGGTGGTCACGGCGGCGAGAAACTGTCGGTGGGCGAGCGTCGCCCGGTCCGTCGAGCCCGTCAGTCCGGCGGCCTCCCGGTCGTCGTCGCCGAGGAGCGGATCGACCGCGGGAGCGGGTGGCAGGAGGCCTTCGACCGCGCCCAGGACGACGACCAGGTCGACGTCGAGGCCCCGCGACCCGGCGAGCAACCCGATGTGGACTCCGTCGCCGACGGTGCCGCGCCGGGACGGAGTGACGTCGAGCTCGGCGACGAACGTGGCGCGGAACTCCCCTCGGTCGACCGGTGGTCCGATCGTGTCGAGGTGCCGCAGCCGGTCGAGGACGCGCTGGGTCCGTTGATAGGCCTCCACCTCGTCCGCGTCGAAGTCGCCGAACCCGGCGAGCTTTCGCGCCCCGAGCCAGCGCTCGAGCTGTTCGTACGACCACGACACCCACTCACTCCACGGCCGCTTGGTGGTGCGGTCGCCGAGCTCCTTGCGCAGGCGATGGACGAACGCCAGCATCGCCTCGGCGTCGCCCGCGGTGGCCGAGCCGCGCGCACGCGCCTCGTCGATGAACGACGGCAGGCGGCCGTCCCAGTCCTCGTCGCGGACGATGCCGGCCCGGCGCCCGATGCGCTCCCACCGCGCCGTCGGCACCCGCCGGCCGTCGAGCCCGAGGGCGGGGACGTCGCCGAGGAGGGCCATCAGGTCGGTCCGGCGCAGTCCGCGGCGGTCGAGGTCGAGCAGCTCGGCGAGCAGCCGGGGCACGACGCGCTCACCCGTCTCGGTGCCCGGTCGCCCGTTCCACGGGATCTCGGCCGCGGTGAGGTGGTGCTGGGCCAGCCGGGCGTACGGGCGGTCGATCGGCCAGAGCAGGGCGACGCGGTCGAAGCGCACACCGGAGCGGGCGGCGTCGAGGATCGTCCGCACGGCGACGCGCACCTCGTCGTCGGCATCGGTGGTCGACACCAGCTCGACCGTCTCCGCGGCCGGGCGGGAAGACGCGGGACCGTCGCCGGAGCCACCGGTGAGGTCGTGGACCCTCGCCGAGACCGCGGCGTCGGCCTCGTCGTCGCCGGTGACTCCGACCAGGAGCTCGACGGAGCCGGTGTGGCCGAGGGCGCGGAGCAGGTCGAGCTCCATCGGCCGCAGCCGCTCGGGGAGGTGCACGACGGCACGCGACAGTCGCGGTGGTGCGGCGGAACGAGCCCGGATCGCGGCCCGGGCCATCAGGTCGCCCTCGTCGTACCACGCCGGGGCGAGCAGCCGGCCGACCTCGGTGAGGACGCGTGCCGGTTCGCGGCCTCGGACGCGGCGCGCCAACGCGGTGAGCGCGTCGGATCCGGTGAGCCGGACCTCGCGGTACAGGTCGCGGAGCGCCACGACCGTCGAGGCGTGGTCGGCGACGGCGTGGTACTGGCCCGGCGCAGCCCGCAGGACCTGCTTGACCGCGAGGTCGATGACCGGGGTCGACACCGGCTTGCGGCCCTCGTCGAGCAGCGACGGCGATCCCAGCAGTTCGGCGAGGCGGAAGACGGTGAGCACGTCGATGGCGGTGGCCCCGCCCCGTCGCCCGAGCGCCCGCCGGGCCATCACGCCCGCCGTGTTGGTCGGGACGATGACCGTCACCGGGGCGAGCGGATCACCGCCCTTCGCCGCGCCCACGGCGCCAGCCAGGGCGTCGAACGCGGCGGCGCCGTGGTTGACGAGGGTGGCGTGGATCGACACGGACCCGATCGTAGGGAGGGGGTGTGAGCGCTTCGTTCCCACCTCACGGACGCCCCGGCGGCGAATGGGTGATGCCCCGGATGTCGCGGCGCGGCGGAATCTGGCATGCTCGCCGCCAGTGGAACCACTGGACGGCGGACCTCTCCTGCGCATCGAGCGGCTCACCAAGCGCTATCCGGCGGTGACCGCCCTCGACGACCTGAACGTCGAGGTGCCGCGTGG
>JBKOUV010000269.1:0-19455 GCA_046723555.1 Actinomycetota bacterium | reverse complement strand
GCAGCCGTGTCAGCGGCAAGAACCGCACGTCGGCGCCGGCGGTAGCCTCGTCAGCCGTGCCCGAGTTCCAGGCCCCGAAGGGGATGCGTGACGTCCTCGCGCCGGAATCGGAGCGATGGTCAGCCCTCGTCGCCACGTTCGCCGAACACGCTCGCCGGGCCGGCTTCGGCCTGGTGCTCACGCCGTTGATCGAGCATCTCGAGGTGTTCCAACGGGTCGGCGACTCGACCGACATCGTGCGCAAGGAGATGTACGACTTCGAGGACAAGGGTGGACGCCGCGTCGCGGTTCGGCCGGAGATCACCGCCGGGCTGATGCGCGCCTTCGTCGAGCACCGCCCGCCGACCCCGTGGAAGGTGTGGACGGTCGGTCCCAACTTCCGCTACGAGCAGCCTCAGGCCAGCCGGTACCGACAGCACTTCCAGCTCGACGCCGAGATCGTCGGCACCGACGACCCCGACGCCGACGTCGAGGTGATCGCGCTGCTCGACGGCCTCCACCGCGCCCTCGGCCTCGCCCACCGGACGCTCCTCATCAACTCGCTCGGAGACGCCACGGGCCGGCCGGCGTACCTCGCCGCGCTGCGCGCGTACCTGACCGATCACGCCGCGGACCTGAGCGCCGAGAGCCGAGAGACCCTCGCCGTCAACCCGCTCCGCGTCTTGGACTCCAAGCGTGCCCAGGACCGCGACGTCATCGCCTCGGCGCCACTCGTGCTCGATTACCTCACGGCCGAGAGCGCCGCCCACTTCGAACGGGTGCAGGCCGGACTCACCAGCGTCGGCATCCCGTTCGAGATCGCGCCCCGGCTCGTGCGCGGACTCGACTACTACACCCGCACGATCTTCGAGTTCCCCAGCCACGCGTTGGGCGGCGCCCAGAACGCGATCGGAGGCGGCGGTCGCTACGACCTCCTCGTCGAGCAACTCGGCGGTCCCCCCACCCCGGCCGTCGGCTTCGGCGCCGGCATCGAGCGCATCCTGGAGGCGTGCGACGCCGAGGGCACGTTCGCCAACGACACCTTGGCGGTCGACGTCTTCATCGTCGATACCGCCGGCTCCGGCGACGCGCTCGTGCTCGGTCACGAGCTCCGCATGGCCGGGTTGGCGACCGGACGCGCGTACGACGCCCGCAGCATGCGGGCGCAGATGAGAGCGGCCGACCGCAGCGGAGCCGCCGTCGCCGTCATCGTCGGCCCGGACGAACAAGCCGCCGGCACCGTCATCGTGCGCCCGTTGCGCGGCGGCGGCGATCAGGCTGTGATCGCGCGCACTGAACTGCTCGAACACTTGGAGAAGTTGCTGTCGTGAACGTCATTGCGTTCCCCGGCCACGCAGACGCTCACGGCGTTCCCCGGCCACGCAGGCCGCGTTTAACCGCTCGTTCGCTGGCGCTCACTCGCTCGCATCGGCGTCGCTGGCGCTCGCTCGCTCGCATCATCGAAAGGCACCAATGACTTCAGCGACCTCGATGCGCACGCACCTCTGCGGAGCGCTGCGCCCAGCCAACATCGGTGCGACCGTCACGCTGTGCGGCTGGGTGGCGCGACGTCGCGAGCACGGTGAGCACCTCGCCTTCGTCGACATCCGGGACCACGCCGGCGTCATCCAATGCGTCGTCGACAACACGATCGACGTGCGCAGCGAGTACGTCGTACGGGTCACCGGTACGGTCCGCCGGCGACCGGAAGGCACCGAGAACCCCAACCTCGCCACCGGTGAGGTGGAGCTCGGTGACTGCACGGTCGAGGTGCTGCGCGCCGCCACGCCGCCGCCGTTCCCGATCGACGCCCGGGCTGACGACGTCGACGAGGCCGTCCGCCTGCAGTACCGCTACCTCGACATCCGCCGCGAGCGGATGCAGCGCAACCTGCGGATCAGGGCGTCGGTCAACTCGGCGATCAGGAGATCGATGGAGTCTCAAGGTTTTGTCGAGGTTGAGACTCCCATGCTCGTGCCCTCGACCCCGGAGGGGGCCCGCGACTTCCTCGTCCCGTCGCGCAAGGAGCTCGGTTCGTTCTACGCCCTTCCTCAGTCGCCCCAGCTGTACAAGCAGCTGCTGATGGTGGCCGGGCTCGACCGCTACTACCAGATCGCCCGCTGCCTGCGTGACGAGGACCTCCGCGCCGACCGGCAGTACGAGTTCATGCAGCTCGATGCAGAGATGAGCTTCGTCGGCCAGGACGACGTCATCGCCGCGATCAGTGAGGCGGTGCTCGCCGCGGCCGAGTCCGTCACGGGCGATCGCCCGCCCGACATCGAACGGATCACGTGGCGCGAGTCGATGGAGCGGTTCGGGATCGACAAGCCCGACCTCCGCTTCGAGATGGAGCTGATCGAGCTGACCGAGATCTTCGCCGCCACCGAGTTCAAGGCCTTCGCCGGAGCGGTGGCGATCAAGGCCATCCGCGTGCCCGGCCGCGCCGATGACTTCGGGCGCAACCAGCTCGACAAGCTCACCGACCGGGCCAAGCAACTCGGCGCGAAGGGCCTCGTGTGGCTGAAGGTGGCGAGCGACGGGTCGTTCGACTCTCCGGTGGCCAAGTTCCTGTCACCCGCCGAAGCGGACGGGGTGACCAAGCGGACCGCGGCCGAGCCCGGTGATCTCCTGCTCGTCGTCGCCGGCGAGTGGCTGAGCACGTGCGAGGTCCTCGGCCAGCTGCGCAACGACCTGGCCCGGCCACCGGTCCACGAGGGTCCGTACCGCTACGTGTGGGTCGTCGAGTTCCCGATGTTCGTGGTCGACCCCACCACCGGCCAGGCCCAACCCGCGCACCATCCGTTCACGATGCCGCACCCCGACGACGTCGGGCTGATGACCACCGATCCGGCGGCCGTGCGCTCGCAGGCCTACGACCTCGTCCTCAACGGGTGGGAGCTCGGATCGGGCTCGATCCGGATCCACGACGCGGCGCTGCAACGGCGGGTCTTCGAGGCCCTCGGCATCGGCCAAGAAGAGGCCGAGCGCAAGTTCGGATTCTTCCTCGACTCGTTCGAGTACGGGGCGCCGCCCCACGGCGGCTTCGCCTTCGGGATCGACCGACTGGCCGCGATCCTCGCCGGCGAGGAGAACATCCGT
Source organism: Actinomycetota bacterium (assembly GCA_046723555.1). GTDB lineage: Bacteria > Actinomycetota > Acidimicrobiia > Acidimicrobiales > Ilumatobacteraceae > JALZMG01. The sequence continues at coordinate 16,377 of JBKOUV010000269.1, read as the reverse complement.
GAGGTGATCGCGTTCCCGAAGACCCAGTCGGGCTCGGACCCGATGACCCGGTCACCGCGCCCGGTCGACCAGGCGCAGCTCGACGAGCTCGGCATCCGGGTCGTGCTGCGTTAGGGTCGGCGACCGGGCGGGGAAAGGCCCGAGTCTCGATGTCCCGGCATGCCGTCCTGCGCTTCCTGGCCGCCACCTTGGTCGGACTGACCCTCGCCACCGGCGTGGTCGTCGCCGACGCGGTGCGTTCCCCGACGACAGCGGCGGCCCGGTGCACGATCAGCGTCACCCTTCGGCTCGGTTCCACCGGCGCGGCCGTGCGCTGCCTGCAGGCCCGCCTCAACGCCCTCGGCTACTCCGCCGGGCCCGTCGACGGCTGGTTCGGCCCGATGACCCGCGGCGCCGTCGTCCGCTTCCAGCGGGCGAAAGGACTCCACGTCGACGGGATCGTCGGTCCCCGGACCGCCAAGGCCCTCGGGATCTGGCGACCGTGCCGGGCGCCGGCCGGGACACCGGACCGGGCGAGACGGCTCGTCGTGGTGACGGCGTCGGGCACGACCGCGGACGTCGACCTGCTCGTCAAACGGGACGGCGTCTGGCGTTGCCGCCGCGCCGACATGTTCGGGCGGGTCGGTCGCAACGGCGTGCGTCCGTTGCTCCAACGGCGGTCGGGCGACGGCACGACGCCGGCCGGCATCTTCCGCCTCGGCACGATGCGCGCTCCCGACGGTCAGACGTTCCAGTTCTTCGGCAACGGCCGGAATCCGGGCGTACCGGGAACATGGCGCCAGGTGCGAGCCGGCGACTGTTGGGGTGCGACGCCGGGAACCCACCGCTACAACAAGCTCGTCTACCGCTCGGCGGCAAGGTGCAACTCGCCCGACGAGTACTTGCCGAGCATCACCGGCGCCTACAGCCGGGCCGCGATCATCGGCGCCAACCTCGGACCGCGACGCTCCGGTGACCAGCCGGGTGAGCCTCCGTACGCGGCGGCGATCTTCCTCCACCGCCACTCCTACTCGGGCGGCGTGAGCCGGCCCACGTCGGGGTGCGTGTCGCTCGCCGCCACCGACCTGGCGGCCGTCCTGCGCGGGCTGGTCCCGGGACGCACCTGGTTCGTGATCCGGTCGGCGTAGGTCGCGCACCCCTTCGTTAAGGTGGCGTCACCGACATCCCCTGACGTCACCTCACCGACCGAAGGGGTCTTGTAGTGAGTGAGAACAACCTCGTCGTCCTGCGCGGGACCTTGGCTGGCGATCCGCGCAGCCGGGAACTGCCGTCGGGCAGCGTCCTCGTCCAGTTCGACGTCACCACCCGCGACGACAGCGGCACGCAGTCGGTACCGGTCGCGTGGTTCGAGCCGGCCGCCGCCGGAGTGCCCGCGGCCGCGGGAGAAGACCTTGTCGTCATCGGTTCGGTGCGCCGCCGGTTCTTCCGCACCGGCGGGGCCACCCAGAGCCGCACCGAGGTCGTCGCCGAGCAGGTGATCGCGGCCGGTCGGCGGCGACAGGTCGCCCGGTCGCTCGCCGGGCTGCGCCGACTCCTCGGGGAAGCCTGAGCGGCCCCGGGGTACGATCTACGTGTTCCCCCGACCACGAGGAGGGTTTTCGTGGACCTTCAGTCCCTGCTGGGCGACGATGCCGATTACCTGCTCACCCACACGTGCAAGGGCGTCCCTCGCGAACAGCTGACCCCGCCCGGGCCCGAGTTCCTCGATCGCGTGCTCATCGCCACCGACCGTTCGCCGCAGGTCGTGCGGGGGCTCGGCAGCCTGTACGGACACGGGCGCTTGGCCGGCACCGGGTACCTGTCGATCCTGCCCGTTGACCAGGGCATCGAGCACTCGGCGGCGGCGTCGTTCGCACCCAATCCGGCCTACTTCGACCCGGCGAACATCGTCGAGCTCGCCATCGAGGGCGGCTGCAACGCCGTCGCCACCACGTTCGGCGTGCTCGGGGCGGTGAGCCGGCGGTACGCCCACCGCATCCCGTTCATCGTGAAGATGAACCACAGCGAGCTGCTGACCTACCCCAACCGCTACGACCAGGTCATGTTCGGGTCCCCCCAACAGGCCTGGGACCTCGGTGCGGCCGGTGTGGGGGCGACGATCTACTTCGGCGCCCCGGAGGCGAGCCGGCAGCTCCAGGAGGTGTCCGAGGCCTTCGCCGAGGCTCACGAGCTGGGGATGTTCACGGTGCTGTGGTGCTACCTGCGCAACTCGGCGTTCAAGACGGCGGACACCGACTACCACACCGCGGCCGACCTCACCGGCCAGGCGAACCACCTGGGCGTCACGATCGAGGCCGACCTCATCAAGCAGAAAGCGCCGACCGTCAACGGCGGCTACCTGGCGTTCGACGGCTACGGCCGGACGAACCCGCTCGTCTACGACTCGCTCACCACCGACCACCCGATCGACCTCACCCGCTGGCAGGTGGTCAACTGCTATGCCGGGCGGATCGGGCTGATCAACTCCGGCGGAGAGTCCAAGGGCGAGAGCGATCTGGCCGAGGCGGTGCGCACCGCGGTGGTCAACAAGCGGGCCGGCGGGCACGGCCTGATCTCCGGGCGCAAGTCGTTCCAGCGCCCGCTGGGGGAGGGGATCGCGCTGCTCAATGCGATTCAGGACGTCTACCTCGACGACGAGGTCACGCTCGCCTGAGCTCGCGGGTCACGATCTCCGGAGGTCGCGCAGTACCAGCCCGGTGCGCAGTTTCGGGGTGAAGAAGGTCGACTTCGGCGGCATCAGCAGCCGCTCGCGGGCGGTGCGCTCGATCTCGGCGATGCTCACCGGTCGGATCAACACGGCGCCTGACGCCCTCCCGGAGCGGACGGCGGCGACCGCCGCCTCGAGGCCGTGCTGATATGTGACGTCGGCGTCGCTCCCGGCGAGGGCATGCTCCAGCCATTCGCCGTCGAGCGAGCGGACGCCGTCGAACACTCCCGGGCGGGGGATCAGCCACTCGGCCGAGCCGTTCGGACCGAGGAGGACGAGGCGACCCCGCTCGCGCATCTCGACGAGGGTCGCCGGGCCGGGCGAACCGGCGGCCTCGATCTCGAACGACCGGGCGAGCGCGTTGCGGAGGTCGGTGAACTCGATGCCGGCATAGAGGCGATGGATGGCCTCGATGCTGAGCTGGTCGGCCACGAGCTCACCGACGAACGCCAGCGCCGACTCCGCCGGCGTGTCGTCACGACCGGTCGTGGCGCGGACCTCGTCACGGTAGATGCGGCTCACCCCATAGCGATGGTGACCGTCGGCCATGAGCACGTCGTCGCCCTCGACGCGTTTGGTGATCTCGGCGATTCGATCGCGGTCGGCGACTCGTTCGACCGAGTGCTCGACACCGTCGACGACGACCGACCCGACCGGCTCGGCCGGGCCGACGAGGAGTTCGGTCAGTCCGGAGGCCAGCGACAACGCCCACACGGGCGAGACGTTCGCTTCCGTCGCCCGGGTGAGGTCGAGTCGGTCGGACGACGCCTTGGGCGTGGTGCGCTCGTGGGGGAGGACACCGCCCGCTCCCTCGTCCACGACCTCCAATGCGCCGACGACCCCGACCAGATCGCGGTGTTGGCCGGCGGCGTCGGTGAATCCCATCCGGTACAGCGTGAAGGTCGGTTCGTCGTCGGCGACCAGGACTCCGTCGGCGCGCCACTGGCGCAGTAGTCGAGCCGCGTTGCCGTATCGATCGGGCCCGCGGGGCACGTCGACGTGGACGATGTTGTGTTCATCGCGCCCGGCGAGCTCGTCCACCTCGGCGTCCGAGAGCACGTCGTAGGGAGGTGCGACGACGGCGCCGAGGTCGATCCCGGGGGCGTAACGCAGGGCGGCGAACGGTTCGAAGCGGGGCACGGTTCCAGGTTGTCACGCCCGCGTTGCGACGCGCACAGTACGTTGCGCCGCCGTGGGTCCCGCGTTCGTGCTCTGCGACCTCGATGGCGTCATCTGGCTGTCGCATCGTCCGATCCCGGGAGCGGTCGAGGCGGTGGCGCGGCTGCGGGCGTCGGGTCGGCGCGTCGTCTTCGTCACCAACAACTCGTCGGTCCGGATCGGCGACCAGGAGGCGGCATTGGCGGCGATCGGCATCCCGGCGACCGGAGATGTCTTCACGTCGGCCGGCGCGGCGGCCGCGCTGCTCGAGGCCGGGGCGCGGGTGCTGGTGTGTGGCGGACCGGGCGTCGCCGAGGCCGCCGCCGGCATCGGCGCGATTCCGGTTGCCGGCGACGATGAAGCGGGGACGTCGGCGGACGTCGTCGTCGTCGGATTCCATCGAAACTTCGACTATGAGCGTCTGCGCATCGCCGCGACCGCGGTGCGCAACGGGGCGCCGCTGATCGGAACGAACGACGATGCGACGTACCCGACACCCGCCGGCCCGATCCCCGGGGGTGGCGCGATCCTCGCCGCGGTGGCCACGGCGGCGGGCGTCTCCCCGGTCATCGCCGGCAAGCCGCATCGCCCGATGGCCGAGGCCGTGCTCGACGAGCTCGGGCGTCCCGACCCGGCGACCGTGCTGGTCGTCGGTGACCGGCCGAGCACGGACGGGCTCTTCGCCGTCACGTTGGGGAGCCCGTTCGCCCTGGTGCGCAGCGGGGTGACCGTCCCGGGCGCGCCGGTGGTGGACCTGCCGGTGGCGATCGACGCGCCCGACCTCGCCGGCGTCGTCGACGCCCTCGACGGCGTCGAACCAGCCGAGGTCGCCGACCGTTAGCCTCGCCGACGATGGCCGACAACCCGCCGGACTGAGTGGCCCCCCGTCGCCGTCTCGACGCCGAGCTCGTCCGCCGCGGGCTCGTCTCGAGCCGGGGCGAGGCCCACGACGCCGTGGCCGCCAAGCGGGTCCTCGTCAACGGGGCCGTGGCCGAGAAGCCGGCCCGGCTCGTCGCCGCCGGCGACGCCTTGGTCCTCGCCGGCCCGCCGGCCCGCTTCGTCGGGCGCGGTGGGGAGAAGCTCGACGCCGCGCTGGAGCACTTCGCCGTCGACGTCCGCGGCCTGCGAATCCTCGACGTCGGTGCGTCGACCGGCGGATTCACCGATGCCCTCCTCTCCCGCGGGGCGGCCGAGGTCGTCGCCCTCGACGTCGGGCACGGGCAGCTGCACCCGCGGCTGCGGACCGACCCCCGGGTCCGGGTGCTGGAGCGGACCAACATCCGCGCTGCGACCACGGCCACGATCGGGGGGCTCGTCGACGCCGTGGTCGCGGACGTCTCGTTCATCTCGCTGACGGTCGTCATCCCGTTACTGGTCGGGCTGTGCCAGCCTGGTGCGACGATGGTGCTGCTCGTCAAACCGCAGTTCGAGGCCGGTCGAACCGAGGTCGCCCGCGGGCGAGGTGTCGTCACCGACCCAGCCGTCCACGACCGCGTGCGCGGTGAGATCGACGCCGCGCTGGAGGCGGCCGGTTGCACAGTTCTCGCCTGGATGGAGTCCCCGATCCGCGGTGCGGAGGGCAACCGTGAGTTCCTCGTCCACGCCACCACCGGTCCCGCCGACACCTGATGACCGCCATCGCCCTGGTCGCCCACCACGAACGGATCGAAGCGGCCGCCCTGGCCCGAGGCACCATCGAGTGGCTCTTCGAGCACGGTCACGACGGCTGGATCGTGCCCGACGACGCGGCCGAGCTCGACCTCCTCGACCTGGTGGGTGAACGACCGCTGGCGGCGGCCGATCTGGTGATCAGCCTCGGCGGCGACGGGACGATGTTGCGGGCGGTGCGGATGATCGACGGCGCGGCCGTTCCCCTGCTGGGCGTCAACCTCGGCGTGCTCGGGTACTTGACCGAGATCGAACCGCCGGCGCTGACGTCAGCGCTCGAGCGCTTCGTCGCCGGCCGGGAGGCCGGCCGGTGGCACCTGGACGAGCGGATGATGCTCGACATCACAGCGTCCGGCGGGAGCTGGCGGGCGCTGAACGAGGTGGTGGTCGAGAAGCACGAGTCGGGTCACACCGTGCATCTGGAGGCGAGCATCGCCGGCGAGCCGTTCACCAGCTACGCCGCCGACGGGTTGATCGTCGCCACCCCGACGGGCTCGACGGCGTACTCGCTGTCGGCGCGTGGTCCGATCGTCTCGCCGCGACACCGCGCGCTGCTGCTGACGCCGGTCTCGCCGCACATGCTGTTCGACCGCGCGCTGGTCCTCGATCCCTCCGAGACCGTGGAGATCGAGGTCTCCGGTGTCCAGTCGGCCGGGCTCGCCGTCGACGGCCGGCTGGTGACGATGATCGACCGGGGGGAGGTCGTGACGTGCCGGGCCTCGGCGGTGACCGCCAACTTCGTCCGCTTCGCCCCGTATCACTTCCACCAGATCCTCAAGCGCAAGTTCGGCCTGACGGATCGGTAGCCACGCGGGGCATCCCCACCCGCCCGCTCTGAGTGGGGATGCCGCGTCGGTCGGGTCGCCTTCTCGAGAGCCAGCGTGAGCTCTCGTGAGTTCGGCGCCGGCACGACTTCCCTACGAGCCGCGACGCGCCGGGCGACCGTTCACCCGCGTGGGTTGCGGGCTAGTCCGACGGAGACAGCATGGCGCGTGGTTGGATGGTGTGCGTCATCAACTTGGATGAAATCACTGGTCGCTCGCACCGGGAAGGATCGCAGTCCGAGTGCTCACCGAGTTGCACATCGAGAACCTCGGCGTCCTCGATCGGCTCGACCTGACCTTCGGGCCGGGTCTCACGGCCGTGACCGGCGAGACCGGCGCCGGCAAGACGATGCTGGTCGAAGCGCTGGAGCTCCTCGTGGGCGGGCGCGCCGACGCCTCGATCGTGCGCCCCGGCGCCGGCGAGGCTCGGGTGGACGGGCGCTTCGACGTGGGCGACGAGGCCGACGACCTCGTCCTCACGCGGGTCGTGCCGGCGGAGGGCCGGTCGCGTGCGTACGTCGACGGTCGTCCCGCCACCGCCGCCGCCCTCGCCGAACTGGCGGCCGGCATCGTCGACCTCCACGGCCAGCACGCCCACCAGAGCCTCCTCGGCGTGGCCGCCCAGCGCAAGGCGCTCGACCGGTTCGGGGCCATCGACCTGGCGCCGCTGCAGAACGCTCGCGCCCGGCTCACGGAACTCGACGCTGAGCTGGCGACGCTCGGTGGCGACGAGCGGGCTCGCGCCCGGGAGATCGACCTGCTCCGCTTCCAGGTCGACGAGATCGAGGCCGCGCGACTCGACGATCCGGACGAAGCGCGCCGGCTGGAGGACGAGGAGGACGCCCTCGCCGACGCGGTCGGCCACCGCCAGGCGGGCGCCGAAGCCCACGCCGTTCTGGCCGACGACGGCGGTGCTCGTGACGCCCTCGCGGCGGCCTGGCACGCGATCGCCGAGCGCGCTCCGTATCGCGAGACCAGTGACCGGACGGCGGCCCTGCTCGCCGAGCTCGACGACGTGATCGGCGAGGTGCGACGCGTCGCCGAAGGCATCGAGGAGGATCCGGCGCGGCTGGCGGAGGTCCGCGACCGGCGCCAGCTGCTCCGCGACCTGGGCCGGAAGTACGGCGACGACATCGCCGAGGTGATCCGATTCGGCGCCGATGCGGCGCGGCGGCTCGCCGAGCTCGAGGGCTTCGAGCAGCGGGCCGCCGAGCTCGACGCGGCCAAGCGGCGGGCGATCATCGCCGAGCGGGCGGCCGCCCGCGCCGTGGGCGAGGCCAGGCGGGAGGCCGCGCCGCGGCTCGCCGCCGCCGTGACCGAACGCCTGCGCCAGCTGGCGATGCCCCACGCCGAGCTCGCCGTGGAGGTCGGTGAGCACCCCGACGACCATCCCGGAGACACGGTCCGGTTCCTGCTCGCCGCCAACCCGGGATCCCCGCTGCTCCCGCTGAGCAAGGTCGCCTCGGGCGGCGAGCTCGCCCGAGCGATGCTGGCGCTCCGGCTCGTACTGACCGACGACGCCACGACGAGCAGCCCGTCCACGCTCGTGTTCGACGAGGTCGACGCCGGAATCGGTGGCGCCACCGCGATCGCCGTCGGGGAGGCGCTCGCCGAGGTGGCAGTCCGCCACCAGGTCCTCGTCGTCACCCACCTGGCCCAGGTGGCGGCGCGGGCGGACGGACACATCGTCGTCACCAAGCGCGTGGCCGGTGGTGTCACCACCGCCACGGCCGCCGTCGTCCTCGACGACGACCGCGTCGACGAAGTGGCTCGGATGCTCTCCGGCTCCGACGGCGACGCCGCCCGCCGCCACGCCCTGGAACTGTTGTCCGGGGCCGTCAGGTAGCGGCAAGAACGATCCCCAGCGCAAGGGCGGCGACCCCGAGCACGATGCCGAGGACCGCCGTGGTGCGGCCGGGTCCACCGTTGCGCCGGATCTCGCCCAGGGCGATCAGCCCGAAGCCGACCGCGATCGGGCCGAGGATGACGCCGAAGGCGAACAGCCCGATCGCCCCGAAGAACACCGCCGCGACGGCGCGACCGTTGGTGCCGAACATCCAGCGGCGGAACGGATCCACGATCCCCGATTCTCGCGGTCGGGCCGCGGTAGGCTGAGGTCCCGTCGTTGAGCGCGCCGACGGAGGTACCCCATGCCGAAGCACATCTTCGTGACCGGAGGGGTGGCCAGCTCCCTCGGCAAAGGCCTCACCGCGTCGTCACTCGGCCGGCTGCTCAAGCTGCGGGGCCTGCGGGTGACGTTGCAGAAGCTCGACCCGTACATCAACGTCGATCCGGGGACGATGAACCCGTACGAGCACGGCGAGGTGTTCGTCACCGACGACGGCGGGGAGACCGACCTCGACCTCGGCCATTACGAGCGCTTCACCGACGAGAACCTCAGCCGCAACTCCAACGCCACGACCGGATCGATCTACCAGTCGGTGCTCGCCGCCGAGCGGCGGGGCGACTACCTCGGCAAGACGGTGCAGGTCATCCCGCACATCACCGACGAGATCAAGCGGCGGATCCATCGCGTCGCCACCGACGACGTCGACATCGTGATCACCGAGGTGGGCGGCACGGTCGGCGACATCGAGATCCTCCCGTTCCTCGAGGCGCTGCGCCAGTTCCGCAAGGACGCCGGGCGGGACAACGTCTGCTACCTCCACGTCACGCTCGTCCCGTTCATCGGGCCGTCGGGCGAGCAGAAGACGAAGCCGACCCAGCACTCGGTCACCGAACTGCGCAGCCGAGGCATTCAGCCCGACGTCATCGTCTGTCGCAGCGAAGAACCGCTCTCCGACGACCTGAAGGTCAAGATCTCCAACCTGTGCGACGTCGACGCCAAGGCGGTCGTCAACGCCGCCGACACCGGCAACATCTACGAGCTGCCCCTGATCTTCCACGACGAGGGCCTCGACGACGTGGTGTGCGAAGTGCTGCGCATCGACCCGGACGCCCATCCGCTCGACCTCAGCCCGTGGGAGCGGGTCGTCGGGCTCGTCGAGGCCGCCAACGAGCCGGTCCGGATCGGGCTGATCGGCAAGTACGTCCAGCTCCCCGACGCGTACCTGTCGGTCGTCGAAGCGCTCAAGCACGCCGGCTTCCATCACGGCGCCAAGGTCGAGGTCGATTGGATCCAGGCGGAGGAGGTCGAGGGACTGCTCGCCGCCGAACGCCTCGCCGAGCTCGACGGGATGGTGATCCCCGGTGGCTTCGGGTCGCGCGGGATCGAGGGCAAGATCGCCGCCGCTCACTACGCCCGCACCGAAGCCGTCCCGTGCCTCGGCTTGTGCCTCGGGCTGCATTGCATGACGATCGAGTTCGCCCGCAACGTGCTTGGGCTGACCGACGCCAACTCGACCGAGTTCGACCCGTCCACCCAGCATCCCGTGATCGACCTCATGCTCGACCAGCGCGACGTCACCGACAAGGGCGGGACGATGCGACTGGGCGCGTACTACGCCGTGCTCACGGCGGGGACCAAGGTCGGCGACGCCTACGGCGAGCCGGTGGTCAGCGAGCGCCACCGCCACCGCTACGAGTTCAACTCGGCGTACAAGGCCCGGCTCGAGGCGCAGGGGTTCCTCTGCAGCGGCATCTCGCCCGACCGCCGGTTGGTCGAGTTCATCGAACTGGCCGGGCACCCGTTCTGGGTCGGCACGCAGGCGCACCCGGAGTTCAAGAGCCGGCCCGACCGGCCGCACCCGCTGTTCCGCGACCTGATCGGGGCGGCGCTCAAGCTTCGGGCTCAGCGCGGGCGCACCGCACCGTGACGGAGCCGGGTTTCCGGCGGATCGACGAGCGCGAGATCTACCGAGGCCACATCTGGCGCGTCGCGGTCGCCGAGTTCGAGAGCCCGGAGGGTGACCGGTTCGAACGCGACATCGTGCGGTCGCCCGGCGCGGTGGCGGCGGTGCCGCTGGTGTTCGACGCCGAGGGGAACCCCTCGGTGGTGCTCCTGGCCCAGTACCGGGCGGCCTACGAGCGGGAGATCGTCGAGATCCCCGCCGGGATGCGCGACGTCGACGGTGAGCCACCGGAGGAGACCGCCCGTCGCGAGCTGGCGGAAGAGGTCGGGCTGAGTCCGGGCCGCCTCGACCACCTGATCGAGCTGCTGCCCCAGCCGGGGACGTCCGACTCCACCACGATCGTGTTCCTGGCGACCGACTGCTCGCCGACGGCGACGCAGCCCCACGGTCCGGAGGAGCAACACGCGCGGGTACTCCACGTGCCGCTCGCCGAGGCGGTGGCGATGGTCGAGAGCGGCGAGATCGGAGACGCCAAGTCGGTCGTCGGGCTGTTGCTGACCGAGCGCCGACTGCGCGACGGGGACCGCGGGTCGCGCTGATGCCGGCGGTGGCGGAGCTGCCGCTCGTCGTCGAGGAGTTCCTCTCCTGGCTGGTCGCCGAGCGGGGACGGGCGGCCAACACGATCGCCGCCTATCGCCGCGACCTCGCCGCGTACGACCGGTGGCTCGCCGACCACGGATCGTCGCTGCTGTCGGTCGACCAGGCGACGTTGGTCGACTTCGTCGCCGAGCGGCGGGCGAGCGGGGCGGCGGTGTCGAGCGTCGCCCGCCAGCTCGCCGCCGTGCGCACACTGCACCGCTACCTCGTCACGGAGGGGGAGCGACCCGACGACCCGACCGCCGACCTCGAGGGCGTGCGCGTGCCGGCCGGCCTGCCCAAACCGTTGAGCGAGGACGAGGTGACGGCGCTGCTCGCCGCGGTGGTCGGACACGAACCGGCGGCCCGCCGCGACCGGGCCCTGCTCGAGCTGCTGTACGCCACCGGCGCCCGCATCTCCGAGGCGTGCGGCCTGTCGATGGGCGACATCGACTTCGGCGGGCGGCTCGTCCGGCTGTACGGGAAGGGATCGAAGGAGCGGATCGTGCCGTTCGGGAGGGCGGCCGGCGCCGCCCTCGACGACTGGTTCTCGCCGTCCGGGCGGGTGCGGATGGCACCCGCTCAATGGCGCCGGCGCAGCGATGCCGAGGCGGTGTTCCTGAACGCCCGCGGCGGGCGGTTGAGCCGGCAGGCCGCATGGGCGGTCGTCAAGGAGTACGGCCGCCGGGCGGGGCTGGATGGCAAGCTGTCGCCGCACGTGCTGCGCCACTCGTGTGCGACGCACCTCCTCGATCACGGCGCCGATCTCCGGGTCGTGCAGGAACTGCTCGGTCACGCCTCGATCTCGACCACGCAGGTGTACACCAAGGTCAGCCAGGAGCGGCTCTGGGACGTCTACCGCGCCGCCCACCCGCGCGCGGTCAGCCCTTGACCTACCGGCACCTCGGGCGGCGGTTCGTCACGTCGGTCTCCCCGCGTCCGCCGTCGGGTCGCGACGAGGCCTGGGCCGAGGAGTGGCTCCTACCGGGCGAGGTCGAGCTGTGGCGGCAGATGTCGAATCCCGATCGACGTCACGCCGTGGAGGTCACCCGCCGCTTCGCCGCAAGGCGACCGGACGCGACCCGGGCCGAGATGGCGGGCGCCTTGCTGCATGACGTGGGCAAGATCGAGTCGGGGCTCGGAACGTTCGCTCGCGTCGCCGCGACGCTCGTCGGGCCGCGCACCGAGCGCTTCCGGGCCTACCACGAGCACGAGGCGATCGGTGGCCGCCTCGCCGAGGCCGCCGGGTCGGACCCGGTGACCGTCGCCCTGATCGAGGGCCGCGGGCCGAGCGCGTCGGACCTACGCGCGGCCGACGACGTCTGACGCCCCCAGCAGGTGGCGCGCCCGGTGGTGGTTGACCGCCGCCCGGATGACCATCCACAGCGTGAGGCCGGCCCAGATGCCGGCGATGCCCAGGTCGAGGCCGAGTACGGCGAGTCCGACCGGGGTGACGACGATGAGGTAGGCGAGGGCGGCGAGGCCGAGGAAGCGGTAGTCGGCGGCGCCGATCAGGACGCCGTCGTAGGCGAAGGCGATGGCCCCGGGGACGAGCAGGACGGCGAGCCACCACAGCGCGTCCGTCGCCCGGCTCATCACCGCCGCGTCGCCCGTGAACGCGTGCGGGAGCAGCGGGGCGGCGACGGCGACAACCACGGCGAGGCCGACCCCGGCGAACACCGACAGCCTGGCGGTGCGGTGGGAGAGCTCGGCAGCGCCGGTGGTCGCGCCCCGACCGAGCTCGTCGGCGACGAGGGTCTGCGCCGGGATCGCCAGCGCGTCCAGGACCAGGGCGAGGAAGAAGAACAGGCTCGCCGCGATCTGGTGGGCGGCGAGCGTCGGCTCGTCGGTGCGGGCGGCGATCGCCGTCGCCCCGGTGAACACGGCGAGCATCGAGCCGACGCGCAGCAGGAGGTGACGGCCGGCGGTGAGGAGCGGCGCCATTCCGGCCCATTCCGGCCGCCGGCTCGGGGCGCCGCCGAGGTAGCGCCGGATGACGTGCACGAACGCGGCGGCCGCGCCGATCTGCACGATCACCGTCGACCACGCCGACCCGGGCACGCCGAGGTCGAGCCCGTAGACGAACCACAACTCGAGCACGACGTTGACGGCGTTGGCGGAGAACAGGATCACGAGCGGCGTGCGGTAGTCGGCCACGCCCCGCAGCACTCCCTGGGCGGCAAGGGCGAAGACGATGAACGGCACGCCGACGGCCGAGATCCGGAGGTAGGTGACGCCGTAGTCGAGCACGTCGCTCTCGCCGCCGAGCAGGCGACCGAGGAGCGGCGCGCCGAGGGCGATGAGCGGGACGAGGACCAGTCCGACCAACGCGGACAGCCAGACGGCCTGCACGCCGACCTCGGCGGCGCCGCCCACATCACCCGCGCCGCGGCGGCGGGCGACCCGTTCGGTCGTGCCGTAGGTCAGGAAGTTGCATCCGGCGGTCACGAGCGACAGTACCGACGCGGCGACGGCCAGACCGCCGAGCTGGGCCGTCCCGAGGCGGCCGACGATGGCGGTGTCGACGAGGACGTACAGCGGCTCGACGGCGAGACTGCCCAGCGCGGGGAGGGCGAGCGAGATGATGCGGCGGTCGGTTGCGGTGAGCCGCGGCCGAGTTGTCGTTTGGATCCGACTCGAGTCCGTCGATTCCAAACGACAGAACCTGGACTAGCGGGGGAGGAGACCGATCGCCCGATAGGCGCGGTCGAGGGTGACGGACGCGATCCCCCGCGCCTTGTCCGCACCCTTGCGCAACAGGGCGGCCAGCTCACCCGGATCGTCGAGCAGCTCGCGATAGCGGCGCTGGATCGGGGTGAGCAGCTCGATCACCGCCTCCCCGGCGTCCGTCTTGAGTGGCCCGTACTGGGTGTAGCCCTTCGCCAGCTCGGCCGGTGCCTGCCCGGTCGCCGCGCCGAGGATCTCGAGCAGGTTCGACACCCCGGGTTTCTCCACGGGGTCGTAAACGACCTCGGTCCCCGAGTCGGTGACCGCCCGCTTGAACTTCCGAGCGATCATCTCCGGGTCGTCGAGCACCTGGATCAGCCCGGCCCCGCTGCCGTCCGACTTGGACATCTTCGCCATCGGGTTCTGCAGGTCCATGACCCTCGCCCCGACCCGAGGCGTGACGGCGCGGGGAATGACGAACGTCTCGCCGAAGCGGTAGTTGAAGCGCAGCGCGATGTCACGGGTGATCTCGACGTGCTGGCGCTGGTCGTCGCCGACGGGCACCTCATCGGCGTCGTAGAGCAGGATGTCGGCCGCTTGCAGGGCGGGGTAGGTGAACAGGCCGGCCGAGATGAAGTCGCCCTCGCGCTTGGCCGACTTGTCCTTGAACTGGGTCATCCGTGACAGCTCGCCGTACGACACGTTGCACTCCATCACCCACGCCAGCTGGGAGTGCTCGGGGACGTGGCTCTGGACGAAGACCGTGGCCACGTCGGGGTCGAGGCCCACGGCGAACAGGATCGCGGCGAGCTCGATTGTGCGCTCGCCGACCACGCCCGGGTCCTCGGTGATCGTGAGGGCGTGCAGGTCGACGATCCCGTGGAGGGCGTCGTGCTCGTGCTGGTGCTCGGCCCACGGCCGCAGCGCCCCCAGATAACTGCCCAGGTGGGCGTCTCCGGTGGGCTGGATGCACGAGAGCACGCGGGTCACTGGAGGCACGCTATCCACCCGAGTGTTTGCGGTCAGCGGAGTGTTTGCTGCCGGTACGTACCAGCGCGAAACCCTCGGGTGAGAGGGTCGAGGCCAGTAGCGTCGGGGACCGATGGCTGTGGACGTGGCGACCGATGTCTACGAGGGCCCGTTCGACCTGCTCCTGCACCTGATCCTCGCCGACGAGGTCGACATCCACGAGGTGAGCCTGTCCCGCATCGTGGACGCCTATCTCGTCGAGATCGAGCGGATGCAGCAGCTCGACCTTGACATCGCCACCGAGTTCCTGCTCATCGCCGCCACCCTGGTCGAGCTCAAGGCCCGGCGCCTGCTCCCCGATCCGGCCGATGTCGAGCTCGACGAGGAGCTCGCCCTGTGGGAGGAGCGCGACCTGCTCCTCGCCCGGCTGCTCGAGTGCAAGACGTTCAAGGACGTCTCGCGCCGCTTCGGCGTGCTCGCCGACGAGGCCGACTTGAGCGTGCCCCGGCGGGTCGGACCCGACGAGCGGTTCGACGGCTTGGTGCCCGACCTGCTGGCCGGACTGACCCCGCGGCGGCTGCACGAGGCCGCGATCGCGGCGTTCGCCCCGCGGCCGACGCCGCGCATCGACCTGCAGCACGTCGCCCCGATCCGGGCGAGCGTCGCCGATGCGGTCGCCGAGCTCGTCGACGAGCTGCCGCGGGCCGGGCGGGTGACGTTCGCCGGGTTGACCGCGGCGCTCGTGGAGCGGCTGGACGTCATCGTCCGCTTCCTGGCCGTGCTCGAACTGTTCAAGCAGGGTCTGGTCGAGCTCGACCAGGCCGACCGGTTCGGTGACATCCTCATCGAGTGGCGGGCGGGGGACCCCCGAGATCTCGACCCGGCGACGATCGCCGCCGACGTGTACGAGGGCTGAGGGGAGCGGGATGGAGCAGCGCCGGTTGCCCGAACGTCCGACCGCCGACGCCGAGTACCGGCGGGCCATCGAGGCGGTCGTGCTCGTCGCCCAGGACCCGGTCCCGCCCGCGCTGCTCGCCCAGCTCCTCGAGTGCCCGGTCACCGACGTCGAGCGCTGGTGCGAGGAGCTGGCCGCGCAATACCACCGCGATGGTCGTGGCTTCGAGCTCGCCCGGGTCGCCGGCGGCTACCGCTTCCAGACCCATCCCGACCTCGCCGCCTACGTCGAACGGTTCGTGCTCCACGATCAGCGGGTGCGGCTGTCGGGCGCGGCGCTCGAGACGCTCGCCATCGTCGCCTACAAGCAGCCGATCTCCCGGGCCCAGGTCGCGGCGATCCGCGGCGTCGACCCCGACGGCGTGCTGCGCACGCTCCAGGGCCGGGGCTACATCGACGTCGTCGGCCGGGACGGCGGTCCTGGTCAGGCCCTGTTGTACGGCACGACGCAGGCGTTCCTGGAGAAGCTCGGGCTCGACTCGCTCGACGACCTGCCGGCGATCGCCGACTTCGTCCCCGGCGCCGACGTGGTCGAGGCCCTGGAGGCCGGGCTGCGCACGACCGACGAGGGGTGAGCCCGCATAGAGCGCCTCCAGAAGGTCCTTGCCGCGAGGGGGTGGGGAAGTAGGCGGGCGTGCGAGGTGCTGATCGAGCAGGGGCGGGTGACGGTCAACGGTGAGACAGCCGTCCTCGGCCGCCGCGTCGATCCCGATGTCGATCTGGTGGAGGGCGACGGTGCGCCGGTCGGCACCAAACCGGGCCTTGTCCACTACCTGCTGAACAAGCCCGCGGGCGTGGTGACGACCACCCGCGATCCGCAGGGCCGGCGGACGGTGGTCGACCTGGTGCCCGCCGAGCCCCGCGTGTTCCCCGTCGGCCGGCTCGACGCCGACACCGAGGGTCTGTTGCTGCTCACCAACGACGGCCAGCTGGCGAACCGCGTCGCCCATCCGAGTCACGGCGTCGCCAAGGAGTACCTCGTCACGGTCCTCACCCGCGGCGGCCCGGTCAGTCCGGCCGCGATCCGGGCGCTGCGCACCGG
>JBKOUV010000280.1:0-23899 GCA_046723555.1 Actinomycetota bacterium | reverse complement strand
CGCGGGATGGAAGTTCCAGCGCCGCGAGGCGTACAGCGACGTGCCCTATATCTCACTGGAAGGGATCCTCTGACGGCGCAGGTGGCGCGAGACTCGAACCCGTGAACCGAGTCGCGTTCGCGGTCGAGCCGATCGTCGGCGCGCTCCGCAGCAGCGGCTACGCCATCGTCGAGGGCGTTCTTGCCCGTGACCAGGTGGCGGCGACGCGGGATGAATTGCGCGTCGTCCTCGATGCCACGCCGACCGGCCGCAACGCGTTCGAGGGCTTTGCCACCCGACGCATCTACCGCCTGTTCGCCAAGACCAGGGCGTTCGACGCGTGGGCGATCCACCCGGTCGTGTCCGGTGTGCTCGACGCCGTCCTCGGGCCGTGCCAGCTCAGCGCCCCGACCGGCATCGAGATCGGCCCCGGCGAGCCGGCCCAGGTCTTCCACCGCGACGACTCGATCTATCCCCTCCCCGACCCGCACGGCGACGTCGTGCTCAACACCATGTGGACGTTCGACGACTTCACGACCGAGAACGGCGCGACCCGCATCGTCGAGGGCAGCCACCGCTGGGAGCGCAGCCGCCGGCCCGGACCCGATGATCCGATCATCGAGGCCACGATGCCGGCCGGCAGCGTGATCTTCTACACCGGCAGCCTCCTCCACGGCGGCGGCGCCAACCGCACCGACCGGCCCCGGCTCGGGGTGATCCTCGAATACGTCGCCGGGTGGCTGCGACCCCAGGAGAACCACGTCATCGGCGTCCCGCCCGAGCTGGTGGCGACGCTCCCCGAACGCCTCCAGGAGCTGCTCGGCTACAACATCTACCCCCCGTTCGTCGGGTACGTCGACGGTCGTCATCCCCGCCGTTTCCTCCCGGTGCCAGAACGCACATGAAAACCCGATTGAAGGACCAATCCCCGGGGTACGGCTCCCTCATCCCCTATGCCTGCGGCTTCGGTCGCCCGCGCCCGTACTTCGCTCCTGCGCTGGAGATTCGCGCCCATCGGCCGATGGGTACCCAACACTGACCCCCCGCCCCCCCGAAAGGACCTCGCCCCCCCATGCCACCGATCACCACTGCCGACATCGGGATCGAGGTCCACCTCGACGCCGCCGACTGGACCGCCGGGCTGCGCCGGGAGGCCTACGCCGGAGTCACCGCGACGCCCAAGGAGCTCTCCCCGACGTGGCTGTACGACGAGCGCGGCTGCGCCCTGTTCGAAGCGATCACCGCCCTTCCGGAGTACTACCCGACTCGCGCCGAGCGGGCGATCCTCGACGCCCAGGCCGGTGAGATCGCCCGGCTGAGCGGGGCGGACACGTTGGTCGAGCTCGGTTCCGGCACCTCGGCGAAGACCCGCCTGCTCCTCGACGCCCTCGACGCGACCGGGCAGCTCCGCCGGTTCGTTCCGTTCGACGTCGCCGAGCCGACCCTGCGCACGGCCGCGACGACGATCGCTCGGGCGTATCCCGGGCTGCGGGTCGACGGCGTCGTCGGCGACTTCCGTCGCCACCTCGGCGCGATCCCGAACGGCGGCCGCCGCCTGTTCGCATTCCTCGGCGGCACGATCGGGAATCTGCCGCCGGCGGCCCGCGAGCAGTTCCTGTCCGCGTTGACGGACACGATGGCGGCGGGGGACACCCTGCTGCTCGGCGCCGACCTGGTGAAGGATCCGGTCCGTCTCCTCGCCGCCTACGACGACGCCGCGGGGATCACCGCCGAGTTCGACAAGAACGTGCTCACCGTGCTCAATCGGGAGTTGGGCGCCAACTTCGATCCGGCGCGGTTCGACCACGTCGCGGTGTGGGACGAGGCGGAGGAGTGGATCGAGATGCGGCTGCGCTCGCGGGGCGAGCAGGAGGTCTGGCTGCCGGCGCTGAGGGTCACCATCTACTTCGCCGACGGCGAGGAGCTGCGCACCGAGATCAGCGCCAAGTTCCGGCCCGAGCGGCTGCAAGCCGAACTGCTCGCCGCGGACCTGCTGCCGCTGCGGTTCTGGACCGACCGGGCCGGCGACTTCGCCCTGACCCTGTCCGCCCGATGACTGCCGCCGCCGCCGATTACTGCACGGTGCGCTCGCTCACCGAGCGGCTCGCCGCCCCGCTCGGGCCGGAGGACCAGACGGTGCAGTCGATGCCCGACGTGAGCCCGACCAAGTGGCACCGCGCCCACACGACGTGGTTCTTCGAGACGTTCGTGCTCGCCGACTTCGCCGACGGGTACGAGCCCTACGACGAGCGGTTCCGGTTCCTGTTCAACTCGTACTACGAGGCGGTCGGCCCGCGGCACGCCCGCCCCGAGCGCGGGCTGATCACCCGCCCGGGCGTCGCCGAGATCGGCACCTACCGGGCGACGGTCGACGAGGCGATGCTCACGCTGCTCGCCGTCGACGTGCCGCCGCGTGTCGACGAGCTGGTCGAGCTCGGCCGGCACCACGAGCAGCAGCACCAGGAACTACTGCTGATGGACATCAAGCACGTCCTCTCGTGCAACCCGCTGCGTCCGGCCTACGGCGGCCTGCCATGGTCGACGGCGCGAGGTATCAACGGGCAGGGCTGGATCGACCACGACGGCGGCATCGTCGAGATCGGCCACACCGGCGACGAGTTCGCGTTCGACAACGAGGGTCCGCGGCACGAGATGCTGCTGCGGCCGTTCCGGGTTGGCGCCGGGCTCGTCACGTGCGGTGACTGGCTGGCGTTCATCGCCGACGACGGCTACCACCGGCCGGAGCTGTGGATGTCCGACGGCTGGGCCACCGTCCAGGCGAACGGGTGGGAGGCGCCCGAGTACTGGACGCCGTGCGACGGCCAAGCAACGCAGTGGGAGGTCTTCGGTCTCGCCGGCTCAGGGCCGGTGGACGAGGACGCTCCGGTGGCCCACGTGAGCTGGTACGAAGCCGACGCCTACGCCCGCTGGGCCGGCGCCCGGTTACCGACCGAGGCGGAGTGGGAGACGGTCGCGCCGGACCCGGGTGATCCGGCCGGCGCGTCGGCCGGCTGGTACGGCGAGGTCTGGCAGTGGACGGCGAGCCCGTACGGCGCCTATCCCGGCTACCACCCGCCCGCCGGCGCGGTCGGTGAGTACAACGGCAAGTTCATGGTCAACCAGCAGGTGCTGCGGGGCAGCTGCGTCGCCACCCCGCCCGGCCACGCCCGCCGGACGTACCGCAACTTCTTCCCGGCCCACGCCCGGTGGGCGTTCGCCGGCGTGCGGCTGGCGGCCGACGCCAGGTGATCCACCCGAGGGGTTCGTGTGACCCTGTCCCGCAGGAAACCCTCGGACGGCGCGAAACCCTCGGATGGGCAGCCGGTCACCCCCTGCGGATGCGGCCGCGTAGGGCGCCGAAGCACAGGGTCATGCTCACCGCGCCGACGCTCAGGATCGCCAGCAGGGCGGCGCCGAGGTCCTCCCACTCCCAGCCCTCGATGATCAGCGACCGGAGCCCCTCGAGCAGGTAGGTGACCGGGTTCCACGCGGCGACCGTGTCCAGCCAGCCCGAGAGCTGGTCGCGCGGGACGTACGAGCTGGTGAGGAACAGGAACGGGAAGAACAGCAAGAAGCTGGAGTTCACCGCGGCCGGGTTGCCGGTCTTGAGGGCAATGGCATAGCCGAACCCCGAGAACGCCAGGCTCCACAGCGCACCGAGCACGATGAAGACCAGGACGCCGGCCGGTCCGGTCTCGAAGCGGACCCCGACGATGAAGCCGACGATCGTGATCGGGATGATCAGCGCGCCCGCCACCGCAACGTCGGCAGCCATGTGGCCGAGCAGGATGGCGAGGCGACGGATGGGCGTGAGCAGGAGCCGGTCGAAGTAGCCGTCCTGGACGTCGAGGACGAGGGCCGGAGCCCTCGACACGCCGGTGACGCCGAGCAGGATCGCGGTCGGCAGCTGGAACGCCTTGAAGTCGAACCCCTCGATCTGCGACTCGGTGAGGTTGGACAGCGTGCCGATGTTGACGAGGAAGAAGAACAGGGCGATGAAGATCGGCGGGACCACCGCCTCGAGGTCCCGCGGGATCGCGCGCAGCGCCCGTCCGGCGATCGACGCGGTGTCGGCGACGAACCCCGCCGGCCGGGCCCGCACGGCTCGGGGAGCGCCGGGGATCGTCGTTGCTTCGATGGTCATCGGTTGGCCTCCTCGTCGCCGTTGCTTGCTCGGATGTGGGTGCCGGTGAGCTCGAGGAACACGTCGTCGAGCGTCGGCGTGCGGAGGGTCAGGTCACGCACCGGCACTTCGCAGGCGCTGAGGGCGACCGCGACCGGACTGACCGTCCCGGTGCCGTCGTTGGTGGACACCACGATCTCCGAGCCGCGGGCCTCGACCGACAGCACGCCGGCGACCCGCTCGATCATCGGGCACACGGCCGCTCCGTCGCCGTCGACGCGCACGATGATCACGTCGGTGCCGACCGAGCGCTTGAGCTCGGTCGGCGTCCCTTCGGCGACGATCTTGCCGGCGTCGATGATGCCGACCCGGTTCGCCAGCGTGTCCGCCTCCTCGAGGTACTGCGTGGTGAGGAAGATGGTCATGCCGAGTTCGTCGTTGAGCCGGCGCACCTCCTCCCACACCCGGGCCCGGCTCACGGGGTCGAGCCCGGTCGTGGGCTCGTCGAGGAAGAGCACCGTCGGGTTGTGGACGAGCGCGGCGGCGAGGTCGAGGCGCCGGCGCATCCCGCCGGAGTAGGTGCTGATCGGTCGGTCGAGGGCGTCTCCAATATCGATCAGCTCACCCAACTCTCCGATCCGACAGTTCGCCTCGTTGCGTGACAGCCCGTAGAGGCGCCCTTGGAGTCGGAGCAGCTCGACGCCAGTCTGCCGGGGGTCGAGCGCCGCCTCCTGCAGGGCGACGCCGATGCGCAGGCGAACCGCGCCCGGATCCTTGGCGACGTCGAACCCGGCGACGGTGGCCCGCCCGTCACTGGGCGCGAGCAGCGTGCAGAGCATCCGGACGGTGGTCGACTTCCCGGCGCCGTTGGGCCCGAGGAACCCGTAGATCTCTCCCGACGCAACGTCGAGGTCGACCCCGGCGACGGCCGTGAGCTCCCCGAAGCGGCGGACGAGCGAATCCGAACGGATGGCCGAGCGGGTGGTCTCGGTCGAGGACATGGAGCGGTCTCCTTTGTTGGGTGTCGCGACAACTCATCAGACGGCGCGAGCCCACGATTTTCGCCGCGGAAGCTGGTCAGGGATTGACCACTTCGCCCGGATCGACGTGCACTGGGACGGATGTCACCACCGTGTTGGGGCGGTAGAGCACTACGACGGCGCTGGCGAGGACTGCAGGGTGTATTCGGGGTTGAGCATGATCGCCCGGCCGTGGTCGGTCATGACGACCCCTTCCGCGGTCAGCATTGTGCCGGGGCGGATGCCAACGATGTCCCGACGGCCGAGGAACACGAGCGTGAGCTGTCCCGAGCCGTCCCTGATCGTCGCCTCCAGCGACGCCGCCCCGCCCCACGGGTGCACGCGCATGGCGTGGACACGTCCGCCGACGCGGACGCGCTGGCGCTCCGGGGCGTCTCCCAGCGGGACGCAACCGGCGGGCGTGCCGGTCCCTAGGTCGCCGGACTCGGACGGCCCACTCGTCGCGCTGACCGCCGAGCCGTTGCGACTTCCGTTCCCCGCCGCGGC
Source organism: Actinomycetota bacterium (assembly GCA_046723555.1). Classification (GTDB taxonomy): domain Bacteria; phylum Actinomycetota; class Acidimicrobiia; order Acidimicrobiales; family Ilumatobacteraceae; genus JALZMG01. Next base: position 18,271 of record JBKOUV010000280.1, on the reverse strand, counting down.
GACGGCCTCGGTGCGTGTCGCGCGCTTCGAACCGCCGGCGCGCAGGTGATACGGGACGATCGTGACATTGCAGTGCGGGAGGTCGGCAAGCGTCTGGGCGATCGAATCGGCTGTGCGGTCGTGCAGCAGCCGGTGCCATACCCGGGTGTGTCGGATGCGCGGGATGAGCACCGACACTTCGGTCTCACCATCGGCGAGCTCCTCGGCGACGGCCTGCAGGGCGGCCCGGTTGAGACGCCGATCGGGCAGCTCGATGACCTCGAGGGCGATTCGCGACAGACCGAAGCGGCGCCACGCGGCAGCGAGATCCTCGGTGCGGATCGGGTCGAGATCGAAGTGGACGACCCGGAGCTCGTCCGGTGTCAGGGTGCGGGCGTACTGGATCGCTCGGGCCGCGGCGAGGTCGAGCTCGTCGATGAAGACGACGACGATGTGGCGGTTCAGGATCCGGGCGGCGGCGACCTGCGGAGCGTCGTGCTCGAGCTCGATCGCTTCCGCCTCGTACTGCCGGTTGAGCCGGACGAGCAGGGCGACCATGATCGGCACGAGCACGACGATCACCCACGCGCCGTGGGTGAACTTGGTGATCGCGATGATGATGCACACGAACGCCGAGAGCCCGGCCCCGGTCGCGTTCACGAACAAGCCCCAGCGCCAGCCCGCTTCCTTGTGGGTGACGTGGTGCTTGGCCATCCCGGCCTGGGACAACGTGAAGCTGGTGAACACGCCGATCGCGTACAGCGGGATCAACCGGTCGACCTTGGCGTCGGTCACGAAGAGCAGGAGGACGGCCGCGCCGGCGAGGAAGAGGATGCCGTTGGAGAACACCAGGCGATGGCCCCGCTTGGTGAGCTGGCGAGGCATGAAGTTGTCGCCGGCGTGGAAGCTCGCCAGACGGGGGAAGTCGGCGAAGCTCGTGTTCGCCGCCAGCACCAGGATCAGCATCGTCCCCGCCTGCAGCATGTAGTACAGGACGTGACCGCCGACCGACTCGCCGTAGACGAGCTTGCCGATCTGCGAGATCACCGTCGGCGTGCCTTCCGCGTAGGGCGCGGTGTGTATCTTCGAGGCCAGTACCGACAGGCCGAGGAACATGATCCCGAGCAGCGTTCCCATGATGACCAGCGTCGTGCGGGCGTTCTTCCACGCCGGTTCCTTGAACGCCGGAACGCCGTTCGAGATCGCCTCCACGCCGGTCACGGCGGCACCGCCCGACGCGAACGCGTGCAGCACGCCGAACAGCGTTGCGCCGTAGAGGAGCCCGGCACCGGGCGAGCCGACCGAGACGAGGCCGTCGGCGTCGAGGCTCTCCACCGGTAGATGGCCGAACAGCATCCGACCGAACCCCACCGCCAAGAGCACGGCCATGGTGGCGATGAAGAAGTACGTGGGGACAGCGAAGATCTTGCCGGACTCGCGGACGCCCTTGAGGTTCATCCCCGCGATCAGCATCACGCAGACGACCGAGAGCCAGAGGTTGTATGGCGCGAACGACGGAAACGCGGACGAAAGGGCGGCGATCCCCGCGGCCACCGACACCGCGACCGTCAACACGTAATCCGTCAGCAGGGCGACGCCCGCAACCTGGGCGGGCAGGAGGCCGAAGTTGTCGCGGGTGACGATGTAGGCGCCACCGGCGCTCGGGTACGCCTTGATCGTCTGGCGGTAGGACAGGATCAAGAAGGCCAGGACGACGAGCAGCGCGACCGTGATCGGCACGACGAGACTGAAGGCCGCGATCCCGACGAGCGGTATCGCCACGCGCAGGATCTCCTCGGTCGCATAGGCCGACGACGAGAGGTTGTCGCTGGCGAACACCGCCAATGCCGTCGGTTTGCCGAGCCGCTCGTGAGCCAGTCGGTCGGTGTGCAGCGGAGGCCCGAGCAATCTGGTCTTGGCCCGGTAGCCGAGTGACTCCGGGAGATCGACGACCGGGACGCGCCGCGACCGAGGCGCGACCGGTTCTGTCGACTCGACCACCGCCTCGGTTGTCTGCACCGTCGTCAGTCAACTCGTGGCGTCGCGGCGGTGCAGTCCGTTGGCGCCAAGAACGCGTCAAGAATCGCCCCGAACACGTTAACGATCCGTTAACGGCCGCTCAGGGGGCGACCTCCTCGCCGGGGTGGATGTGGACCGGGACCGAAGTGACCACCGTGTTCGGCCGGTACAGCAGCCGCACCTTCAGCGCCAGCGCCGACTGGTTGTGCAGCCACTGCTGCTTCCAGTCGGTGACGAATTCGGGGATCACGACGGTGATCACGTCGTCGGGGCTCTCGGCGTCGAGCTCATCGAGGTACTCGAGCACCGGCCGGGTGAGCTCCCGATAGGGCGACGAGATCGTGTGCAGCGGGACCGGCATCTGGTGAGCGTCCCATGCGTCAGCGATCTCTCGTTGCTCCTCCGGACCGGTCACGACGGAGACGGCGATCAGTCGCTCCGGCGCCAACGACCGGGCGTACTGGATCGCCTCCATCACGCCCCGGTTGACGGACCCGACGAGCACGACCACCAGATGGGTCTTGCGGGCGGACGTGAACGGCTCGTCGACACGGACGGCCTCCCGCACCTTCCGGTAGTGGCGGGCGATCGCCCGGAACGCGAGCACCATCGCCGGGATCAGCACCGCCGGGATCCACGCCCCTTCGGTGAACTTGGAGACGACGACCACGACTGCGACGACGCCCGTGGCCAGACAGCCGACGGCGTTCACCACGGCCGACGCCTTCCACCGGGGCTCGCGCAGTCGGAAGTGGTGGACCACCATCCCGGCCTGGCTGAGTGTGAACCCGGTGAACACCCCGAACGCGTACAGCGGGATGAGGGCGGCGATGTTGCCCTTGAACACGACGATCAACAGGCCGGCGACGACGGCGAGGAAGATGATCCCGTTGGAGAACACCAGCTTGTCGCCGCGGTTGGCAAGCTGGCGGGGGAGGAAGCCGTCACGGGCGATGATCGACGACAGCCGCGGGAAGTCGGCGTAGGCGGTGTTGGCGGCGAGGATCAGGATGGCGAACGTCGCGATCTGGGTGATCCAGAACAGGAAGCCCTTGCCGTTGTAGATGTACTCGGCCATGAGGGCGATCCCGGTGGGATCGTCTTCCCCGCGGTACGGATGCAGATGGGCGGCGAGGATCGACACGCCGAGGAACGTGACGCCGAGGATCGTACCCATGATCGCGATCGTCGTCGCCGCGTTGCGGCTCTCCGGACGACGGAACGCGGGAACGCCGTTCGAGACGGCCTCGACGCCTGACAGCGCGACCGCGCCGGAGCTGAAGGCCCGGAGGAGCATGAGCACGCTCAAGCTGGCGGTGCCGGCGGACAGCTCGATCGCCTCCTCGGACAGCATCGATTCGGGGATCGGACCGACGTCCTGGACGAAGATCCGGTAGAAGCCGACGGCGATGAGGATGAGCAGCATCACGACGTAGAGGTACGTCGGGGGGGCGAACAAGGCCCCCGACTCGCGCACGCCACGCAGGTTGGCGACCGTCATGATCAGCACCATCAGAAGGCACAGCGGGACCCGCCATCGTGAATCGAACCCGATGCCGGACTGGATCGCCAGGACACCGCCGGCCACCGACACGGCGACGGTCAGGATGTAGTCGGTGAGCAGCGCCGCTCCGGCGACGAGCGACGGCGTCTCGCCGAGGTTCTCGCGGGAGACGATGTACGAGCCGCCCCCGGACGGATAGGCGTAGATCGTCTGGCGGTACGACACCACGACGATCACGAGGAGCACGGCGACGACGACCGCGAGCGGGGTGAGGTAGCCCCACGCGGCGGCGCCGATGCCCGCCTGGGCGGTCAGGACGAGGACGATCTCGTCAGTCGCGTACGCCGTCGACGAGATCGCGTCGGAGGCGAACACCGGGAGCGCCACGATCTTGCGCAACCGCTGGTGGTGCTCCTCCGAAGTCGCGATCGGCGCGCCGATCAGCACCCGCTTGACCAGGGACGCCGCACCGATCGACATCGTTCGGGACGCTAACTCAGCGTGAATGACTCATCACGATTCCCGCCGTGTCCGCTAAGGATGCGTGAAGCTCTGGTCTCACACCGGTCAACGGTGATTTGCTGGCAGTCGGTGCCCACGTCGACCGCCCCAACCTCGCCTGAACGGGGGATCGATCCGACCGGTCTCACGATCGGAATGGCGGTGGGCATCCCGGCCGCGGTCGGGGTCGGTGCCGTGATGGCGCTCGCCCGTGACGTCTTCGACCAGACCGAGGCGGCGCTGATCCTGATGATCGTCGTCGTCGCAGTCGCCGCGCTGGGCGGGCGGGTGGCCGGGATCATCACCGCACTCGCGGCCGTGGTGTCGTTCGATTTCTTCCACACACAGCCGTACCTGTCGCTCACGATCGACTCGCGCGACGACGTGGAGACGACGATCTTGCTGCTCGTCGCCGGAGTGATCGTCGGCACGTTGGCCTCCTGGAGACGCCAAGCCGCGACCCGAGCGAGCGAAGCCCGTTCGGAGATCAACCGGATCCACCGCGTGGCCGAGAGCGCCGCGTCCGGTGCGGACGTGGCGAGCGTGATCGGGGTCGCCCAGGACGAGCTGCGCGCGCTCCTCACGCTGCGCGTGAGCCGGTTCGAGGCGATGCCGTACGAGGACGACGACTACCGTCGTCCTCGCCTCGGGCGTAATGGCGGTATCGAGCTGCAACCGATGATGCGGTTCGCCCGCAGCGGGCACCGCGCCGGCTTCGAGCTGCCCGACGAAGGGGTCGACCTGCCCGTGCTCGCCCGCGGGCGGGAGATCGGACGCTTCGTCCTGATCCCCACGCCCGGCGTCCCGACGTCGCTCGAGGAGCGAGTGGTGGCCGTCGCCATCGCCGACCAGGTCGCGACCGTCTGGTCGCCGGAGCAGAGAGAAGAGAACCGGTGACGGACCTCATGATGTTGCTGTTGACCGCGGCGTTCTTCGCCCTGTGCCTCGCCTATGTGTGGTGGTGCGACCAGATCATCGGCCCGGACCCGACCGACTCCCCGTCTGTGTCACCGCATCCGCGTTCGAACGCGGTTGCGGTGACACAGAACGAGGATGACGAGGTGCGGGTGTGATGCTCGCCTCGGCGGTCGACAACTGGGTCGGGCTCGGGATCTCCGTGCTGCTCGCGATCTACCTCGTCGTCGTCTTGGTCCGCCCTGAGAAGTTCTGATGTCGGGACCGGGACTGTTCCAACTGCTCGCGTTGCTGGTGGTGCTGGCCATCACGGTGCCACCGCTGGGCCGCTACATGGCTGCCGTTTACGGCTCGGGCTCCGCCCCCGGCGACCGGGTGTTCCTGCCGGTCGAGCGGTTCATCTACCGCGTGCTGCGGGTGGACCCGCGGCGGGAGCAGCGGTGGAACGTCTACACGATCGCCTTGCTCGCCTTCAGCGTGTTCTCGTTCCTCGCCGTCTACGTGCTCGAGCGGTTGCAGAGCGGATTGCTGTTCAACCCGACGAACGTGCCGGGCGTCCCGCCGCTCGGCGCATTCAACGCCGCCGTGAGCTTTATGACCAACACCAACTGGCAGTGGTACAGCGGCGAGTTGACGATGAGCCACCTCACCCAGATGCTCGGTCTGGCGGTGCAGAACTTCGTCTCCGCGGCCGCCGGCATGGCCGTGGTGATCGCGATCATCCGCGGCATCGCCCGCCGGGGGCAGCGCACGCTGGGCAACTTCTGGGTCGACCTCACCCGCACCACGCTGCGGATCCTGCTCCCGCTGGCCTTCGTCGTGGCGGTCCTGCTCTCGCTCGGCGGCGTCGTGCAGAACTTCCACGGCTTCACCGAGGCGACGCCGGTCGACGGCGCGGCCGCCGCCGAGCTCGGGGCGCAGGCGATCCCCGGTGGCCCCGTCGCCAGCCAGATCGCGATCAAGCAGCTCGGCACGAACGGCGGTGGCTTCTTCAACACCAACTCGGCCCACCCGTTCGAGAACAGCAACGCGGTCACCAACTTCATCGAAACGTGGGCGATCATCGTCATCCCGCTGGCGCTCGTCGTGACCTACGGGGTGCTCATCGGCTCGAAAAAGCAGGCCCGGGTCCTGCTCGCCGTGATGGTCGGCGTCTGGCTCACCTTCACGGTGTTCGCGATCGTCGCCGAGTCGGCGGGAAACCCGCGGCTCACCGCCGTCGGGGTCGATCAGGGGGCGTCGGCCGAGCTCGTCGGCGGCAACCTCGAGGGAAAGGAGATCCGCTTCGGCCCGGCGTCCTGTGGGCTGTGGGCGACGACCACCACCGGCACATCGAACGGCTCGGTGAACTGCATGCACGACAGCATGGTGCCGATCGGCGGGATGATGCCGATGACCCAGATGCAGTTGGGTGAGGTCAGTCCCGGCGGGGTCGGCGTCGGCCTGATGGGAATGCTGATCTACGCCCTCCTGGCGGTGTTCATCGCCGGGCTGATGGTCGGGCGCACCCCCGAGTACCTCGGCAAGAAGATCCAGGCGGCCGAGATGAAGCTCGTCGTGCTGTACCTCATCGCGATGCCGTTGGCGGTGCTCGGCTTCGCCGCCGCGTCGGTCGTGCTGAAGTCGGCGGTGTCAACGATCTTCAACCCCGGACCCCATGGGTTGTCGGAGGTGCTCTACAACTTCACGTCGGCCGCCAACAACAACGGCTCGGCGTTCGTCGGCCAGGGCACCAGCACCGACTGGTACACGATCACCCAAGGCATCGCCATGCTCATGGGCCGGTTCTTCCTGATCATCCCGGCCATGGCGATCGGCGGCTCGCTCGTGCGCAAGCAGCGGGTGCCGGTCACTGCGGGCACGTTCCCGACCGACTCGGCCCTCTTCGGTTGGCTGGTGACCGGGGCGATCGTCATCGTCGCCGGCCTCACGTTCTTCCCCGCTCTCGCCCTCGGCCCCATCGTGGAGCAACTGTCTCTGTGACCATAACCCTCAGCACCGAGCCTGGGCAGCGCCCGCCCAAGGTGCGCGTGCGGCCCCCGGCCGCCCGATCGATGTGGGACGCCGACATCGTCAAGCGCGCCGCTGTCGACTCGCTCGTCAAGCTCGACCCGCGCACGCTGGCCAGGAACCCGGTGATGTTCGTCGTCGAGGTCGGCTCGGTCCTCACCACGATCCTGTTCATCCGCGACCTCGGGAACGCCACCGGCCCGCAGAACCTTTTCGCCGGGTTGGTCGTCGTGTTCCTCTGGTTCACCGTGCTGTTCGCCAACTTCGCCGAGGCGATGGCGGAAGGACGCGGCAAGGCTCAGGCGGCGACCCTGCGCAAGACGCGCAGCGAGACCATCGCCCGCGTTCGCCGCCCCAGCGGCGAGGTCGTCGACGTGCCGTCCTCGCAGCTGAACATCGGCGACATCTGTGTCGTCACGGCGGGCGAGGTGATCCCCGGCGACGGTGACGTCATCGACGGGATCGCCACCGTCGACGAGTCGGCGATCACCGGCGAGTCGGCACCCGTCATCCGCGAGTCGGGCGGTGACCGTTCGGCGGTCACCGGCGGCACGCGGGTGCTCTCGGACGAGATCGTCGTGCGGATCACGGCCAAGCCGGGGGAGACGTTCCTCGACCGGATGATCGCGCTCGTCGAGGGCGCCGACCGGCAGAAGACGCCGAACGAGATCGCCCTGTCGATCCTCCTCGCCGGGCTGACGATCATCTTCCTGCTGGCGACCGTGACGCTGCAGCCGTTCGCCATCTACAGCAACGCCGAGCAGCCGATGATCGTGCTCGTCGCCCTGCTGGTCTGCCTCATCCCGACGACCATCGGCGCGCTGCTGTCGGCGATCGGGATCGCCGGCATGGACCGGCTGGTCCAGCGCAACGTGCTGGCGATGTCCGGCCGGGCCGTCGAGGCCGCCGGCGACGTCACCACGCTGCTGCTCGACAAGACCGGCACGATCACGTTCGGGGCCCGGCAGGCCGCCGAGATGCTGCCGGTTCACGGGGTGACCGAGCAGGAGCTCGCCGAGGCCGCCCTCGCCTCGAGCCTCGCCGACGAGACGCCGGAGGGCCGCTCGATCGTCGAGTTCGCCACCGCCCGGTACGGAGTCGATGCACCGGATGTCCCCGGCGCCACCTTGGTGCCGTTCACGGCCCAGACCCGGATGAGCGGGATGAACTTTCCGGCCGGCGACGGCGACGGCGCGGCTCCGGCTCGCGAGGTCCGCAAGGGTGCCGCCCTGACCGTCGAGCGGATGGTGCAGGACGCGGGTGGCACCGTGCCGCTCGAGGTGCTGCCGATGGTCGAGCAGATCTCCCGGGAGGGCGCCACGCCGCTCGTCGTGGCCGATCGCCGCGACGGCGAAGCGCCCCGGATCCTCGGCGTGATCCGGTTGAAGGACACGGTCAAGCCGGGCATGGACGAGCGCTTCGACCAGCTTCGCAAGATGGGCATCCGGACGGTGATGATCACCGGCGACAATCGCCTCACCGCCGCCGCCATCGCCGACGAGGCGGGCGTCGACGACTTCCTCGCCGAGGCCACGCCCGAGGACAAGATGGCGCTGATCCGCCGCGAGCAGGAGGGCGGGAACCTCGTCGCGATGACGGGTGACGGCACCAATGACGCCCCGGCGCTCGCCCAGGCCGACGTCGGGGTGGCGATGAACACCGGCACCCAGGCGGCGAAGGAGGCCGGCAACATGGTCGACCTCGACTCCAACCCGACGAAGCTCATCGAGGTCGTCGAGATCGGCAAGCAGCTGCTGATCACCCGGGGTTCGCTGACCACGTTCTCGATCGCCAACGACGTCGCCAAGTACTTCGCCATCATCCCCGCGATGTTCGCCGGCGTGCTGCCGGCGCTCGACCGGATCAACGTGATGCACCTCGACACCCCGCGGACGGCGATCCTGTCGGCGGTCATCTTCAACGCCCTGATCATCGTGGCGCTCATCCCGCTCGCCCTGCGCGGCGTGAAGTTCCGGGCCGAGTCCGCCGTCGCGGTGCTCCGGCGCAATCTCCTGATCTACGGCCTCGGCGGCGTCGTCGCCCCGTTCGTCGGGATCAAGCTGATCGACCTGGTCGTCTCCGCGATCGGGGTCTCATGAGCGCGTTCCTGCGTCAACTGCGGCCGGCGTTCCTCGCCGTCGTCGCCTTCACCGCGATCTGCGGCCTGGCCTACCCGCTGGCCGTGACCGCGATCGCTCAGATGGGCTGGAAGGACAAGGCCAACGGGTCGCTGATCGAGCGGAACGGCGTGGTCGTCGGGTCCAAGCTGATCGGCCAGCAGTTCACCTCGCCGCAGTACTTCCACCCGCGACCGTCGGCGGCGGGGGACGGCTACGACGGGACGGCGTCGAGCGGCTCCAACTTCGGGCCGACGAACGAGGACTACCTCTCGACCGTCGCTGACCGGGTCGCCGCCTACCGCGAGGAGAACGGGCTCGGGCCGACCGAGCTGGTGCCGGTCGACGCGGTGACCGCATCGGGGTCGGGCCTCGATCCCCAGATCTCGGTGCGCAACGCCGAGCTGCAGGCGCCGCGGGTTGCCGCGGCGCGGGGTCTCGAAGTCGACGAGGTGCTCGCCCTGATCAAGGACCATACGTCCGAGCGGCCGTTGGGGATCCTCGGTGACCCAGGTGTCAACGTCTTGGAGCTCAATCTGGCCCTGGACGGGTGAGAATGGTGGCCGTGAGCGAGGCTGGCGCGCCCCGTCGCGGCACGCTACGGATCTACCTCGGCGCCGCGCCGGGGGTGGGCAAGACGTTCGACATGCTCAACGAGGGGCGGCGGCGGCACGAGCGCGGCACCGACGTCGTCATCGGTTTCGTCGAGTTCCACGGCCGGGCCCGCACGGCCGAGCAGGTCGGCGACCTCGAGGTCATCCCTCGGCGCGACGTCGAGTACCGCGGAACGACGCTGGAGGAGATGGACGTCGACGCCATCCTGCGGCGGCGCCCGGCGTGGGTGCTCGTCGACGAGTATGCCCACACCAACGTCCCGGGATCGCGCAACGAGAAGCGATGGCAGGACGTCGACGAGCTCCTCGACGCCGGGATCAACGTCATCTCGACGGTCAACATCCAGCATCTCGAGTCACTGAACGACGTCGTCGAGCAGATCACCGGCGTCCGCCAGCGGGAGACGGTGCCGGACCGCATCGTGCGTCGCGCCGAGCAGATCGAGCTCGTCGACATGGCTCCTGAGGCGCTGCGCCGGCGGATGGCGCACGGGAACGTCTACCCGGCGGAGCGGATCGACGCCGCCCTCGGCAACTACTTCCGCGTCGGCAACCTCTCCGCCTTGCGGGAGCTGGCGCTGCTGTGGGTCGCCGACCGGGTCGACGACGCGCTCATCGACTACCGGGAGCGGCACGGCATCACCAAGCCGTGGGAGACCCGGGAGCGCGTCGTCGTGGCGCTGTCCGGCGCGCCGGCCGGAGAGCAGCTCGTGCGGCGGGCGGCGCGCATCGCCGAGCGGGCGAAGGGTGATCTGATCGGGGTCCACGTCGTCGACGGCACCGGCCTGGCCTCGGGTCTGTCGCACGACGCGGCCGAGGGTGTCGCCGCCCATCGGCGGTTGCTCGAGGACCTCGGCGGCGAGTACCGGCGGGTGACGGCGAACGACATCGCCACGGCGCTGGTCGACGTGGCGCGGTCGGAGAACGCCACCCAGATCGTGCTCGGGGCGAGCCAGCGGTCCCGGTGGCAGGAGCTCGTCAACGGATCGGTCGTCAACAAGGTGGTCCGGCTCTCCGGACCGATCGACGTCCACGTGATCTCGGAGCGCCAGGCGGAGGAGGGAGCCGGCGAGCGTCGCCTGCCGCCGATCAAGAAGGTGCTCACGCCGCTGTCGCCTCGGCGGCAGGTGTGGGGATGGGTGATCGTCGCCGCCGGACTTCCCCTGCTCACGCTGACGTTTGCCCACCTGCGCGACACGTTCGGGCTGCACAGCGTGCTGCTGATCTACCTGATCCTGGCGATGGTCGTGGCGCTGGTCGGCGGTGTGCTCCCGGCCACGGCGGCCGTCCTGGGTGGCTTCCTCCTCGCCAACTGGTACTTCACGCCGCCGTTCTACGAGTTCACGATCGCCGAGGGGGAGAACCTGCTCGCCCTGCTCGTCTACGTGCTGGCTGCGGGCATCGTCGCGGTGCTGGTCGACCGGGTCGGGCGCAGCCGCCTGCAGGCGAGCCGCTCGCAGGCCGAAGCCGAGGCGCTGGTCGCCCTCGCCGGGGCGATGGCGACGCCCGGGTCCGTGCAGGAGATGCTGAGCCAGGTGCGGGCGACGTTCGGGTTCCGCAGCGCCGCCCTCGTCCAGGAGGAGCTCGGCGGGTGGACCGTGCAGGTCGCCTCCGGCATCGACCCGCCGGAACACCCCGACGAGGCCGACGTGGTGCGCGACCTCGGGGATGGGCTCGTCCTCGCCCTCGCCGGCGGTTCGCTGTCAGCGGACGACCAGCGGGTGCTCAACGCGTTCGCCGCCCAGCTCGCCGCGGCGGCCGAGTCGCAGCGGCTGCAGGCCGAGGCCGGCAAGGCCACCGAGCTGGCCGAGATCAACGACCTGCGCGCGGCCCTGCTCCAGGCCGTGTCCCACGACCTGCGCACGCCGCTCGCCGCGATCAAGGCCGCGATCTCGAGCCTCCGCCAGCAGGACATCGACTGGCCCCCGGAGACCGTGGCCGAGTTCGAGGCGACGATCGAGGCGGAGACCGATCGCCTCACCGCGCTCGTCGGCAACCTCCTCGACATGAGCCGGTTGCAGGCGTCGGCGCTCCGCGTCGACGTACACCCGGCGGACGTGGAGGACGTCGTGATCGGCGCGGTGTCGAGCCTCGGCACCAGCGCCCCGAAGGTGGACATCGACGTGCCCGACACGCTGCCGGCCGTCCGTGCCGACACCGCACTCCTCGAGCGGGCGCTGGCGAACCTGGTCGCCAACGCGATCAGTGCGTCACCGCCCGGAGCCGTCGCCCGAGTCACGGCCGGCGAGGTCGGCACCGCCGACAGCCACCGGGTCGACATCTGCGTCATCGACAGCGGACCGGGGATCCGGCCGGTCGACCGCGAGCGGGTGTTCCAGCCGTTCCAGCGATTCAGCGACCGGGGCCACGAGGGCGGCGTCGGGCTCGGCCTGGCGATCGCCCGGGGGTTCGTCGAGGCGATGGGTGGCGACCTCACCGTCGAGGACACGCCCGGCGGCGGGACGACGATGATCGTGAGCCTGCCGGTCGAAGGAGCGGCGGCGAGGACGCGGGAGCCCGCGTGACGAGAGTGCTCGTCGTCGACGACGAGCTGCCGATCCGCCGGGCTCTCGCCGCCAACCTCAAGGCGCGGGGGTACGAGGTCGACGCCGCCGAGACCGGCGAGCAGGCGCTCGAACTGGCGGCGCGGCACCATCCCGACGTCGTCCTGCTCGACCTCGGGTTGCCGGGCATCGACGGGCTGGAGGTGATCGACGGACTCCGGGGGTGGACGCACGTCCCAATCGTCGTGCTGTCGGCGCGGGGCGCCGAGCGGGACAAGGTCGCCGCCCTCGACGCCGGCGCCGACGACTACGTCGCCAAGCCGTTCGGGATGGACGAGCTGCTCGCCCGGCTGCGGGCGGCGGTGCGCCGGGCGACGCCCGCAGACGAGGAGCCGATCGTCGCCACCGATCATTTCGTCGTCGACCTGTCGGCGAAGCGGGTGCTCGACGCGGCCGGCGAGCCGGTTCGCCTCACGCCCACGGAGTGGCAACTGCTCGAGGTGTTGGTGCGCAACCCGGGCCGGCTCGTCACCCAGCGCCAGCTGCTGCGCGAGGTATGGGGACCCGGCTACGGCGATGAGAGCAACTACCTGCGGGTCCACATGGCCCACCTGCGCCGCAAGCTCGAACCCGACCGCGCCCGCCCTCGCTACCTGATCACCGAGCCGGGCATGGGCTACCGCTTCGTCGCTGGCTGATGGTTCTGACGAACCCTGGGATCACGGTGCGATCCCAGGACTACAGAGAATCGGTTCCGAGGTCGGCGTGGGCCCGTTGGAACTCGGCCAGCACGTCCTGGGTGAACAACACGAACCGGACCTCTTCGACGTTGGTCGGAGTGGTCGCGACCGTGCGGACGGCGACGTCCGCGGCGTCGTCGATCGGCCAGCCGTAGATCCCGGCCGACACCGCGGGGAACGCCACCGTCCGGGCGCCGAGCTCGTCGGCCACGGCGAGGGCGTTGCGGTAGCACGACTCGAGCAGGTGGCGGCGGTCCTCGCGCGCCGACCACACCGGGCCAACCACGTGGATGACCCAGCGCGCGGGCATCGCCCCGGCCTCGCACGCCGCGGCCTCGCCGGTCGGGAGCGAGCCGATCCGGTCGACGAGCGCCTTACGGGCGGCGACCTGGTCCGGTCCTCCGGCGCGCAGGATCGCTCCATCGACGCCACCGCCACCCATCAGCCCGCTGTTGGCGGCGTTGACGACGGCGTCCACGTCCTGCTCGACGATGTCGCCAGGCACGATCGTGATCTCCACGGGTCGTAGCCTTCCATTGATGGGCGCGGTGATCGTGCGGGCCTACGGGGAGGGCGACAAGACCGTCGAGGGGACGACCCTGGACGAGGTCTCTGACCTCTTGGGGATCACCGGCGCCACGCTGTGGGTCGACCTCGAGGACCCGTCGCCCGGCGACATGAACACTTTGGCGGGCGAGCTCGGGCTGCATCACCTCGCCGTCGAGGACGCCCTCGAGCGCCATCAGCGCGACAAGTACGTCCACTACGACGACCACCTGTTCCTCGTCTGCCACTCCGTCGAGCTCGACGCCGACCAGACCGAGCTCCGCACCGAGGAGATCGACGTCTTCGTCGGCGACCGTTGGCTGGTGACGGTGCACCACGGTCGCCGGGACCTGCTCGAGCGGGCGGCGACCCGCTGGAACCAGGAGAAGATGTCCCAGCACGGGGTCGGCCTGTTGGTGTACGGGCTGCTCGACGAGCTCCTCGACGGTTACAACGACGTGGTCGACGCCTTCGAGGAGTACTACGACGGGACGGCGGACCGGGTGTTCGCCGACGATCCGATCGAGCCGGCCGAGCAGCGGCACTGGTTCGAGATGCGGCGGTCGCTGAACCAGTTCCGCCGGACGATCGGCCCGCTCACCGACGCGCTGGCGTCGATGGCCGATCGCGATCTCGAGCGGTTCTCCCCGGGCGTTGCCCCGTACTTGCGCGACGTCGCCGCTGAGGCGAGCCGGGTGGCCGCAGAAGTCGAGGCGTTGCGTGAGCTCGTCGGCCAGATCGTGGAGGTCAACGTCACCCTGCGCGACTACCGCCAGAACACGATCGTGAAGAAGATCACCAGCTGGGCCGCGATCATCGCGGTCCCGACGCTGGTCACCGGGTGGTACGGGATGAACGTGCCGTATCCCGGGTCCGGTCACACGTGGGGCGTGATCACTTCGACGGCGGTCTCGGTGGGCGCGTCCGGCGTCCTGTACCTGGTCTTTCGGCGCAAGAAGTGGCTCTGACTCGGCCCGGCCTCAGTCGCCGGGGAGCGTCGTGGTGTCCGGCGTCGTGGTGTCCGGCGTCGTGGTGTCCGGCGTCGTGGTGTCCGGCGTCGTGATGTCCGGCGTCGTGTCGTTGGGCGTCGTGGTGTCCGGCGTCGTGTCGTCCTGAGTCTCGTCGTGCCACGGCCCCCAGTGGCCCCAGCGATCGTGCAGCCAACCGCCGTCCGGGCGGGGGAACGGCAAGCGCTCGTGCAGCTCGAACCCTTCGTTGACGAACTCGGTGATCCGATCCGTCGCCTCGGCGAGGCGCTCGTCGGCCGCCGCCCGGTCGAGGTCGCCGTCGGCGACGGCCGCGTCGAGACGGTCCCGCACGGCGGCGACCATCGCGTCGATCACGTCCTGGGGGTCGACCCCCTTTTCCTGGGCGAGCTCGGCGATCGTCTCGCCGTCGCGCAGCGCGTCGAGCAGTTCGTCGTCGTCGACGCCGATCGCCTCGGCGGCGTCGTCGAGCAGCGACGGGCCGAACACGAACCCGTCACGAGGCTCCCACGCCCCGAAGTGGCCCGGCAGGTGGTCGGGGCGGGCATCGTTCAGCGCGTCCGACACCGCATCGGCCTGGTCCTGGGTCAGCGTGCCGTCGTCGACGAGCCCGCTGAGGACGTCATCCACCCAGCCCCCGTCGCCCCCGTCGTCCCGTGCCGCGGCGCTCAGCGGACCGACCGCGAGGATGCCGGCGCCGAGCGCCGCGGCACCTCCAGCGAGGAGTCGAGTCGTGGGCCTCATGACCGTATGGTCGCGAGTGAAGGTAAGAGACCGGAGAAGGGTCGGTGTGAGGGAGCCGGCGGCGCGATGATGGCGCGATGGCGCCGACGCGGTCCGGGCCCATCGCCGCGCTCGAGGAGTTCGCCCTGTCGCTGCCTGGGGCATTCGCCGACATGCCGTGGGAGGACGACTTCGTCGCCAAGGTGGGCAAGAAGATCTTCGTCTTCTTCGGCCACGACGAGCATCCGGCGATCTCGGTGAAGTTGCCCGAATCGGCTGACCACGCCCTCGCGACTCCGGGTGCCGCCCCGACGTCGTACGGGCTCGGCCGCCACGGCTGGGTGACGGTCCCCGTCGGGCGACCGGAGGCCCCCGCGGAGCTCCTCCGCGACTGGATCGAGGAGAGCTACCGCGCGATCGCCACCAAGCGCCTGGTCGCCGAGCTCGACAGCCGGCCCAGCTGACACCCGAGGGTTTCCCCGCATCCGAGGGTTTGGCGCGGGGGCGGGGTGCGCGAAACCCTCGGATGAGTGCGACACTGGGGTGCGTGGACGACGTGTCGTACGAGCATCTGGTCGTCAAGCGTGACGGCGACATCGTGACGATCACCCTCGATCGGCCGGAGAAGCGCAACGCCCTCTCCGTCGAGCTGATGGAGGAGCTGATCGCCACCCTCGAGGCGGTCGGGCGCAGCGACGCCCTGGGTGTCGTGATCGCCGCCAACGGCCCGGTGTTCTCCGCCGGGCACAACTTCGCCGACATGGTGGGGGTCACGTTCGAGGCGGCCCGCCGCGTCTTCGACGTCTGCGCCCGGATGATGCAGACGATCCAGGCGATCCCGCAGCCGGTGTGCGCCAAGGTCCACGGCCTCGCCACCGCCGCCGGGTGCCAGCTCGTCGCGATGTGCGATCTGGCCATCGCCGCCGAGTCCGCGGGGTTCGCCACGCCGGGCGGCAAGGGCGGGCTGTTCTGCCACACGCCGCTCGTCGCCGTCGCCCGCAACGTCGGGCGCAAGCGGGCTCTCGAGATGGGCTTCACCGGCGACGTCATCGACGCTGCCACCGCGGCCGACTGGGGACTGATCAACCGGGCGGTGCCCGACGACGAGCTCGACGCCGCCGTCGACGACCTGATGGCCCGGGCGACCCGTGGCTCCCCGGCGGGCAAGGCGCTGGGCAAGCGGGCCTTCTACACCCAGATCGACCTCGACCAGGACAAGGCGTACGAGTATGCGACCGAGGTGATGGCCGCCGACGCCGCCGCCGCCGACGCCCAGGAGGGCATCACCGCCTTCCTGGAGAAGCGCAAGCCCCGGTTCGCCCCGC
Organism: Actinomycetota bacterium; assembly: GCA_046723555.1. Taxonomy (GTDB): domain Bacteria; phylum Actinomycetota; class Acidimicrobiia; order Acidimicrobiales; family Ilumatobacteraceae; genus JALZMG01. Next base: position 1,788 of record JBKOUV010000280.1, on the reverse strand, counting down.
CCCCGTGGCCCCGCTGACGCGGACGGGAGCGTCACGCCGCCAGTGTCAACTGGCGGAGGCGTGCCGTCGCCCTGTCGCGACGGTTGCGGACGGTCCGCGTGGTGACCTGGCACTCGGCCGCGACCACCGATGGTGAGCCCGCCCGCACGAGGTGGCGGACGAGCTCGACGTCCGCGTCGGGCAGACCGGCTCCCCGGGCGTCGGCGAGGAGCCTGGCCAACTCCTCGAACGCGTTCGTCGACTCGTCGGCTGGCGTCTCCTCGAACAGCCGGGGGTCGATCGCCACCTCCGACGCCGACAGCCGCCGGCGGGGCGCGGTGAACGCGATGTACGTCGCGTCCCGCACCAGGTTGGCGGCGATGCGCTGGGGGCGGCGATCGGTCCGGTACGAGCGGATGGCCAGCCACGCCGCCCCGATCAACTCCTCCAGTTCGCCGCTCGGGCCCCGCCGCCGAACGGTCGCCAGCAGCCCGGGCAGGAGTCGCTGGAGCACGACCCGCGCCGCCAGCTGATCGACCCGACCGGCGTCGACGAGCCGCCCGAGCACGGCGTTGGCCTCGGCCGTCCGGTCCGTCCCGTGACCGGCGAGGGCGAGCAACTCGTCGAGGTCGGAGAACAGGCGGTCCGTCACCCGCCACGAACGGGCCCGGGCGACCACCCGTGGCCTCGCCCGGAGCAGTGCCCACTCCCGGTCGAGACGGGCGGAGAGGCAGCGGCTCCGGCAGAGCCGCGGGCGGCGGTGAGGGCGGTGAGTGTTCGGCATGCCCGCAGCGTGAGCAACCGCCCTCACCGGACCGCTCACCGCTGGGCTCACCGCCGGGGTGGTCGACGGTGGATTTCCCCTTCCGGGTTCCGGTGACCCCCAGGGAGGGCATGACTGCTCTGTCCCGAACCAGCGCCCCGGACGTCGAGCTCGAAGACGCTGCCGGCCGCAGGGTGATCGTTGCCGCGCGATCGCCGGACGATCGCATCGGCGAGCTCGCCGACGCCCTCGGACTCGACCCCGCCCAGCCGCTCCGTCTCGACGACCGGCCGGTCGGCCGCAATGAGACGCTGTCTCGAGCCGGGCTCGTGCAGGGCAGCCGGCTCGAACCGGACACCCGCTCCGGTACGGCGGTCGACGGGCTCGCCGTCGTCGTGGGCGAGGCCGGGCCGGCGGCCGGCGAGTCGATCGTCCTCGGCCCGGGGATGCACGGTCTCGGCCGCGCCCCGTCGGCGACGATCCGCATCGCCGATCCATCGCTCGAACCGCACCACGGTCTCTTCGACGTGGCTGGCGACGGCACGGTCCGCTTCGTCCAGCTGAGCGGCCGAGTCCCGGCACGGGCGGGCGGTGAGCCAGTCACCGGGTGGACCGTGCTCACGCCGGGTGAGATCCTGCTGGTCGGGGCGAGCCGGCTGCGGATCAGCGATTGTCGGGACTCCGCCGCCACCCGTGCGCTGGCCGCTCTCACCACGACCGTCGGCGACCCCTGGCGCCGGTCGCTGCGCCGGACGCCTCGGCACCACCCGCGGTGGGCGCCGGACCCCATCCCGGTCCCGCCCGCCGTCGAACCCCCGCCCCGACCCGCCGGGGCCGGCCCGCTGGCGGCCGTCTTCACGATGGCCGGCGCCGTCGTCGTCGCGGCGGTGATGCGGTCCGCGCTGTTCCTCGTCCTCGGTGCCGTCGGCGGGCTGGCGTCGATCGGTGTGTGGCTCGGGGGCCGGGTCCGAGCCGGGCGCGACCGCCGGCGGGCGACGCGCCACGGCGGGCGGGACCTCGCTGCCTTCGCGGCCGCGGTTGCCGCC
>JBKOUV010000010.1:0-8826 GCA_046723555.1 Actinomycetota bacterium | reverse complement strand
CGGCGCGTAGAGGCACGCGAAGCCCTGCGTACTGCCCACGACATGTTCGGTCGGTTCGGGGCCCTGGCGTTCGCCGAACGGGCCCGCCGGGAGCTGCAGGCGACCGGCGAGACGGTACGCAAGCGCACCGTCGAGGCCCACGACGTGCTCACCGCGCAGGAGGCGCACGTCGCCCGGCTGGCGGCCGATGGTCACACCAATCCCGAGATCGGCGCCCGCCTGTTCATCAGCGCGCGGACCGCCGAGTACCACCTGCACAAGGTGTTCTCCAAGCTCGACATCGGCTCCCGCCGGCAGCTCCGAGGCCGCCTGGCGCAGCTGGAACTGCGCACCAGCTGAGGGCATCCCCGGAACGGCGAGGCTCCGACCGGGGATCCGCACCCGGGACTTCCACAGCTGCGAGCGCCCCCGCGGGGGACGCTGCACAGTGAAAAATCCCGAAGGGAGCCCCCATAGGTCCGAAGGGAGCCCCCCATAAGCAAGCACACCTTGGAGACGGCGGCCCAGGAGATCGCGGACGCTACCTCGAAGCCCCCCGTTCCTCTACGAGCTCCGGCTCGACGGCGCCGCAAGGTCCTCGACGACATCCAGGCCGCGAGCGATGTGCCCTCCGTGGGCGTCCCTGTGCTGTGCGGCATGGAACGCCTCTGTCAGTGAGTCGAGGTCGTAGGCGCCGTAGTGGCGACGGCCATTAATGACCCTCTGTGAAGAGCGTCGGTGTTCCGGCCACCCCACTCTCCTCGGCGCTCTCCACGTCCCGCTCGACGCGCAAGGCGTGGCGTCGCGTCTCGAGATCGTTGCGGAATCGGCGGGTGTCGACCCGAGTTGCGCTGAGTACGCCACCAGGTCTTCTAGCGCCAGTGCATCCTGATGCGCGTAGAGGAGGTCGTGCATCTCCCGGAACTGTCCTTGGGCGCCTGCGGCCTCGGCGGCAAGCCCGGCGTGGTCGTGGACGTCATCGAGGGGCCGGTGGCGAAACACGAAGCGAAGGTCGTGCCCGAACTGTTGTGCGAGTCCACGGATCACGGGTTCGGTCCTGTGTCGTACTCCACTGAGCGCGAAACCTTGCTGAGGTGCCCCGTGTTGATCGGCGCACCGTCGATCTACATCGGTCGCCTGACTGCATCGGGCGCCCGCGCCGATGCCGAAGCTCCAGAACGCGGCATCCACGAACAGTCGCTTGACTGATGTGTTGGCGATCGTTCTGCGGTGTGGTGGGCATGAGACACAACCCTGGAGACCTTCATGACCAAACTCACCAGAGGCTTCGCCGGCCGCGGCGGCGCCCGACGAGATCCCCGGCCCCCTCCCGGCCAATACGACGCTGGCCGGAGTTGGCCGGTGCTCACCGCCGAATCGCCGCCGCACCTCGACACCTACACCCGGACCTACACCGTTGAGGCGTTCGTCCAGAAGTCGACCATGTGGTGCTGGGAACAGCTCCGCGCGCTCCCGCAGTACGCCGGCGACGTGCACGGCGCGACGACGTCGTCCAAGCTGGGAATGACCTTCACGGGCGTGTCGGTCGACACGCTTCTCTCGGCCGCGAAGCCGCTCGCGGACGCCACCCATGTGTTGGCCTGTTGCCACGACGAAGCCGAACCGGTCAGCTCCGGCAGCACGATCGAGACGGTCATGGTCGACGCGCTCTGCTGTCGGCGACATCGTGCCGGTGCGTTCCGGTGCGCGCGTCCCGGCCGACGGCGAGATCGTCGACGGATCTGCGCTCAGCGGTCCGCCGATTCCTCTCCGCGGAGGTCTGACCCGTGACACCGATGAATCTTGGTTGGGAGAGTTGGGCAGCACGGCTCAGCGATCATGAGCTGAGCGCTCAGCTCCGCCTACCGGCGAGCTGGCGGAGCGAACGCGGAACGGCGACGCTGCGCACCGAGTTCCGGCGGCGGGTTGAGCGCCGCGACCGACGAGACCTCGACTGGCAAGGGCTGGCGAACGTAGACCCGGGTGGTCCTGGCGGAGGCCCGTGATCCTCTGGCGCCGGCTGGGTGTGGCCCGTGCCGGGGCGGCGAGCGGCGCCCGCCGGAGCGGGCCGATGCCGTACCCAATCGTCTTCGTCATCGAGACCACGATCGACGAGCTGATCGCTCGCGGTGACGAGTTCAGCGACGTGTTCCACGAAGCGACCTTCGGCGGCCAACTCGACGAACACACCCTCGTTCCCGTCGACAGCGCCCAGCTTTGCGCCAACCGCTTCGAGGACTGGCTCAACCAGCCCTTCAAGGTTCAGTAGCCATGACCACAGTGACCGCCCACAGCCAGCGGAGCCGTATGCGATGAACCACCTCCACGGCGAACACCCAGACCGCCAACTCCTGTTCCTCCACGAGCTCGTCGCAGAGCACGCCACCATCTCCAGCGACATCGTCGAAGTCGGCACCCACACCTGGGCGATCCACGGCTCGATCGCTGTCGACGGCGAAGTGATCCTGGCCGAATACGACACCCCTGACCAGGCAAGACTCGTGCTCGACCAGCTCTCCTCGGCAGACCACGGAACCGCCGCTCACTGACGCCCCAACCAGGCCGACACACCGACCAGTCATATGGACCCAATCGCAGTCCGGCCTGCCCGACACGTTCCACAGCTCACGACCCAAAGGAACCCCACTCCCATGGACACCGTCCCCGACCTCCGAGCCGCTGGGCCTCGTGCCTTAGCCGCGGCGCAGCACCCCTGCCATCACCCGCCCCGGGCGATCGCAGCCAAAGCTGAGATGGCACGCGACGACCGAGGCGCCGATGCCGGCAGCGCGTTCCGCGTAGGACAAGGGGCCGGGAACCGATCGGAGGACGGAAACCGGGGAAGAACATCCGCCCAGCGGGAACCAGAGGCCTCGCTCCGTTCATCGTTCCACCGCCTGGAACGTCTCCGCGCCGAGTCCGCTGGACACATCATGCTGGCGATCAACGACGCTTTTCCCGTCGAATCGGATGTCGTGCGCCTGCTCGACCGCGTCGGAGCACGCCTGACGTCGGCACTGGCCGGCGCCATCGGCGGACGGCTGAGCGTTCTGGTCGAGTCAACCGCCAGCGAGGTCGTGCTCGACATCGGGTCGGCTCGACCGGGGTCGTGGACGCGGGCCTTGCAGCGAGCCGAGTTCGACAACCTGCTCGCAGACGTGTCCAGCGCCGTCGCACGGTTACGCGGCACGTTGACGATCACCGACGAGTCCTTCGGGCGACTGCGGGCGACCGTTCGAATCGAACGCGGCAGAGCTAGCGGCTTCCAGCCGTCGAACCGTGACTGCCGCATGCGCTGCATCTGTGGAGAGGACAGGACATGAGGATCGTGAGCCGGGGTTTCCGGGGTCGACGTCGACAGCCTGGTGCCGGGCTGATCCCGCCGGGCCAGTACATCGAGGATGGGTTTCCCGTGTTGTCGGCGGGGCCGACTCCGTTCACGCCGCTGGAGGAGTGGGACTTCACGATCGTCGACGAGACGGCGTCGGTGGCGGCGCGGTGGACGTGGGACCAGTTCCGCCAGCTGCCGGCGGAGGCTCCGACCGTCGACATCCATTGTGTGACGAAGTGGTCCAAGCTGGGCACCCGCTGGGAAGGGGTGTCGGTCGACACGCTGCTCGAGGGGATCGACACCAGTGCCGAGTTCGTGGTCGTCTTCGCCGACGGCGGCTACACCACGAATCTGCCGCTGGCTGACGTGCAGAACGGGCAGGCGTGGATCGCGTACCGCTTCGAGGGCGACGAGCTGATGCCCGAACATGGCGGGCCGGCCCGCCTGTTGGTGCCCCACCTGTACTTCTGGAAGAGCGCCAAGTGGGTCCGGGGACTGCGGCTGAGTGACGACGACGAGCCGGGTTTCTGGGAGAGCCTCGGCTACCACAACTACGGCGACCCGTGGCGCGAGCAGCGCTATTGGGGTGACTGATCGCCGTGCGCTGGTTGGTGGCGACCGTCGTCGAGACGACCGTGGAGACGGCCCGCACGACGACGCTGCGTCTCGACGTCCCGCGCTGGCCCGGTCACCGGGCCGGGCAGCACGTTGATATCCGCCTCACCGCCGAGGATGGGTATCAGGCGCAGCGGAGCTATTCGATCGCGTCGCCCCCGGGGGCCGACCGCCTCGAGTTGACTGTGGTCCGCTTTGACGACGGCGACGTCTCGCCGTACCTGACCACGGTCGCCGAGGTGGGCGACCAGTTCGAGGTGCGCGGCCCGATCGGCGGGTGGTTCGTGTGGGACGGCGACGACACCACCCCGGTCCTGCTGGTCGGCGGTGGCTCAGGAGTGGTCCCGCTGATGGCGATGATGCGCCACCACGCCCGCACCGGGAGCACCACGGCGATGCAGCTCGTCTACTCAGCGCGCACCCTCGACGACGTCATCTACCGCGACGAGTTGACCACCTTGGCCGACGGTGGTCACCGAGCCGTCACCCTCACCCTCACCCGCGAAGCGTCACCGCAATGGACCGGGTATCGCGGTCGCGTCGACACCGACCTGCTCGACGAGGTTGGCTGGCCACCACCGGTTCGACCCCGCTGCTACGTCTGTGGACCGACCCCGTTCGTCGAAGCCGTCAGCCTCGCCCTCGTCGGCCTCGGCCACGAGGCCGCCCGGGTCAAGACCGAACGCTTCGGACCGACAGGAGCATGAAATGAGCCAAGCGCCCTTCGACGGCAACGTCACCGCCGGCGACCTCGCAGACATCTTCGCCTTCGACGCCACGACGGCCATCACGACCTGCGCCACCTGCCGCCACACCCACCCGATCGCCACGCTGCGCGCCTACCTGCAGGCACCCGGCATGGTGCTGCGCTGCACCACCTGCGACGCCGTCCAACTCCGCTTCGTGCGCTCGCCCCAACGAGGATGGCTCGACCTGCACGGCATCGACATGCTCGAAATCCCGCCACCCAATGAAGCGGCTCGCCGGGAATGAGGTCTCCGTCCGTGATCGAGCTGACCGAGCCGCTGGACCTGGACACCTTGCCCGCGGCGCTCGACAGGGCGAGCGGTCATGCGACCACGAGTGTCCCGATCGCAGCACCGCACGAGACTGCAGGAGCGGTGCGGGAGCGCCTGATTGGTCGTGCCTTCGACACAGTGGCCGACATCCCTGTCTGTGACGGCCTCCGCTTGGTCGGCATGGTGCCGATCGAGGCCCTGCTAGCAGCCGACCACGAGCTCGCTGTGTCGACGTTGATGGATCCCGAGCCGGCACGCATCTCACCCCACGCCGATCAGGAGATCGCTGCCTGGACGATGCTGTGCCACCGGGGCGGCGCCCTGGCAGTCGTCGACGACAACGGTGCACTCCTCGGAGTCATTCCGCCAGAGCGCATGTTGAGGGTCCTGCTGCAGGAACACGAAGAGGACATCGCCCGCTTCTCAGGACTACTGGCGAACAGCAGCAGGGCACGCATGGCGAGCGAGGAACGGGTTGGGCTACGGCTGATGCACCGGTTGCCGTGGCTGGCGATCGGGTTGATCGGTGCGATGCTCTCGGCCTGGCTGGTCGGATCGGCGGAGGAACAGCTCGCACGCACCGTTCAGCTCGCTTTCTTCTTGCCCGCGATCGTCTACATGGCCGACGCCGTCGGCACGCAGACAGAGACCTTGGCCGTCCGCGGGCTGTCCGTCGGTGTACCGATCCGCCGATTCGTCGGCAAGGAACTCGCCTCGGGCGTCCTCATCGGAGCGCTGATCGCTGCGCTGTTTTTCCCGTTCTGTCTCTGGACGTTCAACGATCCGTCGTTGGCCGTTGCGGTGTCGCTCTCGCTGTTCGCCAGCTGCATCGTCGCCGCTGCCGTCGCCCTCCTGTTGCCATGGACGCTTGGGCTCTTGCACCGCGATCCCGCTTTCGGTGCAGGGCCGCTGGCGACAGTCGTCCAGGACCTGCTCTCGATCGCCATCTACCTGGCGCTAGCCACCACAATCGTCGGGTGAGGTTTGTGGACCGGCTCGATGACGTCAAGGCGTCCGACGGCGACGTGGTCGCACCGGCGCTCATCCCGCGGGCGTTGACGGCGGGAGAGCTCGTCTACTCCGACGGTGCAACCCAGGTCTTCGAGGCCGACGGCGAGACCACGTACGTCGACGGTGGTCGTCCGACCCGGGGCACGTGGTACGTCGACGGAGACGGACACTTTGGTTCGTTCTGGCCGCCCAGCTACCGCGCCAGCTACGAGCTCCGCTGGATGGTCGAGAACGGCGCCGTCGTCGGGCTCCGTTTCACCGAACTCGGCCGCGGCTCGCGGTTCGACGGTCGCTACCGGGATTGACTCGTCAGGAGTGCCGCGGACGCATGGCGGCGGCGAAGGCGTCAGCTTCTGAAGTACCCGTCGAGCGCGGCCCGGACCTTGAACCTGGCCCGGGCGAGGCGTTTGCGCGCCTCGCCGGAGGGCAGGTCGAGCTCCATGACGGCCCGGCTGAATGGCGACCCTTCGATGTCGACGAGGGTGACGAGACCGGCGTCGATCGGATCCAGTTCGGCGAGCGCGGCGTCCACGACGCCGTATTCCTCGGTCGTGACGACATCGTCCTCAGGACGAAGCACACGCGCCTCACCCCAAGCCACGGGCGATTCGACCCATGCTCCGGCATCGGGGCCGTCGGTATAGAAATCGGGGTAGAAAAGCTCCGGCTCGTCGGCGTCCGGATCACTTCCTGGGGTCGGGATGGCTGGGGACTCGACATCGGGCCGACGTTCGTCAGCGAGGCGCATCAAGGCCGCGACGAGACCCGATCCGGTCGTGTCGGCGTCGGAGTCCGCGAGCGCAGAAGTGAGCGTCTCCTGGACCAGGTCGTCGGCCGCGCCGGCGTCGAGCGCTCTCGCGATTGCGTAGAGATGCGGCAGCTGCGCGGCGAGTGCCTCGGCGCGGCCACCCTCTGCGTTGGCGACAATGGCGCGGAGCGAGTCGGGGACCTGCACCCCGCGGCGTGACGCGAGGACTGCGACGGTCGTGCGCAGTTGGTCCATGAGGCACGAGCAGTCGTCGCAGCCGGCCAGGTGTTCCTCGAGCGCACCTCGCTCGGCGTCCGACAGCAGCCCGGCGAGCTGGTCGCTCGCGGCGTGCACCGCGGCTTGGCAGCTGAGCTCTTTCACGACATCGCCTGCTCGGCCAGCTTGACGCGGGTCCCGACGCTCATGTTGATGGCGATCCCGACGATCTCGTCGCACACGTCGGTGAAGCGGCCGCCGCCGACCTTGGTCATCATGAGGGTGTCGCGCGACGAGCTCGACCGGTGTGCGGAACGTCGATCGTGTACGTGCCAGGTAGGGAATCGCTCGGTCGTCGTGACTCCGAGGTTGCTGATCGTTCGCTGGGTCATGGGTGGTGCTCTCTTCGGTTGTTAGGAACGGTCGACGAACAGAGGGCCGCGAGCGGGCGACGTGCAGTATCCGCGCGTTCGCCCGACCGCACATCAGTCATGTCACTGCATGATCGCGCGGGGTCGGCGTGCCCTGGGCCGTCGGTCGAGAGCACTCAGAAGTGGTGAACTCTCGAGGCGTTCCTCCGTGGCGCCGCCTGAGTCGAATCAGGTGGGTTGGAGCGTGGCACGGATGCGCCGGACACCGGCGCTCGACGACTCTTCTTTGAGGATGCGGAAGTGGCTCAGCTCGCCGGTGCGGGACACGTGCGGGCCCCCGCAGACCTCCTTGCTGTACCAGTCGCCTTCGGGGTCGCCAACCGTGTACACGATGACGGTCTCGCCGTACTTCTCGCCGAAGGCCCCCAGGGCACCTTCGGCGAACGCCTCGTCGACCGGTAGCTCGCGGAAGGTGACCGGTAGGTCACGGGCGATCGCGTCGTTCACGACGTCCTCGATCTTGGCCAGCTCCTCGGGTGACACCTTCCTGGGGTGACTGAAGTCGAACCGCAGCCGCTCGGGCGCGATGTGCGAGCCGCGCTGCACGACGTGGTCGCCGAGCACGAGGCGAAGCGCCCGGTACAGCAGGTGCGTGGCCGTGTGCAGCCTGGTGGCGGCCGCGGAGTGGTCGGCGAGACCGCCCTTGAAGACCCCGGCGCTCATGGTGCGGGACCGCTCCCGCTGGTCCGCCATCCGCGTCTGGTAGACGGCCTCCCAATCCTCCTCGACGGCCACACCGTTGCGACGGGCCTCCTCGACGCTCAGCTCGGGCGGGAACCCGTAGGTGTCGAACAGCGTGAACACGGCGTCGCCGGAGAGGCGGTCCCCAGCGAGCTTGGCGAACTCTCGTGTCCCCCGCAGCAGCGTCTTGCGGAAGGTTCGCTCCTCTCGGGCGAGGTCCTCGGCGATCCTGTCGGCCTGCGCGCTCAGCTCCGGGTATGCGGTGGCGTACAGCCCGGCCACCGTCGGCACGAGCGGCGCCAAGAGGTCCTCCTGCAGGCCGAGGAGCAGCCCCTGGCGGAGCGTGCGGCGAGCGAATCGGCGCATCACGTAGCCCTGCATCGTGTTGGAGGGCTCGACGCCGGCGGCGGCGAGGAACACGAGGGCGCGGGTGTGGTCCGCGATCACCCGAAGTGGCGCTGACGCCTCCTCGTAGGAAACGCTGGCCCGGTCGGCGATCGCCTCGGCGAGTGGCCAGAGCAGGTCGATGCGGAACACGTCGGGCGTGCCCTGGCACGCCATCGCTAACCGTTCCAGGCCGCCGCCGAAGTCGACGTTGCGCCGTGGCAGCGATTCGAAGCCGTCAGCCGTGCGGACGTACTGCATGAAGACCGAGTTGCCGATCTCGATCAAGCGGCCGCAGTCGCAATGGACGTGGCAGTGGTCGCCGAAGGCGGGATCGTGCTCGGTGTCCTCGAAGCAGAAGAACACCTCGGAGTCGGGTCCACCGGGCTCGCCTTCGGGCATCGACTCGGG
>JBKOUV010000250.1:0-11802 GCA_046723555.1 Actinomycetota bacterium | reverse complement strand
ACGTTCCACGACGGCACGTCGGTCGAGGTGGTCGAGGACCTGGAGCCCGATCAGGAGTACGCGCGGCACGGCATCCGGTTCCGCACGCTGCGGCGACCGGACGGTGTCCTGCGCTGCCGGTTCGCGACGGTGAACGACGTCCACTTCGGCGAGGTCGAGGCGGGACGGATCGACGAGAGCGACCTCGGTCCGATCTTGCGCGTCCAGCCAGGCGCCGAGCCGTACCCCGAGACGATGAACCGGGCGGCCGTCGCCGAGATGGCGATGGCCGATCTCGTCGCCGTCGTCGTCAAGGGTGACCTCACCGACGACGGCCGGCCCGAGGAGTTCGCCGAGTTCGAGTCGTACTACCGCACGGCGTTCGGTGAGCGGCTCCACGTGGTGCGCGGCAACCACGACGCCTTCCGCGGCCAGACCGACTACGCCGGCGACGAGTGGATCGAACTGCCCGGGGTGGCGGTCGCCCTGCTCGACACCACCGTCCCGCGTTCGCCGACCGGCACCCTGTCCGCCGAGCAACTCGACTGGCTCGACGCCGGCGCGGCCGCCTCCACCGTCCCGGTGATCGCGATGGGCCACCACCAGCAGTGGGTCGAGGGCGAACGCAACCCGGAGTACTTCGGCATCGACCCCGACGCCAGCGATGCCCTCACCGCGGTGATCGCACGGCGACCGGCCATCGTCGCCTACACCGCCGGCCATACCCACCGCCACCAGGTGCGCATGGTGGCGGGCGGCGTCCCCTCGGTCGAGGTCGGCTGTGTCAAGGACTTCCCGGGCACGTGGGCCGAGTACCGGGTGTACGACGGGGGGATCCTGCAGGTCGTCCACCGGATGTCGTCCCCGGAGGCACTGGCGTGGAGCGAGACCTGTCGCGTCCTCTACCGGGACTACGGCATCGACTACACGCGGTACGCGCTCGGGCACCTTCGACATCGGTGCTTCGAGATAAAGCTGCGCTGACCGACGGAATCTGGGCGCGATCCTTCCACGGCGTTCCCCGGCCAGGCAGGCCACCATTGCGTTCCCCGGCCACGCAGGCCGCGTATGGCCGCTCCCTCGCTGGCGCTCGGTCGCTCGCCAACAGTGGGCTCGCTGGCGCTCACTCGCTCGCAACGCAGCCCGGTTCCGGAATCTGGGCGCGAATCGTCTCAGCGACTCGACATCTCAGCGGTCGAGAACAATTGCGCCCAGAAGGTGGGCGACGAGATGGCTTAGGGTCGTTCGACATGAGTGAGTTCGATGCCGCCGCCGCCGCGGTGCAGGGCGCCCTCGACGCCGGCGCCCGCTACGCCGACGCCCGGGTGATGCACCGGCGTTACGAGGCGATGACGGCCCGCAACGGTGACGTCGAGGACCTGACCGAGAACGAGAGCGCCGGCGTGGGGGTGCGGGCGCTCGTGGGCTCGGGTTGGGGGTTCTTCGCCGTTCCCGATCTGGCCGATGCCGCCGTCCGGGCGGCCGGCGAGCGGGCCGCCGCGATCGCCGCCGCCAGCGCCCGAGTCGCCGGCGCCCCCATCGACCTCGTGGCCACCGAACCGGCCACCGGCTCGTGGGCCAGTGAGTGCGAGACCGATCCCCTTGGCGTGCCACTGTCCGAGAAAGGCGACCTGCTCGTCGGCGCGACGACGACCATCCGCGACCACGGGGCGGACATCGCCGAGGGCCTGTACCAGATCTGGGACACCACCAAATGGTTCGTGTCGAGCGAAGGTCACCGCGTCGACCAGCACATCCGCGAGTGCGGAGCCGGGATCTCGGCGACGGTCATCGGCGACGTCGAAACGCAGCGCCGGACGTATCCGGCGGCCCGCGGGCATTACGGCACGCGGGGATGGGAGCTCGTCCTCGGGCTCGACCTTGCCACCCACGCGGCGCGGATCGCCGACGAGGCCAAGGCGCTGCTGTCGGCGCCGCTGTGCCCGGCCGGCGAGACGACGCTGATCCTCGGCGCCGAGCAGCTCGCCCTGCAGATCCACGAGTCGGTCGGTCACGCCATCGAGCTCGACCGGATCCTCGGCTGGGAGGCCGCCTTCGCCGGCACGTCCTGGCTCGACCTGGCGCAGCTCGGCTCGCTGCGCTTCGGATCCGACCTGATGAACATCACGATCGATCCGACGATCGCCGGTGCGCTGGGCTCGTTCGGCTTCGACGACGAGGGCACGCCGGCCGCGCCGCGGGACGCGGTGCGGGAGGGCCAGTGGGTGGGCGTGCTCGCCGGGCGGGACTCGGCGGCCGTCGCCGGCCTCGACTACGCCGGCAGCGTGCGGTCCGACGGCTGGGCCCGCCTGCCGATGGTGCGGATGACCAACGTCGGGCTCGAGCCGGGACCGCACACGTTCGACCAGATCATCGACGCGACCGACGACGGCATCTTCATGGACACCAACCGCTCGTGGTCGATCGACGACCGCCGGCTCAACTTCCAGTTCGGCTGCGAGGTCGGCTACGAGGTGAAGAACGGCAAGCTCGGGCGGATGCTGCGCAACCCGACGTACACGGGGATCGGCCCGCAGTTCTGGCAGTCGATGGACATGCTGTCGTCCGAGATCGTGGCGTGGGGCACGCCGAACTGCGGCAAGGGCCAGCCGGGCCAGATCGGCCACACCGGACACCCGGCGGCGCCAGCCCGGTTCCGCAACGTCCGGGTCGGGGTCCACGCGTGAACGAGCTCGACATCGCCCAGCGGACGCTCGAGTTGACGAAGGACGCCGCCCCCGGCGCCGACGTCGAGGTGACCGTCGATCGGAGCCGGCTCGGCCTCACCCGCTTCGCCAACTCGGTGATCCACCAGAACGTCGCCGACGACACGACGTCGGTTCACGTCCGCGTTCACGTCGACGGCCGCACGGCCGCCGGCTCGTCGACGCTGACGGACGCAGCCGGTCTCGCCGCGCTTGTCGGCCGCACCGCCGAGGCCGCCAAGGTCGCCCCGCTCGATCCGGGCTGGCCGGGGCTGGCACCGGTCGCCGAGCCGCCCGCGACGGTGCCGGTCGACCAGCCGACGGCCGAGGCCACTCCCGACGCCCGGGCGAGCCTGGTCCGGGCGTTCGTCGACGCCGCGGGTGGGTTGGAGGCCGCCGGGTTCTGCCGGACGAGCCACTGGACCGGCGCGTTCGTCAACTCGGCGGGGCAGGCGGTGACCGGCGAGACCGCCGAGGCGAGCATGGACGGCATCGCCCGGCAGGCGGGGATCGACGGCGTGGCCCGCCACGCATCCAACCGGCTGGGCGACCTCGACGGCGCGGTGCTCGGCGCTCGGGCCGCGGCGAAGGTGCGCGCCGGTGCCGATCCGGTCGAGCTCCCACCCGATCGCTACGAGGTGGTGTTGGAGCCCACTGCGGTCGCCGATCTGCTCCAGAACCTCGCCGTGTGGTGCTTCAACGGGAAGGCGGTGAACGAGCGCCGCTCGTTTGCCGAGGTCGCCGCCGCCCAGTTCGACGGGGCCGTGACCCTGATCGACGACCCGCTCGCGGCCGGTGTCGGCTACGACCGCGAGGGCACGCCGCGGCAGCGGCTGTCGCTCGTCGACAGCGGGACGACCGCCGCCGTGAGCCACGACCGACGCACGGCACGCGAGGCCGGCACCACGTCGACCGGCAACGCCACCGGCTTGGCGTCGTGGGGCGCGCTGCCGCTCCACCTCGGCCTCCAGCCGGCGTCGGCCGACGGCAGCCCTACCGACGCGATCACCGAGGTCGACGGCCCCGCCGCGGACTCCGCCGTCGCCGCGCTGGTCGCCGGGGTGGCGCGGGGCGTGCTCGTGAGCGACTTCTGGTACACGCGGGTGCTCGACCCCAAGACGCTGGCGATCACCGGGCTGACCCGCAACGGGATCTGGCTGATCGAGGCCGGGGAGATCATCCGGCCGCTGCGCAACTTCCGCTTCACCCAGTCCTATGCCCAGGCGCTCGAACCCGGCGCCGTGCTCGGCGTGGGGCCCGCCGCCGTGAACCTGCCCGACAGCTGGGTCGCCGCCCGCTGGACTGCGCCGGCGCTGCACCTGGCGTCGTGGAACTTCACCGGCGGGGCGTCCGGCTGACGACGCGGGTGGTGAGCGATCGGGGCGCTAGGTGCGCTCATCGCTCACCGCGTCCGGCTGACGACGCGGGTGGTGAGCGATCGGGGCGTTAGGTGCGCTCATCGCTCACCGCCGTCGGGTGGAGGAGCGGGGAATAGCCGTTGGCGAGCGCGTTGACCGACGTCGGCGGGGTCAGCACCTCGACCTCACCGGAGGGACGAGGCCGGGGGTCCGTCCACCCGTCGAACGTGAACTGCAGGGTGCGGTCGTCGAGGAGCAACCTCGGCCGGCGCTCCGCGTCGAGGACGACGGTCCCGGCCGGGAGCTCGGCGACCGGCGCCCGCCACGTGATCCGGTCGCCAGCTCGGGCCAGGCCCCGCCCCGGCCGGAGACGCTCGATGGCCAGTCGGCGGTTCAACTCCGAGGCGAGTAACGGTCTCGGGCTGCTGACCGATCGCGAGACGGCGTCGCGGTAGGACCGGTAGTCGTCCCGGCGGCACAGGGCACATGGCCGGTGGCCCGCGGCCAGCGCGACGGCGTCGTCGAGGAAGAAGATCGGCGTCCAGTGGTCGGCTGCGGCGAGAGGCCATCGCCGGCTGCGGAACTCGGTGCGGCAGGCGATCCACAGCGTGCTGCCGTGATGACGGACGACCCGCTCGTGGTCGTCAACCAGGCGGCCGCGGTTGCCCGTCAGCAATCCCCGCCCGCTCGCGGCATGCAGATCCCCGAATGGATCGACTCGGTTTCGACGCGGCATCGCCGCCGATTCTGCCTGCGTGTAGGGGGTCCGCGCTCGATGTCACACCCCTTGTGCATCATGGCGGCATGATCGTGGGAATCGTCCTCCTCGGGATGGTGGCGGTGGCGCTCGCCGCCGCCATCGCCTACGAGGTCGCCCGGCACCGGTTCGCCGGCGCCGGCCCCCAGGCGATCGACGAGTCGGTGCACGAGGCGCTCGACGCCGCGCTGGCCGAGCTGGCGGCCCGCGCCGGGGCCGAGCGGGACGCCGCGGTACGCGCCGCCCTCGAGCAGTCGGCCGTGCTCCAGCGCGAACAACTCGGGTCCGCGGCATCAGCACTGCAGGCCGACCTGGGGGCGAAGAAGGACGTCATCGGCACCCGCCTCGACGAAGTGCGCGCCGAGGTGCGCACCGAGCTCCACCGCCTGAGCACGCTCGTCACCGACCTCGGGCGGACCAGCGCCGAGCGGTTCGGCCAGGTCGACGAGTCGCTGCGCACCCACGCCGAAGTCGCCAGCACGCTGGCCGACTCCACCCGCATGCTCCGCGAGGCCCTCGCCAACCCGCAGGCCCGCGGCCAGTGGGGTGAGCGGATGGCCGAGGACGTGCTCCGCCTCGCCGGCTTCACCGAACACGTCAACTACCGCAAGCAGACCAACGTCGAGGGCGGCACCGGCCGGCCCGACTTCACCTTCGACCTGCCCAAGGGCCACGTGTTGTACATGGACGTGAAGTTCCCCCTCGCCTCGTACCTTCGCTACCTCGAGGTCGGCACCGACTCCGAGCGCCAAGCGCACCTCAAGCGCTTCCTGTCCGACGTCCGGCTGCGGGTGAAGGAGCTCGCCAAGCGCGACTACGCGGGCGAGACCGACCGCCCGGCGGTCGACTACGTGCTGTTGTTCCTGCCCAACGAGCAGCTCACCGGGTTCATCCACGAGCACGACCCGCAACTGCTCGACGAGGCGATGTCACAGCGCGTCGTGCTGTGCTCCCCGCTCACCCTGTTCGCCTTCCTCG
Organism: Actinomycetota bacterium; assembly: GCA_046723555.1. Taxonomy (GTDB): domain Bacteria; phylum Actinomycetota; class Acidimicrobiia; order Acidimicrobiales; family Ilumatobacteraceae; genus JALZMG01. Next base: position 6,025 of record JBKOUV010000250.1, on the reverse strand, counting down.
GCGTGATCCGGCAGGCCTTCGACAACTTCATGGTCGAGCAGACCAGCGACGAGATCCTCAAGCTGATCGGCAAGTTCGGCCAGCAGTGGCAGCGCTACGTCGACTCCGCCGACAAGGTCAAGCGCCACTTCGACAGCGTGCAGCGGGAGTTCGACCAGCTCACCGGCACCCGCCGCCGCGCCCTCGAGCGCCCGCTGCACGAGCTCGAGGCGCTCCGCGTCCAGCGCAACCTGCCGGTCGACGGCGAGCTGTTCGCCGACACCGACGCCTCCGACACCTCCGGCGACGCCGCCGTACCCGACAACGTGCGGCAGGCGAACTTCTTTCGCACCTAACGGGACCGCGATCCGCGGCAGGATGAGGACCGCATGAGTCAGCCCGCCTTCGACTTCGGCGCAGAACTCGACGACGCCGCCAACCCCACCTACACCGTCAGTGAGCTGGCCGACGCGGTGAACGCCATGTTGCGCCGGGGGTTCAGCGACGGGGTGTGGGTGCGCGGCGAGATCCAGGGCTGGAGCGAGCGCGGTGGTCACGCCTACTTCGCGCTGGCCGACGACTCACCCGGCCGTCATGCTGTCGTGCGCGTCCAGCTGTTCGCGCCGGCCCGAGCCCGGCTGCGGCCCCTGCTGGCGAAGCACCGGTTGCGGCTCACCGACGGGATGAAGGTGCGCATCTTCGGCCACCTCGACTTCTACGCTCCGAGCGGTCAGCTCGGGCTGAAGATGGTCGACCTCGACCCGCGCTTCACGCTCGGCGACCTCGCCCAGCAGCGCGACCACGTGCTCCAGCGGCTCGCCGCCGACGGCTCGCTCGACGCCAACCGGCGCCACCGGCTCGGGTCGGTCCCGCTCCGCGTTGGCGTGGTCGCCAGCGCCGGATCCGCGGCCTGGCACGACTTCCACGACGAGCTGCAGCGCAGTGGGTTCGGCTTTCGGGTCGTGTTGGCCGGGACCCGGGTGCAGGGGCCGGAGGCGCCGAGGATGGTCAGCCGGGCCATCACCGCCCTGTCGCACCACGCCGTCCGCCACGGTCTCGACGTGATCGTCGTGATCAGAGGCGGCGGCGCGCGCAATGAGCTGGCCACGTTCGACGCCGAGCCGATCGCCCGGGCCATCGCCGCCGCGCCGGTGCCCGTGCTTACCGGGTTGGGCCACGAGATCGATCGCAGCGTCGCCGACGAGGTCGCCCACACGTCGCTGAAAACGCCCACGGCGTGCGCCGCCGCGCTGGTCCACGCGGTCGGCGACTACCTGAGCGCCGTCGAGCATGCCTTCTCGGCCGTCGGCGCGGCGGCCCGAACCCGTCTCGCCGGCGCCGACTCTGCGCTGGCCGACTGCGCCCGCCGCATCGCCGGCCGTACCCATGCCGCGTTGGGGCGGGCGACCGACCGGCTCGACGATCGGATCCACCGGCTCCGGGCCGGGGCCACCCGTCCGCTCGCCGACGGCCGGCGCCACGTCGACCAGCTCGGCAGTCGCATGGCGGCGCGCGCGCCGCAGCGGCTCGCCGCGGAGCAGCGGCACCTCGCCGGACTCGAAGCGCGGGTCCGCGCCCTCGATCCGGTGAACGTGCTCGCCCGCGGGTGGACCATCACCCGCTCCGCCGACGGCACCATCGTCCGCTCACCCGACGACATCGCCGCCGGCGACGTGCTCACCACCCAGTTCGCTGCCGGCTCGATCCGCAGCCGTGTCGAACCGGATCCAACGGAGACCTGATGCCCGGCGCCCAGACCGACCCAACCCCTTCCGCCGACTCCCCGGGTTACGCCCAGGCACTCGACGAGCTCGACGAGATCCTGCGCGAGCTCGAGAGCACCGACGTCGACGTCGACCGGCTCGCCGACCGCGTCGCTCGGGCCAGCGAGCTGATCGCCGTGTGCCGCCAGCGCATCAGCGCGGCGAAGCTGCGCATCGACGAGGTGATCGCCGATCTCGACGGGGGCCCTGACCGCGACGCCGATGGCTGAAGCGGAGGCCGCCCCGCCCCCGACCCTGGCTGCGATCGCGTCTCGCATCGATGCCCGCCTCGAGGAGCTCCTCCAGCGCGAGCGCGCCCGATGGGTGGCGCTCGACGGCGACCTGGCGGGCCCGTTCGACGAGATCCGCCGGATGGTCCGGTCCGGCGGGAAGCGGCTGCGACCGGCGTTCTGCTACTGGGCCTTCGTCGGAGCCGGAGGTGACTCGGCCGACCAACGGATCGTCGACGCTGGCGCGGCCCTCGAACTGATGCACGCCTCCGCCCTGCTCCACGACGACGTGATCGACGACGCGGCGAGCCGGCGGGGCGCGCCCGCCACCCACGTGTCGTACGCCGTCGAGCACGAACGGCGGGCATGGGCCGGCGAATCCAGGCGTTTTGGCGAAGGCGTGGCGATCCTCGTCGGCGACCTCGCCGTGGTGCTCGCCGACGCGCTGATGGTCGGTGTGCCCGATCGCACCTGGCGGCTGTGGAACGAACTGCGGCTCGAGCTCAACGTCGGCCAGTTCCTCGACATCCTCGGTTCGGTCCAGCGCGACCGGCGGCCCGACAAGGCGGCCCGGATCGCCCGCTACAAGAGTGGCAAGTACACCATCGAACGACCGCTGCACCTCGGCGTGCTGCTCGCCACCCCGGAGCACGGCGACACGCTGTTCGCCGGGCTGAGCGCGTTCGGACAGCCGCTCGGCGACGCCTTCCAGATGCGCGACGACGTCATGGGCGCGTTCGGGGACACCGCCGTCACGGGCAAGCCGGTCGGTGACGACCTCCGGGAGGGCAAACCGACGACCCTCCTCGCCCTGGCCACCGAACGCGCGACGGCCGAGCAGAAGGCGGTCCTCGCCCGCGTGGGCGCGCCCGAGCTCGACGCGGGCGCCGTCGCCGAGATCCAGCAAGTCATCATCGACACCGGCGCCCTCGCCGCCGTCGAGCACCGCATCGATGAGTTGGCGAAGGCTGCACTCGACGCGCTGGCCGCCTGCGCGCTCAGCGTCGAGGCCCGTAACGAGTTGGCCGCGCTCGCCGAGTACGTCGTATGGCGACTTCGCTAGGTGCTGCTCGCCCCGGCCGGGCGAGGCATACCATGCGGCCCGATGCGATCGCGGTTGTTGGGTGCGTCGGTCGCGGTGGGCGGGCTCATCGCGGTCGGTGCAGCCGCGTGCGCGGACGATGACAACACCGCCGAGCCCGGAGTGACCCTTCCCCCGATCCTGACCACGACGTCGACGACGACCATCCCACCGTCGACGACGCGGCCACAACGGTTCTACGAGATCCAGGAGGGTGACACCCTGACCGAGATCGCCGACCGGTTCGGCGTCCCCATCCAGGCGATCATGCGGCTCAACGCGATCAGGGACCAGAACGCGATCTATGCCGGCCAGCTCATCGAGCTGCCCGAACGGAGGCCGCCCGGCTCCTCCTCGACGACGTCAGGGGGGTAGCGCCGTCCCTTGCCCCGAAATCGGGTCGGGGCGCTCCTAGGCTCGCGGACCATGTCTGTGTTCTGGCCGACCTCCGACCACTGGAGCGTCAAGATCCCCCTCGAGACCCCTCACCGCCGCCTGCCCCAGCTCGCCGAGCATGGTTTCGTCGTGCTCCGCGACGCCGACTTCGAAGTGCCGCCCGCCGAGTACGAGGCGCTCGAGTACATGGATTGGAAGAGCGGCGGTGACACCAACTTCGCCCCGATCGCTTCGGCCGACGGTGAGCTCGACTGCCGCGGGTTCTGGGACAAGGGGAAGACCGACAAGGACGCCCTCTGGACGTCCAACGCCGAGATCGTCCCGGCGGTGCGGCGCTACGTCGACGCGGTGGGCGCCAACTTCGGTCGAGTGCGGATCATCAAGCTCGAGCCGCAGTCCCGCGACGCCGCCATTCGCTCCATCCACCGCGACGACAACAACCGCTTCAACCCCGACCGCGAGGGCTGGGTGGTGCGGTCGTGGCTCGAGCTCACCGACAACCCGGACAGCTACATGCTGCTGATGGACAGTGGACCCGACGGCTTGCCCGATCCGGCGACCGAGGCCCGGCTCCCGCTGCACAAGGGTGCCCGGTTCGTGATCGACACCCAGCGCCTGTGGCACGTCGTCGTGCACCCGGGCGCGGCCGCGCGCTACGCCCTGATCACGAGCTTCGAATCGGGGCCGGCCCTGGGCAATTGGATCGACGCGGAGCGCGTACCCGCTACCGTCTGAGCACTTCACCCCACATCCAGGATTCGGCGGTTCCCATGTACGTGACGGGGCGGCGTACGTCGACGGGGTCCTCGCCTTCTGTGACTTCCTGCGCGCCGCCACCGGCTGGCACCCAGTCGTGCTCGATCTCGGCGGCAGCCTGGCGTTGCCGACGGTGGCGCCGATACCCCCGTTGGACCTGCGGCTCAACCGCGCCCTCGGTAGCGACCTGCTCCCTCCCGATCCGGCCGACTGCCTCTCCGTAGCCGCGGCCTCAGAGCTGGCCGCCACGGCGATCGGCGCGCACACTCGCGCCGCCGGGCTCGAGCCGCCGGCCGTGATCCTCGAACCGGGCCGCGCGCTCACCGGCGACACCCAGTTCCTGCTCATGACCGTCGTGGACGTGAAGGACGACGGCGGGCTGCCGCACGCCGTGCTCGACGCCGGGGTCAACGTCGCCGAACCGGTGCGGACCGAGTACCACCAGCTTCTCAGCGCGACGGCACCAAGCGCCGCCGCCGACGTCGCCTACCGGCTCGCCGGGCCGATCTGCACGCCCGCCGACGTGCTCTGCTACAACTGGCGGCTGCCCCGACTCGGACCGGGACACGTCCTCGCCGTGATGGACTCCGGCGCCTACTTCATCCCGTTCTCGACGAACTTCTCGTTCCCCAAGTCCGCCGTCGTGATGCAGGACGGAGATCAGATCACCGTGCTGCACTCCCGCGAGTCGTTCGCCGAACTCGTCGCCAACGACGACCTCACTGCGATCGACGAGCGCGGTGAGCCTCGCTGAGGTCGACGATCTCGCCCATGATCCGGGCCAGCTCGAAGTCCTTCGGCGTGTAGATCGCCGCCACGCCGGCCGCCGTCAGCACCGGCCGGTCCTCCTCCGGGATGATCCCGCCAACGACCACCGGGGCATCGACGCCGGCGGCGGCGAGGCGGCTCAGCACGTCCGGCACGAGCTCGAGGTGCGACCCGGACAGGATCGACAGCCCGATCACGTCCGGATCCTCGTCGCGGGCCGAGGCCGCGATCTGCTCGCTCGTCAGCCGGATCCCGGAGTAGACGACTTCCATGCCGGCGTCCCGGGCGGCGACAGCGATCTGCTCGGCGCCGCTCGAGTGACCATCGAGGCCCGGCTTGGCGACGAGGAACCGGGGCGGACCTCCCGGCAACTGCTTCACTCGCGCTGCGACGGCCGCCAGCGCTTCTCCGGCGCGGGGCACCCCCGCGACCCCGGTCGGCGCGCGGTACTCGCCGAAGACCTCGCGCATCGCGCGGCCCCAGTCTCCGGTCGTCCCGCCCGCCCGCGCCAGGGCGATCGTGGCCGGCATCACGTTGTCGCTGCCCGCGGCCGCCCGCCGCAGCTCGTCGAGCGCGGTCCGCACTGCCGCGCCGTCGCGGGCGGCCCGCCATCGCTCGACATCGGCGACCATTTCCGCCTCGACCCGTTCGTCGACGCGCAGGATCGCGCCGGTGCCGCCGAGCGGGGATGGCTCGGTCTCGGTGAACCGATTGACCCCGACGACCACCTGCTCGCCGGACTCGATCCGGCGGGTGCGCTCCGCCATCGAGGACACGAGGCGGGACTTGAGCGTGTCGATCGCGGCGAACGCCCCACCCAACGACAGGACGTCGTTCAGCTCCGCGTCGGCTGCGTCGATCAGCTCCGCCGTGCGAGCTTCGACGACCCTCGAGCCGTCGAACACGTCGTCGTACTCCAGAAGGTCGGTCTCGAACGCCATCACCTGTTGCATTCGCAACGACCATTGCTGGTCCCAGGGGTGAGGAAGCCCGATCGCCTCGTTCCACGCCGGCAGCTGGATGCTGCGGGCGCGGGCGCGCTTGGACATCGT
>JBKOUV010000072.1:0-50975 GCA_046723555.1 Actinomycetota bacterium | reverse complement strand
GTCGCCGTCGTCGAGGTCGACACCCAGACCGGCGGCGTGCGGCTCGTCCGGCACGTCGCGTGCGACGACGCCGGACGGGTGATCAACCCGCTGATCCTCGAAGGCCAGATCCACGGCGGCGTCGCCCAGGGAGCGGCCCAGGCGTTGCTCGAGGAGGTCCGCTTCGACGAGTTCGGCAACCCGATCACGTCGAACCTGGCGGATTACGCGATGATCTCCGCCGCCGAGCTGCCGAGCTTCGAGGTCGTCCACATGGAGACCCCGACTCCGATGAACCCGCTCGGCGCCAAGGGGATCGGCGAGTCGGGGACGATCGGGTCGACGCCCGCGGTGCAGTCGGCCGTCATCGACGCCGTGGCCCACCTCGGCGTGCGGCACATCGACATGCCCGTGACGGGCGAGCGGATGTGGCAGGCGATCCAGGCCGCCGGCGGCTGAGTCACCGCCGGTTCTGCCGTTTGGAATCGTCCGATTCGGGCGATTCCTCGATGACACTTCCTCGGTAGGGTGCCGTTGACATGGTGACGACCGCTCCCCTGACGCGCGAGCCGATTCCTCGCCGGTCCCGCCCCGACCGGGTGATGCGGCGGATCCTGCGCCTCCCGGTGGACGCGCCGGCCGGGACCGCCGAGGGGGCGCGCAAGGCGTTCCAGACCTCGTTGCTCGTCGCCACCGTGCGGTGCCTGCTGATGTACATCGTGTTCCCGTTCGTCCTGCCGGCGATCGGTTTGGCGAGTGACGTCGGACCGGCGATCGGGCTCGCCATCAGCGCCGCCGCGATCGTGTGCATCGTGATGAGCATGCGCCGGTTCTGGCGGGCCGACCATCCGATGCGGTGGTGGTATGGCGCGCTGGGCGGGACGGTGCTGTGCCTGCTGGTCGCCCTCGTGGTCATCGACCTGACGACCCTGATCACCTGACCCGCGCGATGAGAGATGAGCGCGGTCTGCGCGCTCATCTCTCACCGCACGCGGAATTGAGGTTGCTGACGCCCGGCCGTTAGGAGTACCTTACGCCGCCAATGATGGTGTGCCTGTGCCACGGAGTCAGCGAGCGGCGGGTGCGCCGCGAGATCGAGCACGGCGCGACCACCGTCGACGAGCTCGCCGCCCGGTGCGGCGCCGGCGCCTGCTGCTACGGCTGCCACCCCGTCCTCGACGAACTGCTCAGCGAGCACGGGGCCATGGTCGTGGTTCCGTCGCGTCGTTTCCAGGTCGCCTAGGCTGCCCCGTTCGTGCGGAGCGACGACGATGTCATCGAGCTGCTCAACGACGTGCTCACGGCCGAGCTGACGGCGATCAACCAGTACTTCGTCCACGCCAAGATGTGCGAGAACTGGGGCTACCACCGCCTGTACGAGCACGGGCGGGACGAGTCGATCGACGAGATGAAGCACGCCGAGCGGCTGATCGAGCGGATCCTGTACTTCGACGGGGTGCCGAACATGCAGCGCCTGTTCCCGGTGCGGGTCGGCGAGACGGTGCCCGAGCAGTTCGAGTCCGACTTGGCCCTCGAGTACGAGGCGGTCGAGCGCCTCAATCGGGGCATCGCCCTCGTTGTCGAGCGCGGTGACAACGGCACCCGCGAGCTGCTGGCCGAGATCCTGGTCTCCGAAGAGGACCACATCGACTGGCTCGAGACCCAGCAGGAGACGATCCGCCAGGTCGGCCTCGAGCAGTACCTCGCCGAGCAGATCCACAGCTGACATTCACGGCGTTCCCCGGCCCCGCAGGCCGTTGCTGACCGCTCGCTCGCTGGCGCTCGCTCGCTCGCATCGGTCCCGGGTGCGTCCCAGCACCACCCGAGTGTTTCGCGCCACCCGAGGGTTTGGCGCGGGGACGGGTCCGCAGCAAACACTCGGATGCCCGGAATGGCATGATGTGACTCGTAGGGGTCGTCAACGCCAAAGGGGGCAGAACGTGGAAGTCAGCGTCACGGTGAATGGCATCGCCCACACCCATGATGTCGAGCCGCGCACCTTGCTCGTGCACTACATCCGTGAGCAGGTCGGCCTGACCGGCACCAACATCGGATGCGACACCTCGTCGTGCGGGGCGTGCACGGTGCACATCGACGGGCAGTCGGTGAAGAGCTGCACGGTGCTGGCCGTCCAGGCCGACGGGTCCGACATCAAGACGATCGAAGGGCTCGCCACCGATGGCCAGCTGCACCCGATGCAGCAGGCGTTCATGGAGCACCACGGGTTGCAGTGCGGCTACTGCACGCCAGGCATGGTGATGGCGGCGGTGGGCCTCCTCGACGAGAACCCGCATCCCACCGAGCAGGAGGTGCGGATCGGGTTGGAGGGCAACCTCTGCCGCTGCACGGGCTACCACAACATCGTGCAGGCCATCCTCGCCGCGGCGGAGTCGTGAGGCGCGCGCGATGACCGCGACCGAAGCAGCCCCAACAACCTCGGTGCTCGGCCAGCGCCGGCTGCGCCGGGAGGACCCCGCCCTGCTGACCGGCGAGGCGAAGTTCGCCAGCGACCTCGACATCCCCGGTGCCCTCTACCTCGCCGTGCTGCGGAGCCCCTACGCCCACGCCCGCATCACGAGCATCGACGTGTCACCCGCCCTCGAGCAGCCGGGCGTCGTCGCCGCCTACACCGGCGCCGACCTCGCTGACGCCTGGGCCGCCCCGATGCCGTGCGCGTGGCCGGTCACCGACGACATGAAGAACCCGGCCCACTTCCCGCTGGCGAAGGACAAGGTGCACTACGTCGGCGACGGGGTCGCCGTCGTCGTCGCCAAGGACGACGTGGCCGCACGCGATGCGATCGAGGCGATCACCGTCGACTACGAGCCGCTCGAGGCAGTGACCGACCTCGAGGACGCGCTCTCCGACCGCGTCGTGATCCACGAGGACCTCGGGACCAACAAGAGCTACACATGGGCCCTCAAGGTCGAGGACCACGACGGGGCGGTCGACGAGGCGTTCGCCGCCGCGGCCCACACCGTGAGCGAGCGGTACGTCCAGCAGCGGCTGATCCCGATGGCGATGGAGACCCGCGCCATCGTCGCCGTCCCGCAGCCCTTCGGCGGAGACATCACCCTCTATTCGGCGACGCAGATCCCGCACATCCTCAAGGTGATGTCGGCGATCACGCTCGGCATCCCCGAGCACCACGTGCGGGTCATCGCCCCGTCCGTCGGGGGTGGCTTCGGCTCCAAGCTCAACGTGTACGCCGAAGAGCTGCTGTGCATGGCGCTCGCCCGCAAGCACGGCGTTCCGGTCCGCTGGAACGAGACTCGCTCGGAGAACGCCCTGGCCACCATCCAGGGCCGCGGTCAGATCCAGGACATCGAACTGGCGGCCGACGCCGACGGAAAGCTGACCGCCCTGCGGGTCCGCCTCGTCGGTGACATGGGCGCCTACCTGCAGCTGGTCACGCCGGGCATCCCGTTGCTCGGGGCGTTCCTCTACGCCGGCGTGTACGACCTGCCCCAGGCGTACGACTTCTCGTGCACGTCGGTGTTCACGACGATGACCCCGACCGACGCCTACCGCGGCGCCGGTCGCCCGGAGGCCACCTACGCGATCGAGCGGGCGATGGACGCGCTGGCCGCCGAGTTGGGCCTCGACCCGCTGGAGCTGCGCCGGCGCAACTTCATCCGGAAGGAGGCGTATCCCTACACGGCGTGGAGCGGGCTCGTCTACGACTCCGGAGACCATGCGGCCGCCGCCGACGAGGCCGCCCGGCTCGCCGGTTATGACGAGATCCGCCAACGGCAGCAGACGCAGAACGTGGAGGGTGCGACGAAGCGCGTCGGCGTCGGCATCTCGACGTACTTCGAGATGTGCGGGCTGGCGCCCTCCCGCGTGCTCGCCTCGTTGAACTACGCGGCCGGAGGTTGGGAAGCCGCCACGGTACGGGTGACGCCGACCGCGAAGGTCCAGGTGGTCACCGGTTCGTCGCCCCACGGTCAGGGCCACGAGACGGCATGGTCGATGATCGTCGCCGAGAAGCTCGGGGTGAGCCCAGACGACGTCGACGTCCTCCACAGCGACACCGCGATCTCGCCCATCGGCCTGGACACCTACGGGTCGCGGTCACTGCCGGTCGGCGGGGTGGCGATCGCGATGGCGTGCGACAAGGTCATCGACAAGGCCAAGCTGATCGCGGCCCACCAACTCGAGGCGAGCGCCGACGACCTGGAGTTCACCGGCGGCACGTTCACGGTGAAGGGCTCGCCGGACAAGGCAATGCCGCTCGCCGCGATCGCCTTCGAGGCGTTCACCGCCCACAACCTGCCCGACGGGTTGGAGCCGAACCTGGAGGCCAACGTCACGTACGACCCGCCCAACTTCTCGTGGCCGTTCGGCACGCACATGTGCACCGTCGAGGTGGACAACGAGACCGGCGGCGTCGACGTGCTGCAGTACGTCGCCGTCGACGACTGCGGCGTGCAGGTCAACCCGCTGATCGTCGACGGCCAGGTGCACGGCGGCGTGGTCCAGGGTCTTGCCCAGGCGCTCTTCGAGGAGGCCGTCTACGACGACGACGGCAACCTCAAGACGAGCACACTCGCCGAGTACCTCATGCCGGCGGCTAGTGACGTGCCGGCGCTGACGCTCGGCCACACGGTCACCCCGTCGCCGACCAATCAGCTCGGCGTCAAGGGGATCGGCGAGGCCGGCACGATCGGCGCCGCCCCCGCCGTCATCAACGCGATCGTCGATGCCCTGTCCGGCCTCGGCGTGCGTGACGTCCCGATGCCCGCCAGCCCGCAGAACGTCTTCAACGCGATCCAAGGAGCCTCACGATGATCCCCGCCGCTTTCGACTACGTCCGTGCCGGCTCGGCCGAGGAGGCGATCAGCCTGATCGGACAGCACGGCGACGAGGCCAAGTTCCTGGCCGGCGGGCACAGCCTGCTCCCGCTGATGAAGCTGCGGCTGGCCCAGCCGAGCGTGCTGGTCGACATCGGCCGATTGAGCGACCTCTCGTACATCCGCGACGCCGGCGATCACATCGCCATCGGCGCCCTCACCCGGCACAGCGAGGTGGAGCACTCGGACGTGCTCAAGGAGCACGTACCCCTGCTCGCCCACGCGACGAGCCACGTCGGCGACCCCCAGGTCCGCCATCGCGGCACGATCGGTGGTTCCATCGCCCACGCCGACCCGGCGTCGGACCTGCCGGCCACGACGCTCGCCCTCGGCGCGACCTACGTCGCCCAGGGACCGAACGGCACCCGGGAGATCGCCGCCGCCGACTTCTACGAGGGCTTCCTCACGACGACGCTCGCCCCGGATGAGCTCCTCACCGAGATCCGGGTGCCGAAGATGCAGGGCGCGGGATGGGGGTTCCAGAAGTTCAACCGGCGGGCCCAGGACTGGGCGATCGTCGGCGTGGCGGCGTGGCGGCGCAACGGCGAGGCCGGCGTCGGGCTCGCCAACATGGGCTCGGTCCCGATCCTCGCCACCAGCGTGGCCTCCGCCCTTGCCGGCGGGGCGTCGGTCGAGGAAGCCGCCGAGCAAGCGGCCGCCGAAGCCGACCCGCAGGCCGACCTCAACGCCAGCGTCGAGTACCGCACCCACCTGGCGAAGGTGCTGACCCGTCGGGCGCTGGAGTCCGCGTCGGGCTGATCCACATCGGAGTGGTCTCGACGGCCGCGGCGGCCGTTGTAACACCCCTTCGTCATGATGGGGTCGATGGGAACGAATGTCCTCACCGTGACCCCGGGGGTCGATGCGGCGCTTGGCGCCGCCGTCGACGCGGCGGGCGTGCTGGCGGGGGAGATCGATTCGCTCGCGGCGCCGCAGCTGGCGGTGATGGTGCCCGCCGTGGCCAAGGTGATCGCCCGCTTCGAGGCGGTGCGCCTGGCCGCGGTGCGGGCTGCGGACCGGGCCAACGTGGCCGCCTCCGCGGGCATGGCCTGCACCGCCGACTGGATGGCCTGCACCACGGGGGAGAAGCGGGGCAAGGCCCGTGGCGACGTGGAGCTGGCCGATCGGCTGGCCGGACTCCGCGAGGTCGCCGACGCGCTCGCCAAGGGCGACGTCTCCAAGACTCAGGCCGACGCGCTGTCCGGTGCCGCCGGCGCCACGTCCGCGGAGCAGCGTGCGCTGCTCGACGACGCCAAGGCGATGTCGGTCAACGAGCTCGAGCGGCGGGTCGAGCGGTTCAACCGAGAGCACCAGAACCCGCCGCCCGAAGTCGTGCCGACGGTGGTCTTCAACCCTGGCCGCAAAGGATCGGTGAAGGCGGAAGTCACGTTGGACGCGCTCGGCAGTGAGTACTTCATGACGGCGTTGGATGCTGCCCACTCCCGGATGTCCTTCGCCAAGGGCACATCACTGGCCGAGCGACGCGCCGCCGGGCTCGTCGGGGTGTGCCGGTTCTTCCTCGAAAACCACGAGCGACTTCACCACCGTCTCGGCCGGCCGCATGCGGTCGTCATCATCCCCGTCGGCACCCTCCAGGATCCCTCCGGCGGTGGCACGGCGACTCTCGCGTCCGGAACGACCGTCGACGGGGCCACTGCCCGCCAGCTGGCGTGCGACGCCGCGATCTCCCGGATCATCACTGGACCGGCCAGTGAGCCGCTCGACGTCGGCCGCACAACTCGGTCGATCCCCTCGGCGATCGCACGCCAGCTGATCGTCGAAGACCGCCATTGCCGCTGGCCCGGTTGCCAGTCCCCGGCGTGGACCTGCGAAGGCCACCACGTCCGCTTCTGGGAGGCGCCCGATTACGGCGAGACCAAGCTGACCAACCTCACCCTGCTGTGCTGGTTTCATCACCATCTCCTGCACAAGGACCAGCGGTGGCGACTCGTGCTCGACGCTGCCAGCCGGCGCCTCGACGTCTACTACCGCGATCGTCTCGTCGGCACCACCGTTCCACCCGGCCGGCAGCGAACCGGGCCGGACGCTGCTCCGGCCCGCCCCGCACCGACAACCCACAACGACGAGAGCTCGCAACCCGAGCTGTTTGCCGTCGCGGGCGCGTGAAGCGTCAGAGCAGCGCCTGGTACGCCCCACCGTCGACGTGGACCTGCGCCCCGGTGAGGAACTTCGCCTGTTCGCTGCAGAGGAAGGCGACGATCGCCCCGAAGTCGTCGGGATCACCCATGGTCCGCTCGTCGGCGGTGTCGCCGTAGAGCTCCTTCATCCGCTCGGTACGGTGCGTGCCCGGCTGGATCGAGTTCACCGTGACCCCATCCTTGGCGACTTCCAGGGCGAGCGTCTTGAGGAACCCAGTGGCGCCGGCCCGAGCCGTGTTGGAGAGGATCAGTTCCGGATACGGCTGGCGCACGGCGAGCGAGGTGATTGCCACCACCCGTCCCCAGCCCTGTTCCTGCATCGCGGGGACGGCGGCCTTGCACATCGCCACCACCGACATCAAGTTCAACGCGATCGCCCCGGGGTAGCTGTCCACCTGCGTCTGGGCGAAGTTGCCCGGCGGTGGGCCTCCGGCGTTGGTGACCAGGATGTCGATCCCGCCGAGCGCCCCCGTCGCCGCCTCGATGAAGGCCGTGCCCCCCGGCGCGCCGGCCACGTCGCACACGAGCCCGACGCAGTCGCCCCCGATCGTCCCGGCCGCGGCGTCCACGCCCACCTCGTCTCGCCCGCAGATGACGACCTTCGCGCCCTCCGCCGCGAGCGCCTTCGCCGCCGCCAACCCCAAACCGCGCGACGACGCCGCGACGGCTGCGCGCCGCCCGGCGATGCCAAGGTCCATGGCCGGCCACCGTAGAGCACGATGGCCGGCCATGCCGCGGTCAGCGGGTTAGAGATCGGCGACGGGGATGACCCACTCGTCGTCGCCGTTGAAGAGCACCGTGTCGCTCTGCTCCGTGCGGGTGTGCCGGTTGAGCCACGTCTGCCCGGCCGCGAGGCCGTCGGTGTTGTTCTCGCCCTCGAGGAGGACGTCGTCACCGGCACCGCCGTTGAGCGTGTCGACACCCGGCCCGCCGATGAGGATGTCGTCGCCGGCGTCGCCGTTGAGCGTGTCGTCGCCGTTGCCGCCGATGAGCGCGTCATCGGCCGTGCCACCCTCGAGCGTGAGCAGCATCGAACCGGCCGCGACGTTGGACGCATCGACGACGTCGTCGCCGTCAAGGGCCGAGACGGTGAGCCGGTCGGATCCCGGTTCCGCATTGGCCACCGAGACCCGGGCGGCCAGTCCCCGCACCTCGAGCGCACCGCCCTGGCCCGAGACGGTGATCGAGTCGTCGTCGTTCGATCCCCTCACGACGACATTGTCGACCGCGCCATCACCGGTCGCTCCGCCGATGACCCCGGCGAGGTCCGTGTCCACCGCGGTGAGGTCGGTGCCGGCCACATCGTTGACGGTGAGCAGGTCCGCACCTCCCAGCGCATTGAGGTCGATCCGCTCGACGTCGTTGGTGTCCATGACGATGTTGCCGAGGTTGCGGGTGAAGCGCACCCGGGCGCCGTTGGCCGACGTCTCGAAGATCTCGTCCCCGGCGCTGCCGTTGAACAGCATCGTGTCGGCGCCGCCCTGACCCTCGATGATGTCGCTGCCGTCGCCCGGGTCCCACTGGAACACGTCGTTGCCGGCGCCGAGGAAGGCGACGTCGTTGCCCTGCTGACCGTCGATGAAGTCGTTGCCGTCGTTGCCGATCAGAGTGTCGACGCCGTTGGTGCCCAGGATGGTGTCGTCTTCGGTCCCGCCGTGGACGGTGACCGCGATCAGCGCGGCCAGGTTCCCGGTCGCGGAGAACGAGTCGTTGCCACCGTTGGCGTTGAGGTCGAGCTTCTCGGTCGTCCCGATGTCGATGGAGAACGGAGCGGGATCGAGCCGGTCGAAGCGGACGCGAGCGCCGTTGGCCGTCGTCGTGAACTGCTCCGCGACGTTGCCGCCGATGACCGCCGTCGTGTCGACGTCGGCGCCACCCTCGTTGAGGTCGGTGTCGTCACCGGAGTTCCAGATCATCCGGTCGTCACCGCCACCGCCGAACGCCACGTCGTCGGCGTCTCCGCCGGTCAGCGTGTCGTTGCCGGTGCTGCCGACCAGCGTGTCGGTGCCGCCCTTGCCGAGGAGCGCGTCGTTGCCACTTTGCCCCGTCAGCCGGTCGGCACCCGAGCCGCCGGTGAGCGTGTCGTTGCCGCGACCGCCGAAGACGTTGGCGCGCGGCAGTGCCCCGTTCGTCTCGTCGAGCGTGATGACGTCGTTGCCGGGCAGGCCGATCAGGGACAGCAGCTGGGTGTTGGCGACGGTGGGTGTTCCGCCGGTGACCACGACCGCGCCGCCGTTCACCGAGATCCGGCCGGCCGCGTTGCGGCTGATCACGATGTTGTTCGCCTGGGCGTCACCGGTGACGGTCAGGACTCCGTTGGCGAAGGACGCCGTGACGGTGCCGGCGGCTCCCACCGACTCGCCCGTCGCCACCGCGGTGGCCGCAAGTGCGCCGGCGGCCGCCACGCCGCCGATGAGCAGTCGACCGGCGCCCTTTCGACGCCGGATGCTGCGAGGTGAAGACATTCTTGATCTCCGTTCGTCGAGCGCGACCGCTCTTCGGCCGCCCGTTCGCAACCCAATACGGAGCGGGTCGCCCAGGGGTTCGCACCGGTGACAACGATCACAGCTGAGGCGGCAGGCCAACATGGGGCGATGAGCGACACCCCGAACGCGAGCACGGCGAGCGTGGACATCCTGACGGCCGGCTACTACGGGAGAGGCGTGGCGAGCACCGTCGGGCTGATCCGGGATGGGGCGGTGACCGTCGTCGTCGATCCCGGGATGGTGCGTGACCGGTCGCTGATCCTCGACCCGCTGGGGTCGTTGGGCGTGCGGGCGGAGGACGTGACCGATGTGGTGTTCAGCCACCATCATCCGGACCACACCATCAACGCGGCCCTCTTCCCCGAAGCCCGCTATCACGATCACTGGGCGATCTACCAGGGCGACGTGTGGACGAGTCGGGATGCCGAGGGGTTCGAGCTGTCGCCGTCGATCCGGCTGATCCGTACGCCCGGGCACTCGGCCGAGGACATCACCACGCTCGCCCGCACGGGCGACGGCGTCGCCGCGTTCACCCACGTGTGGTGGGACGGCGACGGTCCGGCGGAGGACCCGTACGCCGACATGGAGCGGCTCCACGCCAGCCGAGGCCGGGTGCTGGCCGTCGCCGATCTGGCGATCCCCGGCCACGGACCCGCCTTCACCCCGTCGGAGGCGACCCCCCGCTGAGACGGTCACCCGCGTGTTTCGCGCCACCGGAGTGTTTGCTGCGGATACGTATCGACGTCAAACGCTCGGGTGTTCCAAAACGACGACCGAACGAGGCCCGACGGTGTATCTGTCGCCGACTTCGACCTCGTCGAAGTCGGCGAGCGATGTGTCCACCACGCGACACCATGGACCCGGACACTGCACCGCGAACTCGAGCGGCTCCCACCACGCGTTGACCATCAAGTAGAGGTCGCCGACGGACCAGGCGAGCGACCGTGAGTGGGGACCGAGGTCGGGCGGGCCGTCGGTGCCGAACCACCGCACGCCGTCGCCCCACCAGTCCGGCTGCGACAGCACCGGGTGGCGGTGGCGCAGGGCGAGCAGCTTCCCGACGAACCGCTCCAAATCGACGAACCGGGCCGCTCGCTCCCAGTCGACCCACGAGGTCTCGTTGTCCCGGTTGTAGGCGTTGTTGTTGCCGCGCTGGGTGCGGCCGAACTCGTCGCCCATGGCGAACATCGGCACCCCGTGGGCGAGGGCGAGCAGGCACCAGGCGTTGCGCAGCTGCCGCCGCCGCAGCGTCGCCACTTCGTCCGGCACGCCCTCGTCGCCCTCCCAGCCGCAGTTCCACGACCGGTTGTCGTTGGCGCCGTCTCGTCCCCCTTCGCCGTTGGCCTCGTTGTGCTTGTGGTCGTAGGCGACCACGTCGTACAGCGTGAACCCGTCGTGGCAGGCGACGAAGTTGACGCTGTGCAGCGGAGACTCGAAGAGGTCCGGGCTGCCCTGCATCCGCAGCCGCAGCTGTGGCACCAATCCTTCGTCGCCGCGGAGGAATCCGCGCACGTCGTCGCGGAACCGGTCGTTCCACTGCAGCCATCCGGATCCCGGCCACGCCCGGCCCACCAGGTAGGTGCCGGTGGCGTCCCACGGCTCGGCGATCAGCCGCACACCCCGCTCGGCGGCCCACCGGTCGAGCCGGTCGATGAACCCGGCGTCGCGGGCGAGGACGGCGGCGAGGTCGAACCGGAACCCGTCGACGCCGAGGTCGGCGAGCCGGTCGAGCGACCACTCGACGAGCTCACGGGCGACCGGGGACGTGATGTCGAGATCGTTGCCGCAGCCGGACGTCTCGATGTACGAGCTGTCGTCCTTCAGCCGGTAGTACGACCCGTCCGAGAGTCCGCGCAAGTTGTACGTCGGGCCGGTCGCGTCGATCTCGGTGGTGTGGTTGAACACGACGTCGAGCCACACCTCGATGTCGTGGTCGTGGGCGGCGGCGACGAGCGCGGCCAGTTCGTCGGCGGCGTCCTCGCCCGCTGCGTACCGGCGCTCGACGGCGGCGAAGTTGAGCGGCATGTAACCCCAGTAGCTGCCTTCGGCGGGATCGGCTTGGTGCACGGGCATGAGCTCGAGCACGGAGACGCCCAGGGCGGCGAGCCGCGGCAACTGGTCGACGAACGCCGCATAGGTGCCCGGATGGTCGCCGGCCGCGAGCCGCGTGAGGCCGCGGACGTGGGCCTCGTAGACGACGGGGCTGCGACTCGACTTACGCAGTGCTCGCCGTGGCAACGGGCGGCGAACGACGCCGAGTGGCCCACGACCAGCGTTCGGCACGCCGCGCTCCGACGCCAGACGTCGATCGTGACCCGGCGAGAACACGACTTCCGTGGCGCGAGGGTCGACGAGCACCTTGACCGGGTCGAATCGCGGCCCATCGCCGTCGGCCACGAGCCCGTAGACGGTGCCCTCGTCGACCTCGCCGACCCACTCGTTGCCCTGCCGGTGCAACGGCCGGGGCGGCCCCGGTCGATACGCGTCGTCGAACACGACGATGCTGACCGCGCTCGCCTCGGGCGCCGCCACGCGGATCTCGACGGACTCGCGCTCGGTCAGGCGAGGCCCCGGTTGAGGGCGTCGAGAGCGATGTCGTACACGGCATCCCAGTCGAACGAGGCGAACTCGCCAGTCGTGGCGCGCGCCTCCAGGCTCACCAGCCCGTGCATGCACGCCCACAGCGCGGTGGCGACGGCGAACGCATCGCCCTGGCGGATGGAGCCCGCCGCCATCGCTCGCTCGACCCGCTGCTGCAACTTGACCAGGGTGCCGATCGCCACCTCCTGCGCCCCCGCGGACGGCTCGAAGTCGGGAACCACGCGGTCGAACATCAGCGAGTAGTACGTCGGGTGCTCCAGGGCGAAGCGGCGGTAGAGCTTGCCGCAGCGGCGCACGTCGCCGACCGCATCATCGGTGTCGCGAGCGGCGTCCATCGCCTCGCCGAGCCGGCGGAAGCCGTCGGTGTACAGCTCGTCGAGCACGCCGTCCTTGCCGCCGAACCGGGAGTACACGTTCATCGTGCTCATCCCCGCCGCGGCGGCGATCCGGCGAACGGTCAGGCTCCCGGGGCCCTCGGTGGCGAGGAGGTCGTGGGCGGCCTCCAGCAACGCGGCGCGTGTCTGATCGCCGCGAGCGGGTGCATTGACCGTCGCCATCGACGTCTCACGGTACTCAGCGGCGGTTGTGTCGAACGTCATGGTGAACATCCTATCACGCTGTGATAACGATGTAATCACATTGTTCCACGAACTGCTGAGGAGACGCCAATGAGCACCGCCCCGGAGACTCTCGAAGCGACCAGCCCACCCGACGCCCGCCGGCGCTGGACGATCCTCGCCGTGCTGTGCGCGTCGGTGTTCGTCGTTGTGCTCGACGGCACCATCGTCAACGTCACCCTGCCCACGCTGGCTCGCGACCTCGGCGCGTCGACCAGCGATCTGCAGTGGATCGTCGACGCCTACGTCCTCGTCTTCGCCGGTCTGCTGATGGCGGCGGGCAGCATCGGTGACCGGTTCGGCCGCAAGGGCACGATGCAGATCGGGCTGGCCTTGTTCGCCGTGTTCTCGGCGCTCGCCGCGTGGTCCGACTCCCCCGGCGCCCTGATCGGCTGGCGGGCGGCGATGGGGATCGGCGCCGCGCTGATGTTCCCCGCAACTCTGGCGATCCTCGTCAACGTGTTCACCGCGCCCAGGCAACGGGCGGCGGCGATCGGGGTGTGGGCCGCCACTGCCGGCGCGGCGGTGGCGCTCGGCCCGGTGACCGGCGGCTGGCTGCTCGAGCACTTCTGGTGGGGCTCGGTGCTGATGATCAACGTCCCCGTGATCGCAGTTGCACTCGTGGCGATCGCGCGGGTCGTGCCGACCTCACGAGACACGACGATCAAGCGCTTCGACCCGGTTGGCACGCTCGCCTCGATCGCCGGCGTGACCGTGCTCGTCTGGGCGGTCATCGAGGGACCGGACCACGGCTGGGTCTCGACGACGAGCCTCGCCGCCTTCGCGCTCGCGGCGGTGCTGCTCGGTGGCTTCGTGGCCTGGGAGCGCCGCATCGACCACCCGATGCTCGACGTGTCGGTGTTCTCGAACATGCGGTTCACCGCCGGCAGCCTCGCCGTCACGTTCGCCTTCTTCTCGCTGTTCGGATTCATCTTCGTCGTGACCCAGTACTTCCAGTTCGTCCGCGGCTACACGGCTCTCGAGGCGGGCGTGCGCACCGTTCCGTTCGCCCTGTTCATGGCGTCCACGGCCCCGATCGCCGCCAAGCTCGCCGAACGGATCGGGACCAAGGTCGTCGTCACGGCCGGCCTGGTGGCGATGGGCGTCGGGTTCTTCATCGCCACGACCAACGGCGTCGAGACCCCGTACTCGGTGCTCGTGCTGGCGATGCTGTTCATGGGCGGCGGCCTGGGACTCGTCCAGGCACCAGCGACCGAGTCGATCATGGGCTCGCTGCCGCCGGCCAAGGCCGGCGTGGGCTCAGCCGTGAACGACACCGCTCGCGAGCTCGGCGGCACGCTGGGCGTGGCGATCGTCGGCAGCGTGTTCTCCTCGACCTACGGGTCGCGGCTGACGGACGCCCTCGCCGGCACCGCGGTGCCCGACGACGCGATGGCGCTCGCCAAGGAATCCGTCGGCGCGGCCAAGGAGGTCGCCCGCCAGGCGGGAGCGACCGCCGGGCCCGACGCCGGGGTGTTCGTCGACCACGCCGTGAACAGCGCCTTCATCGACGGCTGGCACGCCGGCTCGTGGGTCTCGGTCGCCGTCGTGCTGCTCGGCGCCCTGATCGCCTGGCGCTTCCTGCCCGCCCGGGCGGCGACCCCACCCAGCGAACCGGCGAACTCGCATGTCGATCCGTTGCCGGAGCAACGCGATGAGGTGCCAGAACGGGCCGAGGTACTCGCCAGTAACCTCGGATGACGTGAGCACTTCGCCGTCAGCGTCCGTCGCCGAGACCGCGGCGGCGCTGACGGCGCACGGCTATCTCCCCGACGACGGGCTCGCCACCGCGGTCTACCTGGCGATGTCGTTGCACCGTCCACTGCTGCTCGAGGGGGAGGCCGGCGTCGGCAAGACGGAGGTCGCCAAGGTCCTGTCGGCGTGGACGGGCGGGGAGCTGATCCGCCTGCAGTGCTACGAGGGCATCGACGCCGCCCAAGCGGTCTACGACTGGGACTACGGACGCCAGCTGCTCCACCTGCGGGCGGCGGAGGCGAGTGGTGAGTCGGCCAGTCGGTCCACGGACGCCCTCGAGGCCGAGCTGTACCAGGAGCGGTTCTTGATCAAGCGGGCCCTGCTGCAAGCCATCGAGCGACGCGAAGGGCCACCGCCGGTGCTGCTCGTCGACGAGATCGATCGGGCCGACGACGAGTTCGAGGCGTACCTCCTGGAGGTGCTCTCCGACTGGCAGATCACGGTGCCCGAGCTCGGCGTGTTCCGGGCGACAACGCCGCCAGTGGTGGTGCTGACCAGCAACCGGACGCGGGACGTCCACGACGCCCTCAAGCGGCGGTGCCTGTACCACTGGGTCGAGCATCCCGACTTCGACCGCGAGGTGGCGATCGTCCGCCTGCGGGCTCCCGAGGTCGCCGAGCCGCTCGCCCGCCAGGTCGCCGCCGCCGTCGAGGCGCTGCGCGAGCTGGCCCTGTACAAGCCGCCGGGCGTGGCCGAGACGATCGACTGGGCGACCGCCCTCGGCCGGCTGGGCGCCACCGAGCTCGACGAGCGGGCGGTCGAGGCGACGCTCGGCACCGTGCTCAAGTACCGCGAGGACCACGAGCGGGTCGAGCAGCACGGCTTCGCCGACATCGTCAAGCAGGCGTTCGAGCGGGGCGCCGTCCGAGGCTGACGGCGTGGCCGTCCAAACGGGAAACGTCGGCGCCGACCGGATGGCCGTCGCCTTCGCCCGGGTCCTCCGGGGCGCCGGGCTCGCCGTACCGACCAGCACGGTGCTGCGCTTCGCCGAGGCGCTCGGCCTGCTCGGGCTGGAGCGCCGCGACGACGTCTACTGGGCCGGGCGGTCGACGCTGATCCGCCGGCCGGAGGACGTCCCGGTGTTCGACCGGGCCTTCCGGGTGTTCTGGGACCACGCCCAGCCCCACGGCCACGTGGTCGACGAGCCGGAGCCGTTGCAGATCACGCTCGCCGTCGACGAAGGCCCCGAGGACGCGCCCCCCGACGAGGCCGCTCCGAGCGACGACCAGACGCTGGAGCTGCGCTTCAGCGCCACGGAGGTGCTGCGCCAGAAGGACTTCTCCGACTACACCGACGACGAACTGGACGAGGCTCACCGGCTGATGGGCCGCCTGCGGTTCGTCGGCTCGCCGCGCCGCTCGCTGCGACTCGAATCGGCGCGGCGACGCACGCCCCGACCGGACATCCGGCGCACGGTTCGGGCGGCGCTGCGCACCGAGGGCGAGCCCATCCGGCGGCACTTCCGGACGCCGGCGACGCGCTTCCGCCGGCTCGTGTTGCTCCTCGACGTGAGCGGGTCGATGGAGCCGTACGCCCGGGCGCTGCTGCGTTTCGTCCAGGCGGCCGTCGCGGGACGCCGCCGGGTCGAGGCGTTCGCGCTCGGCACCCGGCTCACCCGCCTCACGCGTGAGCTCGCCACCCACGACCCCGATCGGGCGCTGCGCCAGGCGGCCGGCCGGGTGCTCGACTGGTCCGGCGGAACCCGGCTCGGGGCCGGGTTGCGCCGGTTCAACGACGAGTGGGGCGTGCGCGGGATGGCCCGGGGCGCGGTGGTCGTGATCCTCTCGGACGGGTGGGATCGAGGGGACCCGGAAGACCTGGCGCGGGAGATGCAGCGCCTTCACCGCGTCGCCCACCGGGTGATCTGGGTCAATCCGCTGAAGGTGACGCCGGGCTACGCCCCGCTGGCGCGGGGAATGTCGGCGGCGTTGCCGTACGTTGATCGCTTCGTGGAGGGTCATTCGCTCGCCGCGCTGGACCGGCTGGCGGAGATCCTCGACGAGGTGTGAAAGGAACGAGAGATGCGTGAGATCCTCGACGACATCGACCGCTGGCAGGCCCAGGGCAAGCGGGTCGCCCTGGCCCGCGTCGTCGACGTCGAAGGCTCCGGGCCGCGGGGACCCGGCGCGGCGATGGCGGTCAGCGAGGGTGGCGAGGTCGCCGGAAGCGTCAGCGGCGGCTGCGTCGAGGGCGCCGTCGTCACCGAGGCGCTCGCCGTGCTCTCCGGCGAGGCCGAGCCGCGGGTGGTCACGTTCGGCTACAGCGACGACGAAGCGTTCGCCGTCGGGCTGACGTGTGGGGGCACGATCCGCCTGTTCATCGAGCCTCTGAACTGGTGATGAGGATCTACGAACAGCTCCGCGACCGGATCCGCGCCGAGGAGCCCGTCGCCCTGGCGACGGTCATCGACGGACCGGCCCGCGGCGCCAAGCTCCTCGTCGTGCCGGGTGCGCCGGCGGTCGGCTCGCTCGGCGACACCGAGCTCGACCGCGTCGTCGCCCGTGACGCGCTGGCCGAGCTGGAGGCCGCCCGCTCCGGCGTGCGCCACTACGGGCCGGGCGGCGAGACAACGCCCGAGGATCTCGAGGACTCGCCGGTCGTCCGGGTGTACGTCGAGTCGTACGCCCCGCCGCCGCAGATGTGGGTCTTCGGCGCCGTCGACTTCACCGCGGCCCTCGCCAAGGTCGCCAAGGTGCTCGGCTACCGGGTGACGGTCTGCGACGCCCGGGAGGTCTTCGCCACCCGCCGTCGCTTCCCGATGGCCGACGAGGTGATGGTGTCGTGGCCGGGTCCGGTCTTCGAAGAGCGCGGCAAGTCGCTCGGGCCACGGGACGCGGTGTGCATCCTCACCCACGATCCGAAGTTCGACGTGCCGGCGGTGCAGGGCGCGCTGGCCACGGATGTCGGCTACATCGGGGTGATGGGCAGCCGCAAGACCCACGACAAGCGCCTCGAGCGGCTGGCCGAGGCCGGCGTCGACCGGCCCGAGGAACTGGCCCGGCTGATGTCGCCGATCGGGCTCGACATCGGTGCCCGCACCCCGGAGGAGACCGCGATCTCGATCGTCGCCGAGATCATCGCCTGCCGCACCGGCCGGACCGCCCCGTCGCTGAAGGACGGCGCCGGCCCGATCCACGCGTAGCGCGGCTCAGCCCGTCGGGTCGCCCCACTCGTAGTCGTCGCCGTCGTGCAGCGTCGACAGCTCGACGTCCTGCTCCGGGTTGGCCGCGTGGACGATCGCGTCACCGACCCCGAGGTACATCATCACGTGGCCCGGGTTGCCGACGATGTCACCCGCGGTGGCGCTGTCGTGGTCGCGCGACGCGACAGTGCTCAGCTGCACGCCGCTCTGGCGGTACAGCGCCACGCCGGCCCGGCCCCACGCGTACGAGGTGAGCCCGGAGCAGTCGAACGCCACGCCCGGTTCCGATGAGTTCGACACGTAACTGACACCTAGTTGGGAAAGCGCGGCCAGTACCGCCACTTGGTGTTGGTGCCCGGCGCCGACCCACGACTGGCGGACGGTGAACGGATCGAGCCCGAACTCTCCGGCCACAGCATCGGCGGCGGCGTTGCGCTCGGTGATGTAGCGGATCAACTTCGTTGTGTTCGACTTCGCTTGATAGGCGTCGTACGCAGCGAGTGCCTGCGTAGCGAGGCCGGCGACGGAGGCCGAGTGATGATCGCCGCTGATCTCCCGCGGAGCCGGCGGCGCCGCGGAGACGCGGGCGTTGCTCGCCAGCGAGCCGACGGCCATCGCACTCAGCACCCCGACAGCAAGGCGAACACGAGGTGAACGAAGGGCCGTGGGCATAACGGCCGGGCAACCTATCGTTACCAAATCGCAACAATCAACGCGGACGTGAAAACGTTCACGTTCGCCGAGCCCGCCGGCGCGGCCGAATTTTGGCGCGTTCTCGTCAACCGTTGTGGAATTGCGCCGTGAACCCTGCCGTCGTGGCCGTCGTCCTGGCGGCCGGCGCGGGTACCCGATTCCTGGGGGAGGGACACAAGCTCGACGCCACGATCGGTGATCGTTCAGTCCTCTCCCGGGTGGTCGACACCGCGGTGCAGGCCGCGATCGGACCCGTCGTCGTCGTCACCGCCGCGCAGGTCACGACGGCGCTGCCGGCGTCTGTCGTGCACGTGGTGAACGACCGCTGGGCCGAGGGCCAGATGACGTCGCTGCGCGCCGGCATCGCCGCGGCCCGCGAGCTCGGTGCCACGGCCGTGGTCGTCGGGCTCGGCGACCAGCCCTTCGTGAGGGTGGACGCGTGGCGCGCCGTCGCCGCCACCGACGCGGCGATCGGGGTCGCCACGTACGACGGCCGGCGGGGCCATCCCGTCCGGCTCGCCGCCGAGACGTGGGACCTCCTGCCCGACAGCGGCGACCAAGGTGCCCGCACCGTGATGCGCCTTCGACCCGATCTGGTCGCTGAAGTACCGTGCGAGGGTTCCTCGATCGACATCGACACCGTGGAGGATCTGCGGAAATGGCAGAAAAGCTCGTCAACGATTTCACCGTCAACCGGCCCATCGACGAAGCCTGGCCGGTGATCACCGACGTCGAGCGCATCGCGCCGTGCCTGCCCGGCGCCCAGCTGCAGGAGATCGAGGGGGACGTCTACCGGGGGATCGTGAAGGTCAAGCTGGGTTCGATCTCCCCCCAGTTCAAGGGCCAGGCGAAATTCCTCGAGCGTGACGACGCCGCCCATCAGGCTGTGCTTCAGGCCGAAGGCCGCGACACGGGCGGTCGGGGGAACGCGTCGGCCCGGATCACGGCCCAAGCCGAGAGCCTCTCCCCGACCAGCACCCAGGTCACCGTCACCACCGACCTGCAGATCACGGGGAAAGTCGCCCAGTTCGGCCGGGGGATCATCGGCGACGTGTCGAAGAAGCTGATGGAGCAGTTCGCCAACAACCTCAACGCGATGCTCGACGCCGAACCGGTCGCCTCGAACGGCGCCGCCGAATCCGCCGCCCCCTCCGGCGGAGACGGCGACGAGCCGGCGGGCGGCAACGACTCGACGGCGAACCCCGCCGGCGCCGAGACCGCCGCGGCGAGCCCGACCGACACGACGGGCGACGTACCCGTCACGCCGAAAGTGCGCAAGATCGAGGGCCCGGCCACCGAGCCCGTCGACCTCGCCGGCGTGGCCGGACCGGCCGTGCTCAAGCGGCTGCTGCCGATCGTCGCCGGCCTGCTCGTGCTCCTGTTCGTGCTGCGCCGCCGTCGCTAGCCGGCGACCGCCCCGCCGATGAATGCTCAGGAGGGTGATCGAGCGGCGGTCCGGGAGCTGCTCGGTCGCGAGCCGGAAGCCGACTTCGAGGTCGTCGTCCGTGACGACGACGGCGCACCGATCGTGATCCGCAACGCCCCATTCCTCGACGACGGCACGCCGATGCCGACGATGTACTGGCTGGTCGGTCCGACCGAGGTCCGCGCCGTGAGCCGGCTCGAGTCCGCCGGTGGCGTGCGCGACGCCGAGGCGGCGATCGATCCCGAGGTGATCGCCGACGCCCACCGTCGCTACGCCGCCGAGCGGGACGCGGCGGTTCCCGACGGCGCCGACCCGCGGCCCAGTGGCGGGGTGGGGGGCACGCAACGGGGCGTCAAGTGCCTCCACGCCCACTACGCCTGGCACCTCGCCGGCGGCGACGACGCGGTCGGACGCTGGGTCGCCGAGCGTCTCGCTGCGATGCTCGACATCGACGTCTCCTCGACGGTGACGACGTTCCGCCACGCCGGACGCGACCACGCCATCCCGGTCGGGCCGACCACGCTGGTCCAGCACGAGCTGGCCGATCCGGATCCTCCGGCGCCCGCCCAGCTGACCAACGCCCTGGGCGTGGTCACGGACCACCTGGATGATGTCATCCGCGCCGAGCCCGCCGTGACCGCCGCACGCGACGTGCGGGTCACCGGCGACGAGCCCTGGCACCTGGCGATCGTCGAGCGCGGTGGCGACATCGCCGACGCCATCGTGCCCATCGACCGCGAGGCGGCCGAGGACGTGTTCCGCACCCTCGCGACCGAGCGGCGGTCGGAGCGATTGCACAACCCCGGGCTCGACCCCCGCCGGGTCGACACGATCCTCGGCACGTGTTGCCTGGTCCTGGCCGTGATGCGCCGGCTCCAACTCGACCGCATCGTCGTCGGAGCGGCGTGATGGCCCGCCACCCGTCGTCGACGCCATCGCTCCGGGCGCCGCGGACGCTCTACGGCCGGCGGGTGATGCTCCGGCCGCTGCATTCATCGGACTTCGGCGAGTGGAGCGAGGTCCGCCGGCGCAACGAGGCCTGGCTCACGCCGTGGGAGCCCCGACGGCCGCTCGGCCAGCTCGACCCGACGGTGAACCGTGACGCCTTCGCCGCCCGCTGCACCGCTCGCGAACGCGACAGCGCGGCCGGCGTGGCCTACGGCTTCGGGCTCTTCGTCGACCGCCGGTTCGCCGGGGAGATCAACCTCAATCACGTGCTCCGCGGGGCGATGCAGTCAGCGACCGTCGGCTACTGGATCGACCAGGCCTGGGCGGGCCAGGGGCTCGTCGCCGAAGGAGTCGTGGTGCTCGCCGAGTTTGCGTTCGAACAGCTCGACCTCCATCGCCTGGAGATCTGCATCGTCCCGCGGAACAGCAACAGCCGGCGGGTGATGGAGAAGATCGGGATCCGCGAGGAGGGTCTCGCCGAGCGCTTCCTCGAGATCAACGGCGTCTGGGAGGACCACGTCCGCTACGGGTTCACCGTCGAGGAGTGGACCGCCCGCGAGGCCGAGCTGCGGCAGCGCTGGCTCTAGCGCGGAAGGGCGACCGAGGCGCTACGCCTCGCCCGCGAGACGCGCCGCCTCCGCCTTGGCCTGCCGCATCTTGCTGCGCCGCTTCCACATCTTCAGCTTCCAGTGGCGCTTCCGCCCCCGCTTCGCCGCCTTGTCCCTGGCGACGTCGGGGTCGCGGTGGTGAACGGGCTTCCACGCCGCGCCGGGCTCGTGCACATCGGCAGGATCGAGACCGGCGCTCACCTGGTTCGCCACGTTCGACAGCTCGGCATGGATGCGCTGTCGTTCACTGTGGGCCCGTGCCCGGAGCTCCTCTTTCGGCGGCAACTGCACCTCTGCAGTGGTGCGGTGTCGCTGACTCATCCGCTACCTCCTCGTTACGCTCCTGCGAGCGCTGTATCCGGTGGTGAGCTCCTCCCCGTGGAGGCAGTCTACCGCTGCGGGCGGCGTCCGATCTTCGCCTGAAGGGCGGCCAGCCGTTCGGCGAACCATGGCTGTTGGGTGCTCCAGAGTTGGGGCTCGAGCTCCCGGGCCACGGCGGCCGGATGGTCGGCGACGTCGGCCATGTCCCCGATCGTCTGCTTCGTGACGATGGCCAGCTCCCTGGGCGCCGCAGCCGCGCGGGCGGCGAACTCGTGGGCGGCGCCGGGCAGGGCGTCGTCGTCGACGCACCGGTAGGCGAGACCGACCCGCTCGGCCTCGGCGCCGTCGAGCACCTCGCCGAACAGGACCGCCGCCATCGCCACCTGCGGGCCGACGATCCGCCGCAGCATCCAGGTGTGACCGCCCCCCGGGTGCAGTCCGATCTGCAGGAACCGGGTGTCGAAGCGGGCCCGCCGGGCCGCGATCCGCACGTCGCATCCGAGGGCGAGGTTCATCCCGGCCCCGACGGCGGCCCCGTTGACGGCCGCGACGGTCGGCAGCGGGCTCCGGGCGATGCGCAGGAAGCCCTCGTAGATGTTGCCGAGGCTCGACCCGTCGGCGCGGCCGAGGTTGCCCAGGTTGGCGCCGGCGCAGAACGCCGGCGGGGCGCCCGTGACGACCAGGGCGCCGATCGACTCGTCGGCCTCGATGGTGTCCATCGCGGCGATGATCTCCCCCACCATCGGCCCGGTGAGGTTGTTCCGCTCGTCAGGGTTGTTGAGGGTGAGGGTGGCGACGCCATCGGCGACGTCGGTGAGCACGAGAGGTGATTCGGCCGCGGCCATGACCTGGATGTCTACTGCACCCGAGGCCGTACGGCGCATCCGATCTCGCG
The DNA here is from genome assembly GCA_046723555.1 of Actinomycetota bacterium. GTDB lineage: Bacteria > Actinomycetota > Acidimicrobiia > Acidimicrobiales > Ilumatobacteraceae > JALZMG01. The sequence goes on along the minus strand of JBKOUV010000072.1, from coordinate 28,492 downwards.
CCAGTAGCCTCGGTCGCCGGATGCTCGACCACGTCTTCACCGATGCCATCAGCGCGCTCCGCGATGCGTTCGAGGCGGCGTTCCTCGAACGGCAGGCGTTCGAGGAGCACTTCCAGGTCGACGTGCTCCTGGGCGACATCACGTGGGAGACCAGTTATGGGCTGCCCGGTGAAGGCCAGCCGCCCCGCGTCGTCGCCCACGTCACGTTCGACTGGCCGACGTGGAGCCAGACGGCCTACCGGCGGTGGTACGTCGACGAGGAGCTCGAGACGCCGCCGGCCATCGAGATGGAGATCGTCCTGCGCATCCAGCGCCTCGCCGAGCAGCCGGCGCCGGAACGGATGTACGCCACGCTGCCGGAGTCGAGCCCACTCATCGGCGACGGGCGGCTCGAGCGGGCCGGGCTCACCGTCGAGATCGCCCATCCCGACCCGGCCGAGTCGGCTTCCGCCGGGCCGGAGGTGACCGAGCTCGAGTACGCCGTCGAGATCACCTACGAGGGGCTGTACGAGCTGGCCGAGGAGACCCTGGCCGACGGCACCAGCTCGCTGCTCGACGAGCACTTCGGCGCCCTCGGCGGCTGGGTCGCATCGACGTTGGTCCGCCTCGGCGACCTGCGCTTCGCGTTTCTTCCGGCCGAAGATGGTGGCACCGACTGACTTGACAAGAATGGGTCGATGACCGCTGAGCCCGTGACCGCCGCGCCCGTCCTGCTCGACGTCGCCGACCGCGTCGCCACGATCACGCTCAACCGGCCGGAGGTGCGCAACGCGCTGTCGAGCGAGGTCCTGCGCCTGCTGCCCACGCTCGTCACGAAGGCGGACGGCGACCCGGACGTCGACGTGATCATCCTCACCGGTGCCGACCCGGCGTTCTGCGCCGGGCTCGACCTCAAGGAGCTGGCGTCGACCGGCGGGAACCTCGGCGGCGGGAGCGGCAGCGACGGCTCGAGCGGCGGCCACGGCGCCCGCGGACCGTTCCCCAAGGTCGGCAAGCCGCTGATCGGGGCGATCAACGGCGTGGCCGTCACCGGCGGGCTCGAGCTGGCGCTCAACTGCGACTTCCTCGTCGCGTCCGAACGGGCCAAGTTCGGTGACACCCACGCCCGGGTCGGCGTGATGCCGGGATGGGGCATGACCGTGTTGCTGCCCCAGGCGATCGGCGTGCGGCGGGCACGCGAGATGAGCTTCACCGGCAACTTCATCGACGCCGACGAAGCGCTGCGGCTGGGTCTGGTCAACCACGTCGTCCCTCACGACGAGCTGCTCCCGTTCACCCGCGCGCTCGCCGCCGACATCGTGGGCAACGAAGCCGATGCCGTGCGCCAGGTCAGGTCGACGTACGCGGCGATCGCCCACGACGACGACGCGTGGGAGCAGGAGGCCCGAGACGCCCGGGCGTGGCAGCGCACGATGTTCCGCGCCAACAAGGTGGCCGAGCGGCGGGAAGCGATCCAGCGCCGCGGGCGAAGTCAGTGACGTCCTCGCCCGGGGCCGACTCCCAGGCACTGCCGTCCTCGAGGGAGACGGGGGAGGGGCTGCAGCCAGCGATACTGACACCCGGATACCGCGCCCCGGACTCACGACGGACCATCAGCGGGCTGGCACTGGCCGGGCTCGTCGTCATCGCGGGCGTCATCGCCGTCGCGCTGCATCACAACGGGCACATGCTCGGCGACGACTTCGCGCTCTACCTGCGCCAGGCCCGCAGCATCTTCGACGGCAACATCGGCGAGGTCGTCGCCGACAACCGGTTCTCGGTGCTCTACTCGACCGGGCAGTTCAGTCCCTACGCCTATCCGTGGGGCTGGCCACTACTGCTCTCGCCGTTCGTCCACGTGTGGGGACTCGACTACGACCGGCTCAAGCTGGTCGAGGTCGCTGCCTTCTGCGTCTGGTTGGTTCTCGTCCATGGGATCATCCGCCGGCGGGCCGGGCGAGCCATGGCGCTCGGGGTCACCGCGATCGTCGCGACGGCGCCGATGCTCCTCACCCACACCGACCAGCTGCTGTCGGAGTACCCGGCCGCCGTCGCGGTCGCCGTGGTCATCTGGTGGTGGGACCGGGTGCGGACGCGACACCCGCTGACTGCTGCCGACCCGAGGGAACTGGTCGTGCTCGGCGTCCTCGCGGCGGTGGCGTTCAACGTGCGGCGCGAGGCGATCGTGCTCGTCGTCGCGATCGCGGTCATCCAGGTCGCCGAGCTGATCGGGCTCCTCCGCCGTCGACGGGCACCGGCGTTGAACGTGCCGTGGCGGGCCGTCCTGACGCCTCACGTCGCCTTCGTCGCCTCGGCGGTGCTGATCCAGCTGTTGCTGCCGTCCATGCTCTTTCCCGATCAGGACGATCACTTCGGCAACATCGGGGCGCGGCTGGGCGACTACTCGGGCAGCTTGACCGAACAGCTCGGCCTGGGTTCCCATCCGGCACTCGGCGTCTTCACCATCGGCCTCGCCGTCGTGGGCATGATCCTCGGGTGCCGGCGCCGGCCCGGCCTCGACGGGCCGCTGACCGCGATCACCGTGCTCACCGTGCTCACCGTCAGCACCCACTTCCGGTTGGTTGACCGGTACTACTTCCAGGTCCTCCCGTGGATCGTGTACTTCGGTGCCGTCGCCGTGGCGGAGGCGTTCGGATTGGCGTTGCGGTCCCGAGGCGGAGCGCGGCACGCGACCCAACTCGCGGTGCTCCCGCTGGTGTACCTGCTCGTGGTTCACGCCTTCGTGCTGCCCGGCGACATCGCCGACGCCCGCGACTTCAACGACGGCGGACGTCAGCAGTACGGCCCGACGAGCCCCGAGTTCCCGCCGATCTTCGACGCGGTCGCGAAGTACACCCGGCCAGACGACGTGATCGCCTACTTCCGGGCCCGGACGATGACGCTCTACACCGATCGCCGGTCGATCCAGACCACCGACATCAACCGCGTCCTTGCCGTCGCCGACTTCTACGCCCAGCTGCGCGGCTCGGGGTACTACCAGCCTCCCGTCAGCATGGAGGAGGCAACGAACATGGGCTTCACGATGGTGTGGTCCGACAGCAATTGGGTCCTCTGGCGCGTACCCCCCGCCGCAGGGTGAGCGTCGGTATCGTGCGCGAGGTGGAGCCCGTCGACGCCGCGCATCCCGAGGACCTGGACGTGAGCGTCGTCCTCCCGGTGTACAACGAACGGGGCCACGTCCGCGACGAGATCGACCGCATCCGGCGGGCGCTGGCCGCGTCGCCCTACTCGTTCGAGATCATCGTCGTCGATGACGGGTCGGACGACGGCTCGGAGACGGAGTTGCCGGCGATCGAGGGGATCCGCCTGATCCGCCACAACCGCAACCGCGGCACGGGTTCGGCGCGGCGAACGGGGACGACCGCCGCGCGGGGCCGGGTCGTGGTGTGGACCGACGCCGACATGTCCTACCCCAACGACGAGATCCCGATGCTGGTCAAGGAGCTCGACGGCCACGACCAGGTCGTCGGGGCGCGACGCACCGAGGAAGGCACGCAGCGGTTGTTCCGGGTGCCGGCGAAGTGGTTCATCCGCAGGCTGGCGAGCTACCTCGCCGAGACCGACATCCCCGACCTCAACTCCGGGTTGCGGGCGTTCCGTCGCTCCGTGGGGATGCAGTACGTCCACCAGCTCCCGGCCGGGTTCTCGTGCGTCACCACGCTGACGATGTCGTTCCTCGCCAACGGCTACTCGGTGAAGTACGTACCGATCGACTACTCGCCGCGAGCCGGCACCTCGAAGTTCCACTGGTGGCGGGACACCAAGCGCTACCTGCTCCAGGTCGTGCGGTTGACGCTGTCGTACAACCCGCTGAAGGTGTTCCTGCCGATCGGGCTGGTCCTCCTCGGCATCGGCTTCGGCAAGCTCGTCTACGACTGGGTCGACAAGGACTTCCGCCTCGCCGCCAACACCCTGTTGATCCTGTTCGCGTCGCTGCAGGCGATCACCGTCGGGCTCCTCGCCGACCTCGTCGTGCGGGCCACCAAACCGTCCTCGCAGGTCCCCCCAGCGTGAGATCCCCCATCTGGGCGGGAATCGTCCCATTCGAACATCTGGGCGGGAAACGTCTCACCGCTCGCGACGAATCCCGCCCAGATCGAGGGCGCGAATGGTGAGCACCGGAGTCCCGACGGGCAACACGTACGACAAGTACGCCACGACCAACCCGCTCGAACGGCGGTTGATGCAGGGCTTCATGGCGGCGCTGGACGCGATGCTGGACGGGCTGGCCCCGGGCCGCATCCTCGAGGTCGGAGTCGGTGAGGGTCACGTGACGGAGCGGGTCCACGAGCGCTTCGCGGACGCGACGATCGTCGGGGTCGACCTGCCCGACGATCAGCTCGCCGGCGGCTGGCGGGCGGGCGGCCTCGCCTGCCTGTTCGGCGACGCCACCCGGCTGCCCGTACCTGACGGTGCGGTCGACCTGGTCCTGGCGATCGAGGTCCTCGAGCACATCCCCGGGCCGGAGTCCGCCCTCGCCGAACTGGCGCGCGTGTGCGCGGGCGCGCTGGTCGCCTCGGTGCCGTTCGAGCCGATCTGGCGCCTCGGCAACCTCGCTCGCGGCCGCTACGTCCGCCAGCTCGGCAACACGCCCGGCCACGTGAACCACTGGACCCGCGGCGGCTTCCGCCGCTTCGTCGCCACTCGGTTCGACGTCGACCGCGTGGCGAGCCCGCTGCCCTGGACGATGGTGCGCGCGGTGACCCGCCTCAATGAGGCGGAACGCTCGCGTACACGATGACCGCCCCGTCGGCGAACCGTCCGACAACCGTCACCCGCTCGGTTCCGGGAGGGATGTCATCGGTCGGGATGCTGACGTCGAACCCCGACATCAACAGTTGGTCGCTCTTGTACCAGCCGACCACGTCGGTGCGCTCGGCGTTCGGCGGTCCGTCCTCGACGAGCTGATCGCCGAAGTAGACGAGGATCTCCTCGGCGGGCCGCTGGTCGACGGTGTCGGCCGCCCAGCCCTTGAGGCGCAGCTCGTCGGACTCGATCTCCGTCCCGTCGATCACCACGCGGCGGTCGCCGGCCGGTTCGATGGTCACCTCCGCGCCGGTCGCGTCACGCAACACGACGGGCTCGACCGCGCCGTTCCCCGCCAGGATCCAACCGCCGGCGCCGGACGGGACGAGGAGGGCGACGTCGTTGGCACCCGGCTGGAACGCCTCCTCAGGCACCAGCGCCTGGAACACCCAGGTGTCTCCGTTGTCGGCCACGCGGTAGCCCGCCCCGCTCACCGTGCCGTTCACGGCGACCAGAACGTCACGGTCGGTCAGCTCGGACGGCACCGTCACCCGGCCGGTCAGCACGGTGGGGACGATGCCGGTGTCCGGGTCGAGGTCGGCGTAGGTCGGCTCCTGGTCGAACTCGGCGACGACACGATCGTCGACTGCGGGCTCGAGCTCGGTGACGGCCGTGTTGACCAGGTCGGCGTACGGGCCGACGGCGGCGACACCCCGCCAGCTCGACTGGTCGGGCACCAGCGTGTGCGCCGCCTCGACCTCGTCGAACAGCCCGTCGACGGGGCCGCCGAGCGATTCGCGGTGACCGGTGAAGTGGTCGAACTCGTGCAGCCGAAGCTCCGGCAGATCAGGATCGAACAGCGAGTCGCCGGCCATCGTCCACTCCGGTCCGAGGTGGACGCCGAGGACGTCGACGATCGTCGGCAGGATGTCCTCGGAGTAGGCGCTGTCGGTGCGCACCTCGCCCTCGGTCTGCCCGGGCGTGTGGATGAACATCGGAACCCGATAGAGCGCGTCGAGGTTCGTCGGCGTCACCCAGCGCCGGTGGTCGCCCGGGCTGAACGACGCCCCATGGTCGGCGGTGACGATCGTCAGCGCGTCGTCCCACAGCCCCGTGCCCTCGAGCTGGTCGAGGATGCGGCCGAGCAGCTTGTCGACGAGTCCGAGCTGGAACAGGTGGCGCTGCAGGCCTTGCCTGGCCCATGCCGGTTCGTCGACCCAGTACCCGTTCTCCACCCCGGTCACCGCGGCCCGCAGATCCTCCGGCCGGACGTAGGCGGTACCGGACGGGTTCGCCAGCCAGGGCACGTGCGGCGTCTCGGCGTGGGTGTAGTGCACGGTGTTCGACGGCCAGCTCTCGCCCAGGTTGTCGGCCATCGTCAGCATCTTCGTCATCCAGTCGGCGCGCGCGGTCGACGGCAACGGCAGCGCATCGTCGGCGCCCCGCTCGGCGGTTGCGCCGGTCTGGGTCTCGTCCCCCTTCAGGAACCCGCCCCACTGGGTGTCGATGGCCGGCAGCCGGTCGCGTATCGACGGCGGCTGGGTGCGATGTCCCCACACGACCGCGGCGTCGAGCAGCAACGTCCGTAGCCCCTCGGACCGGGCGCTGACCCGGTCGTTCGAGCGGTCGTCGTCGCACACGTCGCTCGGGCAGAGCGTCGTGATCGTCTCGTTCACGTCCATCGCGTAGGAGTCACCGAGCATCGTGAACAGCGTGCGCGGGTGGTCCCGGGACGTCGGCGAGGCGCCCTCCCTGATCTCACTGGAGAGGATGATGGGCACGCTGTCGGTCGTCGCGATCGAGTTCGACTGGGCGTTCTGGAACCAGTGCGACGACTCGGCGAGGCGGGCGAAGTTCGGGAACAGCGCGGCGTTGATCTCGCCCTCGGGGGTGACGATCGAGGACAGCGGGAACTCGTCGAGCACGAGCAGGACGACCGGCACGGGGTTGTCGACGACCACCGTCGGATCGGCCGACGCCTCGGCCTGCCACACCAGCTCCGACGACTCCGAGAAGAACAGGAACATCACCAGCGCCGCGGCGGGAAGGACGGCCAGCACGCTCAGCCACATGCGGACGGCGTTCACCTTGACGTACAGCGCGACGAGGCCGACGGCGACCCCGACCGCCATCAGCGCCGTGATGTCGGTGCCGGGAAAGAGTTGACGGAACACGGCCGAGGCAGCCGTGAAGCCGGCGACGCCGAGCAGTCCGTTGAACACGATCGACTGTGCTCGGTCGCCGAACAGCAACTTCGTCCCCAGCAGCACGATCGTGGCGAGAACGAGCGGCCCGAGCGTGGCGACGACGGCGAAGAGGATGATCTCGGTCCGCGTGGCGCGACCGGCGATGAACACCTCGGGGTTCTTGCCGTACAGATCGAGGATCGGTTGCGTGATGCCGACCCCGAACAGCGCCCACAGGGCGAGCAGGCGGGGCAGGAGCGGGCGCGGCGGCTCGGCCGCGTCCGGGGTCGCCGTCACCGCTTCGGCGGTGTCTGCGACCGTCGGCGAGCCCGGATCACTCATCGAGCCGCCGCAGCGTGCGGTCCGGTCCGGTGCCCTCGACGAGCAGCAACTCTACGTGGTTGCCACCGTCGACGAACGCGCTGGGCGGCACGAGTGCGTAGAACGCCCACTCGCCGTCGGAGTAGTAGGTGCGGGTCACGGCCGCGACCTTGCCGTTGACGGCAACCGCGACGACGTGGTCCACGTCGCCACGCCCATCGTCGACGGTTCCGGTGACGGTTGTCGGTAGGCCGTCGGCCTCGAGGTCGAAGCCGGCGTAGACCTCGGCATGGTCGACCGTGCCGCGCGCCGCTCCGGTCGGCTTCACCGCGAGCGACGCGACCGACGCGCCGAGGAGGTCGCGCTGGCCCGGGGGCGTGAGCCCGTACGGGCCGTCTTCGCCGAAGATCTCGATCTTGCGGGCGGCCACGGCCCGGGCCTCTGACCCGTCGACGCCGAACGTGACGACGCCTTGGGCGCCGTTCATTTGGCTCTGCGTCCGGTCGGGACGGTTCGGCGAGTCGAGGGACACGCCGTCGGTCGTCCAGGGCACGTCGATGTCGAGGACGTCGGCGATCGTCGGCAACAGGTCAATCGTCTCCGCCCGGTAGTCGTCGATGCCGCCGGTGGTCTGATGCGGTTCCTTGATGAAGAGCGGCACCGCCGCGATCTCGCCCACGGTGTCCGGAAGGATCACGCGCCGGTGGATGACGTTGGGTTTGATCGCGATGCCGTGGTCGGCGACGACCACGACCAGCGTGTCGTCGTACGTACCCGCCCGGTCGAGCTGGCCGAGTATCCGGCCGAGGATCGTGTCGACGAACTCCACCTGCAGCAGGTGCTGCTGGTACACCTGGTCGACGAGCCACTCGTCCGAACCCCAACCGGTTGCGGGATCGCCCGTGGCCGGGTACGGCACCGGAGTGGAGTACGTCTGCCCCGTACGCAACGTGTTCCACGGGAAGTGCGGGTAGAGGACGTGGACGAAATCGAGCGTCGGACCGGAGCCCCGGTCGGCCAGCCCGTCGATGAAGTTCTCGACGTAGACCCGCCGATCCTCGCGGACTCGCGCGTTGAACTCGTTGACGATGTCGTAGCTCTCGATCGTGTCCTGCTCGGCGGCGAAGTTCGACCACGAGTGGTCGATGGACGGCAGGCCGTCGGTGAGGTCCTCGGGCAGGAACAGGTGGCCCGAGATGACGGCCAGATCGCTGCTCAGGGTGCGCCAGCGCTGCGCTGTCGAAACGTCGGGCTCCGTGCTGTCAGGGCACGCATATTCTGGGCAGAGATCGGTGACCGGTTCGTAGGCAGTGATGTCGTACGCGTCATCCAGCAGGGTGAACAGCGAGTTCGGGTAGTCGGCCGCCATCGGCAGCCTGTCGGCCGGCGAGTCGACGCCCGTGAGGATGGCGGGTAGGGCCTGCATCGTCTGCTGTTCGACGCCCGTTGCGTTCCGGTACCAGGTGCCGTCGTCGGCGAGGCGGGCGAAGTTCGGGTACAGGTCCCGCTGCAGGTCCCCGTTCTCGTCCATCAGCGAGGCGACCGGGAACTCGTCGAAGACGACCATCACGACCGGCGCCGGCTTCCCGACCGCGACCGCGCCGAGTGCCTCGGATTGCGACCCGAACACCAGCTTCGAGGCCGAGCTGGCGAACAGGAACAGGGCGAGGAACAGCAACGGTGTGATCGCGCCGAAGCGCGTGGCCCACCGCAGGGTCGATGCCCGGTAGTAGACGAACGTCAGCAGGACGCCGAGCGCCACGGCCAGGACGACCTGGATCCACCCGGCGAGATCCGCGAGCGGCGTGTGATCGAAGATCTGGACCGCGAGCACGCCGCCGAGCAACGTCAGCACGATCCAGTGGACCACCGTCCCGGTGGGCCGGTGAAGGCTGCTGATGCCGACCACGACGAGACCGATGAGCGCGGGGATCAGGACAGCTGCGATCAGCGCCGTGAGGATGACATCCCCGGCCGGAGAATGACGAGCGACGAAGAACTCGGCGTTGCGGCCGAGCAGATCGAGGAGCGGCTGGGCGATGGCGAACTCGTACACGACGACGCACGACACGAACAGGTCGATGGGCGGGACGGCTCGACGCGCCGATGGGGCGGGGTCAGCAGGAGTCGCGGTAGCGCTCGGAACGGACAGATCAGTCATCGCTGCGGCCTGGTCGAACTCTTGACGGTGAGTTCCGCCAAGGCGGAGCGAGCGTACCGCCGCACCGCCGTTCGATTCCCTCACGTGGCTCGAGGATCAGACGTCTGCGCCGCGCGCCTGGAGGTCGTCGCGGATCACCGTGGCGATGTCCAGAGCCAGGATCTCGGCGCCGTTCTCGTTGAGGTGGAAGCCGTCCGACGCCCGCACGGCCTTGCCCTCGCCGTCGCGAGGGTCGATCACGTACTCGGCCCAGTTGCCGTCGTGTCCGGAGAACCGTCTCCACGTGTCGACGAAGATCACCCGCGGCCGCGACTTCAGCGCCGACCGAACCGCCTCGTCCTGCACCTCCAGCCGCTTGGTGACCACCGGGTTGTTGTCGTTGGGGATGCCGACCCAGATCACGGTGCGGTCCGGGTCGCCGAGCAGCAGGTCGACGAACTCCCCCACCCGCCGGCGGTACTCGGGGAACCATGTGTCGCGGCTACCGACCGGATCAGCCCAGTCGGTCGGGAACTCGCCGTCGACCGTCGCCATCCCCTGGGCGTCGTTGCCCCCGAACGTGACCACCACGATGTCGGGATCCTCGTCCTCCAACTTTGATCGCACGTGGTCCGGCCAGTCGAAGAAGTCCGGCCGCGACAGGCCCGACGAGACCTTGTAGTCGACCTCGGTGTCGACGATGCCGGTGTCGTCCATCAACTGCTCGAGGTAGGGCCCGAACGTGCCGGCGTCGCTGTCGCCGACGACGAGCAGGCTCGCCGGGCTGTCCTCCGCCGGTGGCCCGGTCTCCTCGGGTGCCTCGGTGGCCGGCGGAGCGCTTTCGGTAGAGGCCACGGCGGTCGACGCGACCACCTGGGGGGCCACGACGGTCGGGTCGGTCACCCCGGGCGCGGCCGTCCCGGCCCCGGCCCCGCTCCCCGTGCCGGCCGGCGTGCCCGTGCCCGTGCCGGTGCCCTCGGCGACGGGTCCGCCGTCGTCGCCGGTGAGCGCGACCGCCACCTTGACGACGCCGAAGACTCCCAGCCCGACAACCGCCACGACTCCGACCCGCCGGACCAGGTAACGCTGCCGGCTGACCCGCCTGCGCTGCGGCCGCGTAGCGGGCGGCCGAGCGTCGGAACGGTGGTTCATGTGTGGTTCATCGTATGGGCGGTCGGCAATGCCCCCGATTCGGGTACGAGGCGGTAGGTTACGGGCTTCGATCACCGGGGCGGGTGAACCCCCGGCGGTCGAACGACAATTGACACCCGACAAGGGGGAGAGATGATCAAGCGCAAGCGTCTGCTTGCCGTCGGACTCGTCGCCGTGCTGGGCCTCGCTGCCGCAGCCTGCGGCGGCGACGATGACGACGACTCAGCGGGCGGCACCGGGGCCCCAGGCACCACTGGCGCACCGGCCACGACTGCGGCACCAGGCACCAGCGCCGCACCAGGCAGCACGACGGCATCGACAGGGACCGCGCCCAGCGGCGGCAACGAAGACCTCGGCGAACCGCTCACGCCGGGCGGGGCGGTCGAGAAGATCGGCCTCGTGTTCGACGCCATCGGTCGCGGCGACGGCTCGTTCAACGACGCCGCGGCACGTGGCTACGACACCGCGAAGGAGCAGCTCGGCGTGGAGGGCAACGAGCAGGTGCCCGCGGCGGACGGCTCGGACCGGGCCGACAAGCTGAGCCTGCTCTGCGACGACGGGTACAACCCGGTGATCGCGGTCGGGTTCCTGTTCGCCGAGCCGCTGGCCCAGGTCGCCAAGGAGTGCCCGGACACCAGCTTCGGCATCGTCGACGCCACGGTCGAAGGTGCCGACAACGTCTCCGGCCTCGTGTTCGCCGAACACCAGGGCTCGTTCCTCGTCGGCGCGGCCGCGGCCCTCAAGTCCGAGGCCGACCACATTGGCTTCATCGGCGGCCTGCAGGGCAGCGGTCTGATCGAGCGCTTCCAGGCCGGCTACGAGGCCGGCGCCAAGGCGGTGAAGCCGGACATCAAGATCGACGTGAAGTACCTCGGTACCACCGTTGACGCGTTCAACGACCCCGCCGCGGCGAAGACCTCGACCGAGGCGATGATCGAGGGCGGCGCCGACGTGATCTACCACGCGGCCGGCCAGTCCGGTCTCGGCATGTTCGACGCGGTGAAGGAGGCCAACGACGCCGGGACCAAGGTGTGGGCGATCGGCGTGGACTCGGACCAGGGTTCGGAGGCCAACGCCGGCGTCCCCAACGCCGTCAAGCCGTACATCCTGACCTCGATGATCAAGCGGGTCGACGTGGCCGTCTTCGAGACCATCCGCGACGTCAACGATGGCACGTTCAAGGGCGGCCCGCGGGTGTTCGACCTCGCCGCCAACGGTGTCGGCTATTCGACCACCGGCGGCCACCTCGACGACATCGTCGACCAGCTCGAGGACTTCAGGCAGCAGATCATCGACGGCGACATCGAGGTGCCGGACAAGCCGGAGTCCTGACACCCATCGGCGTCGACTAGAACACCGTCGATGGAGACGCACGAGGCCACCGCGATTCAACCGAGCGGTGGCCTCGTGCCGTCGACGGACACCGCGATCCGTCTGCAGGGCATCGTCAAGCGGTTCCCCGGCGTCGTCGCCAACGACGGCATCGACCTCACCGTTCGCACCGGCTCGATCCACGCCATCGTCGGCGAGAACGGGGCCGGTAAGTCGACGCTGATGAAGATCCTCTACGGCATGCAGCCGCCGGACGAGGGCACCGTGGAGGTCTTCGGCCAGCAGGTGCACTTCCGCTCCCCGAAGGAGGCCATCGATCTCGGCATCGGGATGGTCCACCAGCACTTCATGCTGGCCGACAACTTCACCGTGCTGGAGAACGTCGTCCTCGGCAGCGAACCGACGACGGGCGTGATGATCAGCTTCGGCACCGCCCGCCGCCGGATCGCCGAGCTCGCCGACCGTTACGGCCTCGACGTCGATCCGGACGAGCTCGTCGAGGAGCTCGGCGTCGGCGAGCGCCAGCGGGTGGAGATCCTCAAGGTCCTCTACCGCGGGGCCCGGATCCTGATCCTCGACGAGCCGACGGCCGTGCTCGTGCCGCAAGAGGTCGACGAGCTGTTCGAGAGCCTGCGCGGCCTCACTGGCGAGGGCGCAACGGTGATCTTCATCTCCCACAAGCTCGATGAAGTGCTCACCGTCGCCGACGCGATCACGGTGGTGCGCGCCGGCAAGACGGTCGCCGAGATCGAGGATCCGTCCGGGGTGACGGCTCGCCAGCTCGCCGAGCTGATGGTCGGCTCGGAGCTGCCGACGCCCGAGACGCGCGAGTCCACCGTCACCGACGTCGTCGAGCTCGACGCCGAGGGGCTCACCGTCGTCGAGGGCGGGCGCACCGCGCTCGACAACGTCTCGGTGCGCGTCCGCCGCGGTGAGATCGTCGGCGTCGCCGGCGTGGAGGGCAACGGGCAGAGCGAGCTGCTCGGCGCCCTGCTCGGCACGATCCCGCTGGCGGCGGGGCGGATCGAGCTCGCCGGCGAAGACATCACCCACACGGCGGTGCGGCCGCGCCGGGAGAAGGGCGTCGGGTTCATCCCCGAAGACCGCCACCGTGACGGCCTGCTGCTGCCGTCGAGCCTGTGGGAGAACTCGATGCTCGGCCACCAGACCCAGGTGCCGAACGTCAACGGCTTCTGGATCGACCGCCGCGGGGCCCGAACGCGTACCGACGAGATCGTCTCCGAGTACGACGTGCGCACCCCCGGCATCGACCTCCGCGCCTTGGCGCTCTCCGGCGGAAACCAGCAGAAGCTGATCGTCGGGCGGGAGATCCTCGCCACCCCGACGTTCCTGATCGCGGCCCACCCGACCCGCGGCATCGACGTCGGCGCTCAGGCGCGGGTCTGGGACGATCTGCGCGAGGCGCGCAAGGCGGGGTTGGCGACGCTGCTGATCTCGGCCGACCTCGACGAGCTCATCGGGCTCTCCGACACCCTGCTCGTGCTGTACGGCGGGAAGGTGGTGGCCGAGCTCGACCCGGCCAAGGTGACGCCAGCCGAGCTGGGGGCGTACATGACCGGCGCCCACGCCCACGAAGCAGGGACCACCGCATGACGTCGCGTCGTCTCCTCTATGCCGTGGCCGCGCCGGTGATCGCGCTCGTCGTCACCCTGATCATCACGTCGATCGTGATCCTGATCAGCGGAGCGAACCCGATCGACGCCTACCAGAACATGATCGACTACAGCACCCGCGCCCGCGGCGTGACGTCGATCATCAACCAGGCGACGCCGCTGTTCATCGCCGGCATCGCCGTCGCCATCGGATTCCAGATGAACCTGTTCAACATCGGCGTCGAGGGCCAGTACCGGTTGGCCGGACTGATCGCGGCGTGGGCGGGGGCGCAGATCGCCTGGCCGGCGCCGTTCCACGTCCTGTTCATCATCCTCGTCGCGATGATCGTGGGCTCGCTGTGGGCCGGAATCGCCGGCGTGCTCAAGGTCACCCGCAACGTCAACGAGGTGATCTCGACGATCATGCTCAACCAGATCGCCTTCGGCGTCGGGCTGTGGCTGTTCAACGACTACCTGAAGTTCGAGGGCGGCACGAACCTCGCCGCCCAGACCAAACCGATCCCGAGCTCGGGCTGGATGCCGTCGATCGACCCGATCATCGGGTTCTTCGGCGTCGACCTGCCCGGAGGGCGCAGCGCGATCTACGGGTTCGTCCTCATCGCCATCGGCCTCGGCGCGCTGTACTGGGTGACGCTGACGCGCACCCGCTTCGGCTTCGACCTGCGGGCCTCCGGACTCAACCCCAACGCCGCCCTCACCTCCGGCGTCAACCCGAAGCGGATGGTCATCATCACGATGCTGCTCAGCGGGGCCATCGCCGGGCTGATCGGGTTGCCCCAGCTGATGGGAAACACCCACATCTACGACGAGGCGTTCCCGGCCAACCTCGGCTTCGACGGGATCGCCGTCGCCCTGCTCGGCCAGTACCACCCGGTCGGGATGGCCGTCGGTGCGCTGATCTTCGGCTTCCTCGACTACTCGTCCGGCGGCCTTCAACTCGCCGGCATCGAACCGGAGGTCGTGGCGATCATGAAGGGGACGATCATGCTGACCGCGGTGATCGCCTTCACCGTCGTGCGTCGCCGGGCCGCCGCGGCCGAGGTCCGTGACGCGGCGAGACGACTCGAGACTGAACGCCGGCCGATGCACGCGCCGGCGGAGGCGACGTCGTGAGTGTCACCTCGCTGCCCCCGTCGGGCGGACCGATCATCCCGGAGTCCGTCGAGCCGATCGACGACTTCTACCGGCGCTTGATGCGTGAGCGGTGGTTCCCCGTTGCCGCCCTGCTGATCGCCTTCCTCGTCCTCGTCATCCTCGCCGACCGGTTCGACGCCGTCGCCCTCACCGCCCCCGGCACGTTCACGACGATGCTGATCCTCGGCTCGCCGATCCTCCTCGCCGGGCTCGGTGGCCTCTACTCCGAGCGGGCGGGCATCGTCAACATCGGTCTCGAGGGGATGATGACGCTCGGTACGTGGTTCGCCGCGTGGGGAGGGATCCGTTGGGGCCCGTGGGCGGGACTCGCCTTCGGCATCATCGGCGGCGCCGCCGGCGGACTGATCCACGCCATCGCCACGGTCGGCTTCGGGGTCGACCACATCGTCTCCGGCGTGGCGATCAACATCCTCGCCCCCGGCATCACCCGCTACCTCTCGTCGAAGACGTTCGCCAAACCGGCGACGGAGTCGGCGGTCGGCGGGGGCTCGATCTCGACGTCTCCGACCGTGAGCGGCGAGATTCCCGAGATCACGGTCCCGTTCCTGTCGGGCGGAGACCTGTTCGGGTGGAAGACACCGAGCTTGTTCGGCTGGATCGAGAAGAAGGACTGGTTCTACGTCTCCGATCTCGCCGGCGCGCTGCGCGGGCTCACCACCAACATCCCCCTGCTCGTCGTGATCGCGATCGCCCTGGTGCCGGTCACCGCCTGGTTGCTGTGGCGAACCCGGTTCGGGTTGCGCCTGCGCTCGGCCGGGGAGAACCCGTTCGCCGCCGACTCGCTCGGCGTGCGGGTGTACCGGTTCCAGACGATCGCCTGCCTCGCGTCCGGCGGCTGTGCCGGCTTCGGTGGCGCAATGCTGGTCCTCGAGACCACCGGCAACTACAAGGAGGGGCAGGTCGCCGGGCGCGGCTTCATCGGTCTCGCTGCGCTGATCTTCGGCAACTGGCGACCCACCGGCGTGCTCGGCGGGGCTGGCCTGTTCGGCTACGCCGACGGCCTCGCCCGCCGCGATCTCGACGGGAAGTCCGTCCGCGGCCTCGTGCTGTTCCTGGCCATCTGCGCCATCATCGGCGTGGCGATCCTGCTCGCCCGGCGGATGGTGACCGCGGCCGGGGTCACGGCGATGCTCGCCGGATTGATGATCCTGTGGTTCGTCACCACCGACGAGATCCCCGAGGAGCTGGTCTTCATCACCGCGCCGGTCCTCACGCTCGTCGTGCTCGTGGTCGCCGGACGATCGCTGCGACCACCGAGGTACGACGGGTACGTGTGGCGACGAGGCGAGGGCGGGTGACGCCCGCCGACGACCCGGCCGCGCTCGCCACCGCGCCCAAGGCGTTGCTTCACGACCACCTCGACGGCGGGTTGCGCCCGACGACGATCCTCGAGCTGGCGGACGCGTGCGGGTGGACGCCCAACCTGCCGGCCACCGACCCCGGCGGGCTGCAGGCGTGGTTCACGCGGGGCGCCGAGAGCGGCGACATCTTGCAGTACCTGGAGACGTTCGCGCACACCGTCGCCGTCCTCCAGACCGCGGACGCGCTCGAGCGGGTCGCCGCCGAGGCGGTGAGCGACCTGGCCGCCGACGGGGTGGTGTACGCCGAGATCCGCTTCGCCCCCGAGCTGCACGAGGCGCTGGCGCCGGCCGCGGCGATCGAGGCGGTGTGCGCCGGGCTCCGGCGGGGCGAGGTGGAAGCCCAGGGGACGATCTCGGCCCACCTCATCTGCTGCGCGATGCGCACCGGCACCCGAACGCTCGAGATCGCCGAGCTCGTCGACCGGATGCGCCACGTCGAGCCGAAGGTCGTCGGGTACGACCTCGCCGGCGCCGAGACCGGGTTCCCCCCGTCGCTCCACGCCGAGGCGCTGTCGTTCGCCCGCCGCCGCCACCTCAACGTCACGCTCCACGCCAGTGAGCCGCCCGACCTGGAGCTGATCGACGACGCGATCGTCCACGGTGCCCATCGCATCGGCCACGGCGTCCGGCTCCGGAGCGACACCACTCCGGATCCCGCTGCGCCTGGCGGGCTGCGGCTCGGGCCGCTCGCCCGCCACGTCCTCGACCGCCAGATCCACTTGGAGATGGCGCCGACGTGCCACGTCCAGGTCGGCGCGGTCCCGAGCCTCGAGGCGCACCCGCTCGGGCCGTTCCTGCGCGCGGGGTTCTCGGTCGGCGTCAACACCGACAACCGGCTGATGAGCGCGGTGACCCCGGCCAGCGAGCTCGCCGCGGTGGCCACGGCGTTCGACCTGTCGTGGGCCGAGGTCGAGCGGCTCGTCGTCGACGCCATCGACGCTGGGTTCGCCCCGTACGAGGAGCGCCGGCGGATCGTCCGCGACGTGGTGGAACCGGCCTACGCCGCGCTCGCCTCATGACGCGGCCCTGCAAGGTCGGCATCCAGCTCCCCGAAGTCGAGCGCCGGGTCGAGTGGCCGGAGCTGATCACGATGGCCCGGACCGCCGAGGCCGTCGGGTTCGATTCGCTGTGGCTCGGCGACCACCTCGTCTACGACCTGCCCGGCGGCGTCACCCGTGGTCCGTGGGAGGTGTGGACGTCGCTGGCCGCCCTCGCCGCCGTCACCGAGCGCGTCGAGCTCGGCCCGCTCGTCGCGTCAGCCGGATTCCACGCGCCGGCGATGCTGGCCAAGCAGGCCGCGACCGTCGACGCCATCTCCGGCGGGCGGCTCATCCTCGGCGTCGGTGCCGGCTGGAACGAGCGCGAGTACCGGGCGTTCGGCTTCCCGTTCGATCGCCGGGTCGCCCGCTTCGAGGAGGCGTTCGGCATCATCCGCAGCCTGCTCCGCGACGGTCGCGTCGACCACGCGGGCGAGTTCTACCGGCTGGAGAACTGCGTGCTCGACCCTCCGCCGGCCCGTCCCGGCGGCCCGCCGTTGCTCCTCGGCTCGGTCGGCCCACGGATGATGGCCATCGCCCTGCCCCATGTCGACGCGTGGAACGTGTGGTGGGCCGACTACGGCAACACCGTCGACGGGTTCACCGCGGTGCGGGATCGAGTGGTGGAGGCATGCGAGCAGGCCGGGCGGGACCCGGCGACGGTCGCCTCGACGGCCGCCGTGCTCGTCCGGCTACCCGGCGGGGCCGGACGGCTGATGGGCGACTACGCGGGGAGCAACTCGCCTCCTGTGCAGGGAGCGGCCATCGAGGTCGCCGCCCACGTCGCGGCGATGGCCGACGCCGGTGCCGACCATGTCCAGCTCGTCGTCGACCCGATCACGATCGAGTCGATCGAGGTGCTCGGCGGCGTGCTCGACGCCCTCGACTAGCCCGTGCGAACTGGGCGGGAATCGTCTCGTTCGTCGATCTGGGCGGGAATCGTCGCGACAGGTTAGACAGATCCCGCCCAGATGCTGGGCCGTTCGAAGCGCGGCACTAGCTCTGACGTTCAGCGACCGCGGTGAGGGTGATCCCGCCGCGCGGGCGCTGGGTGAGGGTGACCGCAACCCGCCGGGGCGACGCGGTCGCCATCAGTTCACCGGCGATCTCGGCGGCCATTGCCTCGGCGAAGATCGGACGGTCACGAAAGCCCCAGAGGTAGAGCTTGAGGCTCTTCGACTCGACGCACCACTCGCCCGGCTCGTACTCGATCGCGATCGTGGAGAGGTCGGGCTGCCCGGTGACCGGGCACAACGAGCCGACCTCTTCGGTCTCGAAGCGCACCGTGATCACGTGTTCGGGCGCCGGGAAGACCTCGACGTGCTCGATCGGGTGGCGCACGTCGCCACCGAGGACCGTGAGCTCCGGACCGCTCATGAGGGTCAACGCTAGGGCCGGTCTACGCTGACGGCGTGCTGTCCCTCGACCAGATCGACCGCTACCACCGTCTCGGGTACCTGGCCATCGAGGACTTCGCCACCCCGGCGGCGTGCGCGGCGCTGAAGGCCAGGGCGGACGAGATCGTCGACGCGTTCGAGCCGAGCGAGCTGCGCACCGTGTTCACCACCGACGAGCAGCAGCGCCACAGCAACCGCGAGTTCTTCGACAGCGGGGCCGGGATCTGGTGCTTCTTCGAGGGCGACGCCTTCGGCCCCGACGGCGAACTGCGCCAGGACAAGCGGCTCAGCATCAACAAGATCGGCCACGCGATGCACGACCTCGACCCGGTGTTCGAGGAGTTCAGCTACACCCCGGCACTGGCCCGGGTCGCCGAGGATCTCGGCCTCGCCAACGCCGTCGCGCTGCAGAGCATGTACATCTTCAAGCAGCCGCGGATCGGAGGCGAAGTCGGCTGCCACCAGGACGCCACGTTCCTCTACACCGAGCCGATCACGGTCACCGGGTTCTGGTTCGCCATCGAGGACGCCACGATCGAGAACGGCTGCCTGTGGGTCGAGGAGGGCGGTCATCTCGGTCCGCTGCGCCAGCTGTTCCAGCGCGCGGGCGACTCACCCGAAGACGGTACGAAGTTCGTCCCGCTGGACGACACGCCGTTGCCGACCCCACCCGAGGGACTCACGCCGGTCGTGGTCCCGGCGGGCACGATGGTCGTGCTCCACGGCAAGCTCCCCCACTGGAGCGACGTCAACCGCTCCCCGGCCAGCCGCCATGCCTACAGCCTGCACTGCATCGACGCCGCGGCGGACTATCCGGCATGGAACTGGCTCCAGCGACCACCGGAGATGCCGTTGCGCTCGCTGTCGGGCACCGCGGCCGAGCTCGTCGGGGCCGGGCGGACGGCGGCGAGTGGACGTTGATGCCACACTCACTCACCCCCGAGCTGCTCGTCCGGGCGCCGAAGGCACTGCTCCACGATCACCTCGACGGTGGGGTGCGGCCGGCGACGGTCATCGAGCTGGCGCGGGAGTTCGGCTACCACGGTCTGCCGACCACCGACGTCGGCGAGCTCGCCCACTGGTTCAACCGGGGCGCCAAGCGCAACGACCTCGTCCTGTACCTCGAGACGTTTGCCCACACGGTCGGCGTGATGCAGCACAAGGACGCCATCGAGCGGGTGGCGTACGAGTGCGCTCAGGACCTCGCTGAGGACGGGGTCGTCTACGCCGAGGTGCGGATGGCGCCCGAGCTGTGCACCGAGGCCGGACTCACGCTCGACGAGGTGGTGCAGGCGATCCTCGACGGATTCGCTCGTGGCTCGGCCGGCACCGACCTGACGATCTACGCCATCGCGACCGCGATGCGCACGGCCGCGCGCAGCCTCGAGATCGCCGAGCTGGCGGTGCGCTTCCGGGACGCCGGCGTGGTCGGCTTCGACATCGCCGGCGCCGAGGCCGGGTTCCCGCCGACCCGCCACCTCGACGCCTTCCAGTACGTGATGCGGGAGAACTTCCACGCCACGATCCACGCCGGGGAGGCGTTCGGGCTCCCGAGCATCTGGGAGGCGGTGCAGTGGTGTGGCGCCGAGCGGCTCGGTCACGGGGTCCGGCTCGTCGACGACATCTCCGGGCCGCCGGGTGCTGAACGGCTCGGTCGCCTCGCCGCCTACGTGCGCGACACCCGCATCCCCCTCGAGCTGTGCCCGACGTCGAACGTCAACACCGGCGTGTGCGAGTCGATCAAGGAGCACCCCATCGGGATGCTCCGGCGGTTGCGGTTCCGGGTGACCCTCAACACCGATAACCGGTTGATGAGCGACACGTCGATGACCAAGGAGATGGCCAAGATGGTCGACGCCTTCGGATGGGGGCTCGACGACCTGGAGTGGATCACGATCAACTCGGTGAAGAGCGCGTTCGCGGCGTTCCCGGAGCGGCTGCGCATCATCAACGGGATCGTCAAGCCGCGCTACGCACTGCTCCGGGCCGAGACCGCGCTGGGGACGTCCTGGAGCGAGACGTGATCGACGTCACGCTCGTCGAGCACCCGCTGGTCGCCGACGCCCTGGCCCGCATCCGCGACCGCACGACTCCCAACGCCCTGTTCCGGCAGAACCTGGAGCGGATCGGCACGCTGCTGCTCGCCCGGGCCACCGAGTCGCTGCCGACCCTCGAGACCACCGTCGCCACCCCGCTCACCGACGCCCCAGCGAGACGGCTCGCCGTCCAGCCGGTGGTGGTGCCGATCCTGCGCGCCGGGCTCGGCTTCGTCCACGCCGCCCAGGAGCTGCTGCCCGACGCCGACGTCGGGTTCATCGGGATCAGCCGCGACGAGCAGACGTTCGCACCCAAGCCGTACGTGAACAAACTGCCGGAGTCGCTGGCCGGCCGTCCGGTGATCGTCGTCGACCCGATGCTGGCCACCGGCGGATCACTGGTCCACACGTGCGAGCTCCTCGTCGAGCGAGAGGCCCCGCTGCCGATCATCGCGGTGTGCGCGCTGTGCGCCCCCGAGGGCATCAAGCGGTTGGGCGAGGCCGGGCTCTCCGTGCACGTGGTCACGGCCGCCGTCGACAGCCATCTCAACGAGCACGCCTTCATCGTCCCCGGCCTCGGCGACGCCGGCGACCGCCAATTCGGCCCGCCGGCGTGAGGTACGGGTTCTGATCGCGATCCGGTATCACGACAGGCGCGATTCGCGCGGAAGAAAAGTTCGCACCCGTTCGCGATAGATGCGAACGAGCTGGGTGATGGTGGAATCCCGTTCGGCGGTCGCCTGCTCGTCGTACGGGATGATCAGCCAGCCGAGCTCGCCGCAGTCCCGGACGCGCGCTTGATCGCCGCGTTGACGCAGGTCGCCACCGTGCCACCAGCTGTGGCCGGGCTCCAGGCCGAGCTGGACCTCGGGCCAGGCGAGATCGATGTGGATCGTCACGCCGCTGCGGAGGGTGAGCGGATGCTGACGTACGGGGTCAGGCAGGCCGGCGCTCCGGATGATGTCGACGAAACCGAGCTCGAGACCGGTCGCGCTCGGTCGGGCCTGGCACTCGGTCTTGCGCAGCCACCTCTCGAACCGCGTGACGCCCGGACGACCGCTGCGCCGAACCATCGCCAGGTACTCGGCAGCTTCGGAAGGAGACACCAAGCCGAGGTGCCAGGCGTCCTCGGCAGCCCGTTCGAAGCGATGCTGATTGAACTGGCCGGCCAACCCGAACAGCATCCGCAACGGGAGGGCGACCCGGAGCCCGTCGTCGCGCACCTCGAAGTCCACGTCCGGGTCGATCCAACTCGCGTACACGACCCTCGCCCACCCCGGCCTTCGCCGCGCGCGTTCCTTCTCGGGCAGGGTCAGCTCGACGAACGACCGGGGCATGCCTCGCAGCCCCCGCAGCGCCGCCGCCGTCGGTCCGCTCAGGAAGGTCTTCGAACTCGTACTCAGGAGCAGCGCCATCGCCTTCGACTCGAACGTCTCGGTCGAGCTGGCCAGCCGGACCACTCTCGGCGCAACGATTGCCAGCACACCGCTCCGGCGCGCCCGCTGGATGGAGGAGCGCGACAGCCCCAGATCGACGAGCTGCTCGACAGTGGCGACGTTGTACTGGGAACCGAAGAGCTGGAAGATTGCAGAGTCCCACACACCACCCTGGGTGTCGACTGGCGAGGAAAGGGGAAATGGCGGCGGCCCGGCTGGTTCTCCCGCGCGATTTGAACCGCCCGTGACCGCTGATCGCGATCAGAACCAATCAGCCGAAGAGGTCGGCGAGCGCGTCGAGGTACGGGGTCGGGTCGGAGTCGATCGCCTCGCCGTACAGCTTGACCTTGGGTTCGGTGCCGCTCGGGCGGACCTGGACGCGCACCCCGCCCTCGAGCGTGAGCCGCAGCAGATCGGCCTCCGGGTAGGGAGTGACCTCGACGACCTTGGCCCCGCCGAGCTGCTCGGGCGGTTCGGCGAGCAGCTCGCGCACCTTCTCGGCGGCCAACGCCGGATCCATCTTCACCGACCGGTCGGCGATCACGTGGCGGCCGTAACGAGTGGCGATGTCGTCGAGGCGGGCCTGCAGCGTCGTCCCGTCCTCCGCCGCCGCGGCGGCGATCTCGGCCATCAGCACCGCCGCGCCGATGCCGTCCTTGTCGAGCGGGCGGGGGGCGACGAGGTAGCCCAGCGCCTGCTCGTAGCCGAACACGAACCGCCACTGCGGGTGATCGAGGATGGTCCGCCCGATCCACTTGAACCCGGTGAACGTCTCGGCGAAGTGCACCCCGAGATCGGCGGCCATCGCCTCGAGCAGCGACGACGAGACGAGCGTCGTGATGACCAGCCGGTCCGCCGGATCGCCGTCGTCGGCCTTCGGGTGGCGCAGGATGTGGTCGGCCAGCAGCCAGCCCAGCTCGTCGCCGCCGATCCGGCGCCACGCCCCGTCGGGCTGCGGGATGGCCGCGCCGAGCCGGTCGGCATCGGGATCGTTGGCGAGGGCGATCGCCGCCCCCCGCTCGGCGGCGAGGGCGATGACGAGGTCCATCGCGCCCGGTTCCTCGGGGTTCGGGAACTGCACGGTCGGGAACCGGGGATCGGGAGCGAACTGCTGCTCGACGACGGCCGGGGCGGGCAGGTCCGCCGCGGCGAACGCCCGCCGGACCAGTTCGCCGCCGACGCCGTGCATCGGCGTGTAGGCGACGCTCACGCCGGCCGTCGCCGGCCGCCGGCGCACGGTCGCCACGTATGCCACGTAGCGGTCGAGGATCGTCGCGTCGAGCCGCTCGATCAGCGGATCGTCCTCCGGCGCCAGCCGCACCGTCGCCGGGTCGACCTGCTCGATGCGGGCCGAGATCCCGGTGTCGTGCGGGGGGACGATCTGCGGGCCGTCGCCGAGGTAGACCTTGTAGCCGTTGTCGGCGGGCGGGTTGTGCGACGCCGTCACCATCACGCCGGCGGCGCCGTCGAGCTCGGTCAGCGCCCACGCCAGCACGGGTGTCGGCAGCGGTCCCGGTAGCACCCGGGATCGGATCCCGACGGCGGCCATGACCCGGGCCGTGTCGAGGGCGAATACGTCGCTCTTGTGCCTCGCGTCGTACCCGATCACCACGCCGCGCTCGGCCGCGCGCGGGTCGAGGTCCCCGATGTAGGCGGCCAACCCGGCGGCGGCCTGCCGCACGACCAGCCGGTTCATCCGCAGCGGTCCGGCACCGATGGCGGCGCGGAGCCCGGCGGTGCCGAACGTGAGGTGCCCACTGAATCGGGCGACGAGCTCGGACTCGGAGCCGTCGAGGAGATCCCGCAGCTCGGCGCGGACGTCGTCGTCCGGCTCCGCCCCGAGCCACCGCTCCGCGGTCGCCCTGACGTCGTGCTCGGTCACGGCAAGAGCGTGCGCAACGGGACGAGTGGTCGGGGACCGACGTGGCTGATCACCTCGGCCGCGGCGATCGAGCCGAGGCGAGCGCACTCGGCCAGCGGCCGCGCCCGGCTGTAGCCGTACAGGAACCCGGCCGCGTACAGATCGCCGGCGCCGGTCGTGTCGAGGACACGCGAGACGTCCTCCGCCGGCACCGAGACCACCTCGTCGGCGGTCACGACGTGGGAGCCGTCCTTCCCCGCGGTGATCGCGGCCAGCTCGCACTCCCCCCGCACGGTCGCCATCGCGGTGGCGAGGTCGTCGACCTGGTACAGCGAGCACAGCTCGTCCTCGTTGCCGAAGAGCAGGTCGACATCCTCGTGAACGAGGGCGGCGAAGTCGTCGCGATGACGGTCGACGCAGAACGAGTCGGACAGCGTCAACGAGACCTTGCGGCCGTTCTCGTGGGCCACCGAGGCCGCCCGGCGGAACGCCTTCTTGGCGTCGTCGCGGTCGAACAGGTAACCCTCCATGTAGAGGACGGCACCGTCAGCGATCGTCGCTTCGTCCAGATCGTCCGTGCAGAGCAGGCTCGACACACCGAGGTAGGTGTTCATCGTGCGCTGGGCATCGCCGGTGACGACGATGATGCAGCGCCCGGTCGGCGTGTCCTCGGCCGGAGCGCCCGGGCGGAACGAGACCCCGACCGCGTTCAGATCGTGGCCGAACACCGCGCCCAGGTCGTCGTCGCTGACCTTGCCGATGTACGCGGCACGGCCGCCGAGGCTGGCGACGCCGCACATCGTGTTGGCCGCCGAGCCGCCGCTCATCTCGACGGCCGAGCCGAGCGCGAGGTAGAGCTCACCGGCGCGGTCGGTGTCGATGAGCGTCATCGCGCCCTTCACGAGGCCGTGCTCGTCGAGGAACGCGTCGTCGGCGTGGGCGATCACGTCGACGAGCGCGTTGCCGATGCCGACCACGTCATATCGGGCCCGAGCAGGCACGGCCGACCACGCTATCCGCCGCACCTCCACGTCCGCTTCTGCAACTCTTGGCCCAGAGCGACAGAACGTGTCGCCTGGTGGCAAGAGTTGTCAGAAAGCGACACCAGCCCCCGGGCCTGCGAACCGCGGGCGGCCCACCGATACCATCCGCTCCGTGACTGCGACCGAGACTCCGACTCTCGACCCGTACCGGCTGCCCCGTACCGCGATCCCGTCGCGGTACGACCTCGAGCTGGCGCCCAGTCTGGATTCGGCGAGCTTCGACGGGCGGGTCGAGGTCCGCGTGGACGTGGTCGAGCCGACGACCGACCTGGTGCTCAACGCCGCCGAGCTGCAGATCCACGAATGCCACGTCGATGGCGGGGCGGCGACGTGGCGGCTCGAGCCGGAGACGGAACGGCTCTTCGTCACGCCCGCGGATCGGCTCGAGTCCGGTCCGGCGGTGCTGACGATCGCCTTCTCCGGCGCGCTGAACGACAAGCTCCGCGGCTTCTACCGCAGCACGTACAGCGCCGACGGCGACGGCGAGCGTGTCATCGCCACCACGCAGATGCAGGCCACCGACTGCCGGCGGGCGTTCCCGTGCTGGGACGAGCCCGACCTCAAAGCGGTGTTCGCCGTCACGCTGGTCGTCGAGCCCGGACTGCTCGCCGTCTCCAACGGCCGCGAGATCGGACGGGAGGAACGCCCTGGCGGTCGGATCGCCGTGCGCTTCGCCGACACGATGGTGATGAGCACGTATCTCGTCGCGTTCGTCGTCGGTCCGCTCGAGGCCACCGCACCGGTCGACGTCGGCGGCATTCCGCTCCGCATCATCCACGTGCCCGGCAAGGGGCGCCTCACCGCGTTCGGGCTCGAAGTGGGTGCGTTCGCCCTGCAGTGGTTCGAGCGCTACTACGGCATCCCGTACCCGAGCGACAAGGTCGACCTGCTGGCGTTGCCCGACTTCGCCGCCGGGGCGATGGAAAACCTCGGCTGCATCACGTTCCGCGAGAGCCTGCTGCTCCTCGACCCGGCGACGAGCACGCAGAGCGAGCAACAGAACGTCGCCGACGTCGTCGCCCACGAGCTCGCCCACATGTGGTTCGGCGACCTCGTCACGATGCGGTGGTGGAACGGGATCTGGTTGAACGAGGCGTTCGCCACGTTCATGGAGCTCGCCGCCTGCGCGGCGTTCCGCCCCGAGTGGGACCGCTGGACCCTGTTCGGGCTCGAGCGGTCAGCGGCGTTCGAAACCGACTCGCTCGCCACCACTCGACCGGTCGAGTACGAGGTCCGCTCGCCGGCGGAGTGCGAGGGGATGTTCGACGTCCTCACGTACCAGAAGGGTGGGGCCTTGTTGCGGATGCTCGAGCAGTACCTCGGCGAGGAGCGCTTCCGGGCGGGCGTGAGCCACTACCTCCAGAGCCACGAGTACGGCAACACCGAGACGGGCGACCTGTGGGACGCCCTCGAGGAGACCAGCGGCGAGCCGGTCCGGCGGATGATGGACTCCTGGATCTGGCAGCCGGGTTACCCGCTCGTCAGCGCGTCCCTCGACGGGAACGAACTGGTGCTGCGGCAGCAACGGTTCGCCTTCGACGCCGACGCCCTCGGCGTCGGCGCCGCCACGTCCTGGCTCGTGCCGGTCCTCGTCCGGATCGGCGACGACACCACATCGGTCCTGATCGACGACGGTGGGGCGAGGATCTCGCTCGCCGCGCCGGACGTGCCGGTGGTCGTCAACGCGGGCGGCCACGGCTTCTACCGCGTCGCCTACGACGGCGAGCTGCGGCGGCGGATCTCGGGCGAGGTGCTCGGCTCGCTCGACACCCTCGAGCGCTACAACCTGGTCGACGACGCCTGGAACGAGGTGGTCGCCGGCCGGCTCGCCGCGGCGGACTACCTCGCCTTCGTCGAGGGGTTCGGTGGCGAGCGGGACCTGGCCGTGTGGCAGGCGATCGTGCTCGGGCTGCGCGGCCTCGGCCGGCTGCTCGACGACGACCACTACCCGGCCCTGCAGGCGCGGGTGCGCGCGCTGCTGGCGCCGGTGGTGGCAGAGCTCGGCGAGCCCGTCGAGGGTGAGGACGACCTGCGGGGCAAGCTTCGTGGCCTGCTCACCGCGGCGCTGGCGATCCACGGCGGCGACCAGGCGACCCAGGCGCGCTGCGGCGACCTGTACGAGCAGGGTGAGGCGGAGCCGGGACGGATCGACCCCGAGCTTGTCGCTGCCGCCACGACGGTGGTCGCGGCCACGGGCGACGACGCCGTGTACGACCGGCTCCTCGAGCGCTACCGCACCGCGCCGACTCCGCAGGACCAGCTCCGTCACCTCTACGCACTCGCCGAGTTCGATTCGGAGGCGCTCGTCCGCCGCACGTGTGAGCTGGCGATGAGCGAAGAGGTGAAGACGCAGAACGCCCCGTTCTTGCTCCGGACGTGCATCGCCAACCGTCGCCACGGCGCGGTGGCGTGGGACTTCGTCCGCCGGCACTGGGACGAGGCCAACCAACGGTTCCCGAACAACACGATCGTGCGGATGGTCGACGGCGTGCGGCTGCTCACCGACGAGGCGGTCGCCGCCGACGTGCAGGCGTTCTTCTCCGAGCACCCGATCAAGCAGGCGGCGAAGACCCTCGAACAGATCCTCGAACGCCAACGGGTCAACGTCGCCCTGCGGACGCGGGAGCAAGACCGCTTCGCCGCCGCGCTGTCGTAGTTCGCATCCGAGGGTTTCCTGCCATCCGAGGGTTTGACGCGCCCCTGTCCCGCACGAAACCCTCGGGTCACGGGGTGACCGTGAGCTCGCTGGCCGCAACAAGGTCGTCGACAGTCGAGTAGCTCGGCGCGTCCGACCGGAGTTGGACCGGCTCGCGATCGTCGCCGCCAGCCGCCAACGCGCGACTGCGACGACACATGCGGCGACGATCGGGACGCCGAGGCCGAACCGGAGATCACTCAACCACCGGCGGGTCGAGCGGCAGCACGTACTCGGAGGCGCGGGTCCGGCGGCTGAGGGCGGCGAGGTCGACGCCGGGGTCGATCAAATCACCAGGTAGGCCGCGGCGGCGAGGCGGGTGCGGTACCCGACCGCGAGCGCCACGCCGAGCGGGAACATCGCCACCACCGCGGCATACATCAGCGGCCCAGGCAGCGGCCGGACCCACGTGAACCACGGGAACGTTAGGTGGTGCTCGGGCGCCAGGTAGAGCGACTCGACCCAGCCCTTGGGGAGGAACCGGGCGGCGCTGTAGGCGCAAAGGGCGCCGAGGAGGATGCGCTAGACGGCCGTCGACGCCGCCGCGACCGGCCGCATCGCCGCCGCGGCCAGCCGGTCGATCGGCGGATCGGTGCGGACCGCCGGCCCGACGGGCAGCTCAGCCGGCGCTGTCGCCGTCAGCATCCGAGAATCCGATCGTCACGCCGAGCCTCCCGGCGACGTCCGCCGAGAGCGTGCGCTCGACCTCTTTCGCCGCCGCCCGGCCCTGCTCGACGTCACCCGCCTCGAATGCGGCACGTTGGTCGCGCCCAGATCGAGCCGGCGCGAACCTTCGACGTGTCTGGCGCCGCAGACCCCGGACGTCAGCCGCCGGGCTGCCAGAGCGTTGTCTGCAGGTCCCGTTCGCGGGCCGCCTCGATCGCGGGCACCTCCGCCTCGAGGCGGGCGTGGTCCTTGACGATGCAGGCGGCCGACGGCAGCCGCGACCGATCGAGCCAG
>JBKOUV010000008.1:0-20073 GCA_046723555.1 Actinomycetota bacterium | reverse complement strand
CCTGTCGACCGTCACGCGCGCCGGGGGACTGCTGGCCGGCGCGGCCGCGGCGTTCGTGTGGCGCCCGTGGACGACGGTGACTCCCCGGACCGCCAGCCGGCGCACGCGGGTCCGGCTCGACTCGGTCGGGGTGGCTGCAGTGAGTGCCCTCGTGTGCATCGCGATCGTCGCCGAGCTGACGGCCGGCTACGTCTACGCATGGCTCCTCCCGCTGGTGTCGCTGTGTGCGCTGCTGACGGTGATGGTCGTCGTGCACCCCGCCGCGGTGGGGATGCGCGGGTTGTTCGGCTGGCGTCCGCTCGCCGCCGTCGGTGCGCGCAGCTACGGGCTGTACCTGTGGCACTGGCCGATCTTCGTGTTCCTCGGCGTGCGCTACGGATCGACCGCCCGCTTCATCGTCGCCCTGGCGATCACGGCCGTGTGCTCGGAGTGGTGCTACCGCTGCGTCGAGATGCCGGTGCGCCGGGGTGCGCTGGGCGCGTGGTGGCGCACGGCCGGGCCGGCCCGGGTGCGCGTGCTGGCGGCAGCCGGGGTGACGCTCGCGGCGCTCGTCGGCTTCTACGCCACCGTTCACCCGTACGACCGCGCCGAAGGTGGTGAGGCGACGTTCGTGGCGCCCCCGGCGGCGACAAGACCGGCGACGCAGAGCCAGAGCGCGACGCCCCGAAAGCTGGCCGTCGCGCCGACGAAGACCGCTGCTCCCGTCGTGCTGCCGCGGCACGTCGCGCTCGTCGGGGACTCGCAGGCGCACTCGCTCGCCGCCAACGTGCCGGCCGGCCTCGACGCGACGCTCGCCATCACCGATGGGTCCGTCTCCGGGTGCAGCGTGTACGACTCGGGAACGGTCCACAGCACGCGCGACGGGTTCGCCAACTCGTTCACGATGTGCGAAGGGTGGCAGGACGACTGGGCCGATGCCGTACACGAGTCCGGTTCGGACATCGCCCTCGTCGTCCTCGGTGCGTGGGACGTCTTCGACATCGAGACCGACGATGGCGAGCTGGTCACGTTCGGCACACCCGCGTGGGATGCCCACTTCCGCGCCGGCCTGCAGCAGGGGATCGACGCCTTGACCGGCGCCGGCGCCCAGGTCGCCATCCTCGAGGTGCCGTGCATGCGTCCTAAGGACGTCGAGGGCGCGGGCGTGCCGGCCCTGCCCGAGCGGGGCGACGACACCCGCGTGGCTCACGTCAACCAGGTCCTGCGGGCGGTGGCCGCGTCGAACGCCCGCACCACCACGTTCGTCGAGGGTCCCGACGAGTGGTGCGACGACGAGACCGTCGCCAACGACCTCAACATGCGGTGGGACGGGGTGCACGTCTACCAGCCCGGGGCGGCGCTCATCTACGAGACGATCGCCCCCGCCCTCGTCGCGCTCTGATCGCCGCCGCACGGGTGGAGGCTTTGTTACCAGCTGGTAACTTATGGGCATGACGGAGTTCTCGCTCGCCCTCAATGAGGAGCAGTTGCAGATCCAGAAGTGGGTGCACGACTTCGCCGAGGGCGTGGTCCGCCCGGCGGGTCACGAGTGGGACGAGCGCGAGGAGTTCCCCTGGCCGATCGTCGAAGAGGCCGCCAAGATCGGCCTCTACGGCGTCGACTTCCTGCTCAACGCGATCGCCGACCCCACCGGGCTGACCCTGCCGGTCGCCGTCGAGGAGCTGTTCTGGGGCGACGCCGGCATCGGCATGGCGATCATGGGGTCGGGCCTCGCCTCGGCCGGGATCAGCGGCAACGGCACTCCCGAGCAGGTGATGGAGTGGGTGCCCCAGTGCTACGGGACGCCCGACAAGGTCGCCCTCGGCGCCTTCTGCGTGAGCGAGCCCGACGCCGGATCCGACGTCTCCGGGCTGCGCACGCGCGCCGTCTACGACGAGGCCACCGACGAGTGGGTGCTCAACGGCACCAAGGCGTGGATCACCAACGGCGGCATCGCCGACGTCCACGTCGTCGTCGCCGCCGTCGATCCCGAGCTCAAGGGCCGCGGCCACGCGTCCTTCGTCGTGCCTCCCGGCACGAACGGCCTGAGCCAAGGTCAGAAGTACCTCAAGCACGGGATCCGGGCGTCGCACACCGCCGAGGTCGTGCTCGACGACGTGCGGATCCCCGGCCGCTGTCTGCTCGGCGGCAAGGAGCAGCTCGACGCCAAGCTCGCCCGGGCGCGCGAGAACGGTCACTCCGGCCAGAAGCAGCCGGCGATGTCGACGTTCGAGGCGACCCGGCCGACCGTCGGCGCCCAGGCGCTCGGGATCGCCCGCGCCGCCTACGAGTACGCCCTCGAGTACGCCAAGGAGCGAGAGGCGTTCGGCAAGCCGATCATCATGAACCAGGCGATCGCGTTCAAGCTCGCCAACATGATCACCGAGATCGACGCCAGCCGGCTGCTGATCTGGCGGGCGGCCTGGCTCGCCCGCAACGGCGGCTACCGCAACGCCGAGGGCTCGATGAGCAAGTACAAGGCGAGCGAGGTCGCCGTGTGGGTCACCGAGGAGGCGATCCAGATCCTCGGCGGCTACGGCTACACCCGCGAGTACCCCGTCGAGCGCTGGCACCGCGACGCCAAGATCCACACGATCTTCGAGGGCACCAGCGAGATCCAGCAGCTGGTGATCGCCCGGGCCATCTCCGGCCTGCGCATCGAATAGAGCTGCTCTTCGAGCTCAACCCGCTCCTGGTGCGCCTGCAAGCTCGCCGGCGCGTGCACGACCTCCGCCATCGGGTCGCCACCATCGCCGTCGGCGGGCACGAGGTGCGAACCGTCGCCGACGGCCTGGGCCACGCCAACCCGGCCATGACACCGTGCGTCTACGCCCAGGCCTTCGCCGCGGCCGACCAAGCCGTCGCCGCCGGCCCCGGGCTGCGCATCGCGTGGCAACTGACATCACCGCGCGCTGGCCACCACCCAAGTACGCAACTCCATGATCGAGCGATGAGTCGGCGCCGCGAGCCGAGTCGTATGGGCTGGGAGGTGCTCACACTCCTGCATCCCGCGGGACGGGTTCGTCGCCGAGCTCGACGACAACCGGGCAGAAGGCGCGCCGACACGAAAGGACAGGAACGATGACCGAATCGACGACGACCAGCGGAACCAGACCGTTCCGATTCGGGGTCGTTGCCCCGCTCAGAACTGACCTGCGGACGTGGCGAGATCGGGTGCGCCGTATCGCCGACAGCGGCTACTCCACGCTGCTGATGCCCGACGTCCCGCAATGGCAGCCGGCGCCTGGCCCCACGCTGGCCTTCGCGGCGGCTCTTGCCGACCTGCGGGTAGGCACCTGGGTGTATGCGTCCGCGCTGCGCCAGGCTTGGAGCACCGCGTGGGAAGCGCACTCGCTGTCGGTGCTCACTGACGGTCGTTTCGAGATGGGTATCGGCACCGGCAGGCCTGGCATCGAAGACGAACTGTCACTGCCCGCCCTACCACCGAGCGAGCGGCTGGCCCAAGTGCGTGAGACCGTGACGGCGCTGCGAGATCTCGACGGCCCCGACTTGCACACGCCGGTGGTGATGGCTGTGCGCGGGCCGAAGGCCCAGGCGCTGGCGGCCGAGGTCGCAGATACGGTCACCTTCGCACTGATGCCGGGAGAGGACCGGGCCGAGATCACACGGGTGGTACGCGACTTCCGCGCCACCCGAGACGTCGAACTCGCCCAGCACGTGGCCGTGATCGGCGACACTCGCGCGCCGTTCATGGCGCCGCCTGACACCGACGCTGCTGCGCTTCGCGCCGCGGACTCGCTGGCGGTACTTCCAGCTGACCCCACCGCGGCCGCCGAGGAGATCCGGCGACGGCGGGAGGAGATCGGCTTCTCCTACTTCGTCTTCGGCGCCGACTTCGTCGAAGCGCTCGCCCCGGTCGTAGCTGAGCTGGCCGGACAGTAGACCTGTGGGCCGGCCAACGATTGGGTGAAACGGACGCTACGTCTGCACGGAGTCTCGCCATCGAACCGCCACGAAAGCCTCGAACGATCGAACGACACGATCTCCGGCCTGCGCATCGAGTAGATCGGCACCCTCAAGTCACCGAGGGAACGTTCGTGTTCCCCGCCTGCGCTGCCGCCGCCGTCTGGCCCCTGTGAGCGGGCTCGATCATGGGTGTGCGGCGAAGACGTGGGCGACGCCTCCGGCGCTGAAGACAGTGGTGCTGATCGGCTCGATGGTGAGCGGTGCGTGGAAGATCCGCTCGCCCGCGCCCAGAACGACGGGGTGGATCATGAGGCGGTACTCGTCGATGAGGCCGGTGTTGACCAGCGATCGGGCGAACCGCACCCCGCCGTGGGCGAGCAGGTATCCGTAGGCGCGCTCCTGCTTGAGCCGGGTGATGGCTTCGGCCAGGTCCCCGGTGACGATCGTCGTCTCGGCCCAGTCGGCGGAGGCGAGCGAGTCCGAGAACACGACCTTGGGGATCTCGTTCATCGCCTTGGCGAACGGCCCGGTGGCGCCGGGCCAGTAGTCGGCCCACCCGGCGTAGGTGTTGGCACCGATGAGGTGGGCGCCGGCGTTGCTCACCGTCTCCACGGTCCAACTGAGGGCGTCATCGGATCGTCCGGCGGCGATCCAGTCAGAGCTCCCGTCGCTCGGGGCGACGTAGCCGTCGAGCGAAACGGACATCTTCAGGACCAACGAGGCCATGTTTCAACACCTCCGACGCGGACCCTGGGACGTGGACGGCTCGCGCCACCCGAACTCATCGGTGTCATCATCCGCCGGCTGTCGGACAGCCTCTGGCGAGCGCCCGGCGGCCGAACACCGGGCGGGAGCGACCTCAGCCGCGGCGCGCGCTGACCAAACGGTGACCGAGGGCGATCGCCCAGCCGGTTCCGTCACAGGCCACCGGCCACGCCCAACCGGCGCCCCGGTCGACGCGGGTGATCTGATGAGGTTGTCCGCTGTAGGTGATCACATCACCAGGTCGGATCTGGTCGGCATAGATGCGGATAGTCATCGTCAGGCTCCCCTGCAACCGGAGTGTTCCGCCTGCTCGAAGACGGGCTACAGCGATCGTGCGCTGACCAACCACTCGAAGCAATAGACCTGGGTCCAGTCGTCGCCGGCACGCTCGGCCCTCTACCTGCCGGCCCCACAGGCGCCGGGCGCACGGCAACTCCCCGGCGAGGTCTCACCGTGAACGGCGGGTTCCACGTCGACTCCCTCCACACAACCATCGGCACCACGCGGCCCGTCCAATGACCACGGTCAACCCTGCGACAGCCGAACACCCTTCGCCATGGACCTCGGTCCGGTCGCAACCGCGTCGCGCGTGCGGTCGGCTGACGGTGCGCGACCGGCGGTTCGCCGCTCCCGGCCCGAGCCGTTACGGCTCGCCGGGGCCAGCAAGGACGTCGATCCACGTGTGGATCGCAGACGCGTCGGTGGGTGTCGTCGTCTTGGGCGTAGAGCCCGAGGCGGTCGTAGATCTGGGAGGTGTGCTGGACGACGGCCTTCTCCGAGATCGTCAGGCCGCGGGCGATGGCGGTGTTGCTGTGTCCTTGGGCCATCAACGCGAGCACCTCGGTCTGGCGTGGGTCAACACGGCGCTGACGTCGCCGACGGTGATGGGTCGCCATCGGGGGGCGATCGTGGGCAGCTGCCGGTTTGAGTCGAGCGTCAGGGTGGTGGTCACGTCGACGCTCCGGCGCCATCGGGTTCGGCCGGCGGCAGTGTCCGCTCGACGAAGCCGCGCAGCTCATCCCAGCTGTGGAAGCGGGTGGCGAGGCCGCTGACCAGATGTTCGACTCGTCCACGGTCCACGCCATCGGCTGGGTTGTCGAGGGAGGCGCTGAACTGGACGACGAAGGTCCGGTCGGCCGGCAGGCTCGGCAGTGGGCCGTGCTCGGGGGGCGGCTCGGGCGTCATCGTCATGATTTGACCAACACAGCCGCCTTCGTGTCCTTCGGGAGTTCTACGATTTGTCTACGGATGGGGCCCTGGTGGTGAGATGTCCGAAGGCCTCCGTCGGATGACGTCGAGTGTGTTCTTCTCCGGGTTTCGTTTCGAGCCGGGAGTGAGCCGAAGACGGCGGCCGTGCTGGGGATGCTGGTGGGCCGGGCCGAGAGCGGAGAATTCCACGGCCGCGCGATCCGACCAAGGCGGTAGCAGTGCGACCCGCGCGGCGCGTGCAATCACCTGAGCACTCGTGGCGTTTGTCCCCCGACTGGCGTGGGTACGACCCGACCGGCCTTCAAACCGGTAGGGCCCGAGTCTGATCGTGTCTGCCCGCTGGGAGGGGCCCAATGACCTCAGCAGAGTGTGTCCCGTTTGAACTCTCCGTCAGGGCCGCGGAGGACACGGTCGTGCTCGACATCAGCGGCGAGTTCGACATGAGCGAAGTGGAAACCTTCCGCCTCTGCATGCAGGGTGTGATCGCCTCCACCGATGGCGCAGTGGTGGTCAATCTCCGTGACGTCACGTTCATCGACTCGACCGCCATCTCGGCTCTTCTGGCAGCACGTCGGCGCCTCGCTGAACACAACCGGGGGCTGCGCCTCCAAGACACGGCCTCGGTCTCGCGAATCTTCGAACTCGCTGGCCTCACCAACCTCCTGGACGACACGCCAGAGTCGGGATCGGTCGTCTAGCCGCGTGCTGCACCCTTCGATTGGGCGAACAGTCCTCACGGCGACTCCGTGACGGGCGGTTCTGACGATGCCGTCACCGCGGTCTCGGAGGTCGCAACCGTTTCCGGTGGCACCGTTTCCGGTGGCACCGTTTCGGGCGGCACCGTTTCGGGCGGCAATGTGGCCAACGTCGTCGAGGACGGTTCAGGCGGCGGCAACGTGGCGTCCGGCACTGACGACTCCGTCGGCATCGTGGAGTCAACGGATTCCGGCGGTGGGTCAGGCAGCGTCGGGACACTGCTCACTTCATCCGGCACGCTTGAACCCTCTTCCGGTACGTCCGTGGAGATTGCCGCCGTTGTCGGGATCGGCTCGACGGACCCGATCAGAGATGTGGCCGGCAGGGTCGTCGTGGGATCCGTGAGCGATGGAGTAACGCTCTCGGCGTCGTCGGCTACCTCCGGCGTCGGCCCGAGCTCGACGATCTCGTCGGTGAAGATCGCCAGCATCTCGCGTTCGGCCGCGTCCACCTCGGCGATCAGCTCGGACAGGGTGAGGTCAGCCGCCCGCTCCTGCAGGTCCAGCAGCCGATCGCGCAGCGCGTGCAAGCGTTGTCGACCGTCGCCGGTGATCCGTACTTGTCCGGAGTACCCGAAGACGAGCTGGGTCGCCGAAGCGTACGTGACACACCCCGTGCAGTGATCGTTGAATGCCAACGCGAGGTTCTGCGGGATGAGGATGTCGGGGTCGCGGGTGACCAGCACGGCTTGGAAGGCGATTGCGACCGTGGTGCAGTCGGTGCAGCTCGCCAGCGCCGCGGCGATGTTCGTGTTGTCGACGACGCCGTTGTTGACCCGGCGCACGGAGAACGCGACCTCGAACACGATGGTGCCGTCTTCGGTGTTCACCGCGATGGCGATGTTGTCGCCGCTCTTCGACTCGGACGTCCCGTCGTTGTCGGCGGCCGTGGCGGCTGCGAGCGGCACCGCGACGGACGCGGCGATGACGAGCGCGATCAGCGGACTGAGGGGGCGAAGGATCCGTTTCATGGTGTGGTCACCTCCGTTGGGGGCGGGGGCGCCGCTGTCGTGGGCGGCGGTGGAGCGGTCGTCGCGATGGTTGGTGCGACGGTGGTCTCGGTCGGCGGTGGTGGGGACGTGGTAGCGACCGTCGGCGGTGCCGTGGTCTCGGGCGGGGCGGTCGTGGCGACCGTCGGCGGGGCGGTCGTGGCGATCGTCGGCGGCGCCGTCGTCGCTGAGGTCGACGACGTGGTGGTCGCTGAGGTCGTCGACGTGGTGGTCGCTGAGGTCGTCGAATCGGTGACCGTCGAATCGGTGACCGTCGAATCGGTGACCGTCGACGCCGTTGGTGTCGGCGAGCTCGGGTGGGAGGGAGTCGGTGCAATCAGTGTCGTCGTGCTTGTCGTGTCAGGGCCCACGATCGGGTCTGCCGGCGCCGGTGCACCCGATGCACGCCGCGTCCACGACGGACTGTCCGGGCCGGCCGGCGCTCCATCCGGCTGGCCGTTCACGACCGGCCCCCCGGCCTGGCGACCGCGGTGGGCGCCATTGGTGGGCCCGCCGTCGGCAACCGCTGGCGGCGCCCCGAACGACGGGATCCTGGAGACCAGCTCGGGTACGGTCCAGCTCTCGCCCGCTTGCATCGGCGTGACGTTGGGCCACCACATCGGCAGGAGCAGCGCGGCCGCGGCGGCGGTGCCCCCGAGGATCATGCCCCGCTCCATGGGCTTGCCGTCGGTGTGCCGCCAGGTGGAGGTGACGGCCCGGCGGCCGAAGCGCGTCAGCATGTAGGTTCCGCTGGCCACGGGCAGCGCGAGGGCCAGGATGCCGATCACGGCGGCGAACGCGAGGCTGTACTGGTGGTGGGTGAACGCCGTGGAGACCTTCTCCCACTGCATGCCGGCGCTGTCCCACAGCGTGGCCAGAACACGCGGAAGCCCGAGCGCGAACATCAGCATCGTGAACGCGAGCATCGGCACGACGAGGAGGACCCACAGGGTGACGACGATGCGGACCCAGAGCTTGAGCGCGGTGGCCCGCTCGTCGCGTCGGCGCCACGGGATCATGCTCAACAGCGTCGGCTTGATGCGGCTGAAGAGATCGGGAACGCCGGTGAAGTCGGCGAGGATGTGGTAGCCGTCGAGCCGGATCATCGGCGGGAGTTGGCGCAGCATCTGCAGGAACTGCATCGGCACGAGGATGAGCGCGGCCTCCCAACCGAAGAGTGCCCACGCCCCGAACGTCGCCAGGGCGAAGATGGCGTTGAAGTAGAGGCCGCCGAGGTCAACACGGAGCCGGCCGCGCCGGCTCAGACGGTAGGAGTCGGTGACGTCGGTGTAGAACACCGGCCACACGATGTAGAAGCCGGCGCCGATCACACCGGGTTTGGAGCCGCTGTAGCGGCAGGCGGCGGCGTGGCCGAACTCGTGGAAGCCGGCGGAGAGAATGGTGAGCCCGAAGACGATGACGAGTAGTTCGGGGTGGTAGAGAACCTGGTGAAGGCTCTCCCCGACGCCCTTGACGAGGAAGAGCCAGGCCGACATGGCCACGAACGCGACGACGACGGCCACGACGAGTGGCCACACGAACAGCACGGAGAAGGGCGCAGTGATGAAACGGGTGACCCGTTCGCTGCACAGGGCGACTCTCGCGTGCACACGGAGGAGCGGGTTGGCCTTCTTCGTGGACGGGTTGGCCCCGTCGGAACGCTTCACGAGCCCGAGTGGACGGAGTCGTTCGGCAATTAGGAAGCGAATGGCATCGACGGAGGCGCGCCTGCCGATGCGCGTGCTCGCCGCGTCCGCGATCCCCCTGACGTCGCGGCGCCCGTCGATCACCTCGAGCACGGCATAGAGGAGCCGGGTCAGCTGAACCGTCTGACCATCGGCCCGACGCACGAGCCATGGCGGATCCTTGTAGCCGGACTGCTTGAACTCGCCGATCAGCTCGAGGCCGTCGGCGCGCTGCGGCACAGGGTGTCGGGTTGCCGTCCGCGGGGCGTGCCGGCATTGACGGGTCGGGGTGGTGGCCACCTCTGGAGGGGCCACCACCCCGCTCGTGCCGGTGTGGGTAACCGACATGGTCTACCTCACGGGGTCGACTGACCGTCGGAGGTCGGCTCCGTACCGGTGGACACCGTGGGTGGGCCGTCCGGGGCCGCCGCGTCGGTGGTCTCCGGCTGGTCGACGGTGGTGTCGACCGGGGCCGCCGCAGCGCTGGCGTCCGGCTGGTCGACGGTGGTGTCGACCGGGGCCGCCGCAGCGGTGGTGTCCGGCTGGTCGACGGTGGTGTCGACCGGGGCCGCCGCAGCGGTGGTGTCCGGCTGGTCGACGGTGGTGTCGACCGGGACCGCCGCAGCGGTGGTGTCCGGCTGGTCGACAACGCCATCGGTCGCGGCGACGGCAGCGGTGGTGTCCGGCTGGTCGACGGCCGTGCTGGCGTCCGCCAGCGCGCCTTCGAAGTCGGACTGGTCGATGTCGGCGCTCTGTGACGCATCGGCGATCGCCACACCGTCGAGGTCCTGCACGATCACAGAATCCTGTGGCGCGGTTGCAATCGCCTCGGAGCCACCGGACAGCACGTTGGCCGAGACGGCCGCGTCGATCGGCGCCGCCACGTTTGCATTGGCAGCGATCGCGGCATCGATTGGCGCGGCGAGGTCCAGGTTGAGGTCGAGGTCGGCGTTCACGTCGAGCAAAGCACCGGAGCCCACGACCGGCTCGTCCGCCACCGGCGCGACCGGTTCGACCTGGTCGTTGCTCTGATCCAGACCGACGTCCTGGTCGGCAGTTGCGAGCGCGGCGCCGTCGAGGTGCTGCGTGAGCAGCGAATCCTGGTCGGCACTCGCGAGGCCCACGGCGCTACCGGAAAGGACGTTGGCCGACACCGCCGCATCGATCGGCACGGCGACGTTGGCGTTGGCGGCGATCGCGGCGTCGATGGGCGCGGCGATGTCCGCGTCGAGGTCCAGATCCAAGTTGAGGTCGAGGAGCGGGCCGCCGTCGAGCAGCGAGCCGGTGTCGATCAGCGGCACTGTCGACATGGCCTGCTTCTCGGGGAGCTTGATCCCGCGATTGGCCTCGGCCTCCTCGAGCGTCAGCTCGTCGGGTTGGTACTCAGGCCTACTCATGGTTGATCTCCTTCCTGTGGTTGGGTGCCTGAGTGCTCACGACGTGGCGTCGCCCGAGTCAGCTGGTGACGCCTCGGCCTCCGGCGCAGCCGTCACCGGTTCGGTTGGCTCGTCGGCCACCGGGGCACTGGCGCCATCCGTCGCCGCGGGTGGAGCCGTCTGCGCCGCTCCACTGTCAACGGCATGCACCTGCTGGTCCGTGTCGAACGGTTCCTGGACCGCGGTGTCGACCGGGGCCGGGTCAGCCGTGTCGACCGGGGCCGGGTCCGTGGTGTCGACCGGGGCCGGGTCCGTGGTGTCGACCGGAGGCGGGTCAGTGCTGACGACCGGAGGCGGGTCAGCGGTGTCGACCGGCGCCGGGTCGGCGGTGTCGACCGGCGCCGGGTCGGCGGTGTCGACCGGAGCGGGGTCAGCGGTGTCGACCGGCGGGAGCGGGTCGAGCGCGTTGTGCGTCAAGTCGTCTGCGGTGTCAACGGGTAGCTGATCCGTCGCCTCGACCGGGGCAAGCGAATCGACGGCGTTGTCCGTCATCTGATCGACGGGCGCACCGTCCGTCACTTGATCAACAGGGTGGTCGATGGGCAGGTGGCCCAGCGTGTCCTGCGACTGCACGGAGTCGAGCGGGACCAGGCCGTCATCCAGACCCGGCAGGTCCAGTTCGGGCGTGCTCATTCCGGTATCCACCGGAGCGTCGAGATCGACGGGAAGGACGTCGCCGACGTCGACGTTGGCGGCGACGTCGGCGCCGATGTTGGCGATGACGTCGGCGTCGATGGGCGCGTAGACGCCCACGTCGGCGTCGATGGGCGCGTACACCCCGAGGTCGGCGTCGATGGGCGCGTAGACACCCACGTCGGCGTCGATGTCGATCGGTGCGTACGCGGTGATAGGTGCGTAGACGCCGAGCGAGATGTCGCCGATGTTGAGCGCGACGTCACCGATGTCGATCAGGGACGTCGCCTGCTTGTCGGGAAGGGGAGCACCAGCTTGCGCTTCGAGCTCTTCCCGCGTCACTTCACGTTGTTCTGGGTGTTTTTCTCGCATCGAGATCACTCCTCTCAGCCGTCGTCGTACTGGTCGACGATCACGACTTGGTCAGCGTCAGCGACCGCCCACGATTCGGGCGAAGAGTTGTTGATCGCTGTCGCCATGTTGATCGGGATGGCGAGGTTGTCGACCGGGATCCCGATCTGGATGTCGATCGACGACATCGCCGTCTTTTCGGGCAACAGCGCTCCGCACTCCGCCTCGAGTTCACTCGGGCTGAGTGCGGCCACGCCGTCGAGCCCTGCCGGTTCGGACATGGGGACTCCTTTCCGACCCTGCCCACCGGGGGCAGTAGGTCAGGTCTTGATGTTCATGCCTCATGGTGAGACACGATTGTCTTAACTTGATACGTAGGCCCTTACCCTCATGACCGAGGTGTGTAACCATCGATCGGCTCTCCAGCGACGCGTCGCCCGCGCGATCGTCGATTCAGCCGCGCGTGTGTTCGTTGAAGGTGGACCGGGCTCGAACGTGAACGCGGTCGCCGAAGACGCAGGCGTCGGGCGAGCCACGCTGTACCGGTACTTTCCGAACCGCGATGCCCTGGTCGCCGAGGTCATCGGGCCGGCGATCGTCCAGGTCGGCGAACGGCTCGACGCCGCTCGGCTCGACGGGGTCACGGTCGGGGAGGGGGCCGGGTCGCCGAGACGCCGCTTCGCCAGCTCCTCGAGCGGGGTCAGTCGACCGGCGCCATTCGCCGAGACATCGCCAGCGCGTGGCTCACGGACTTCCTAGTCGGGCTGGTTGTGAGCAGGCTCGCCGCACAACCGTCCGTGGGCACCGAAGACGACATCGCGGACATCACGGGTCTGTTCCTCGACGGCGCTCGGGGTGGGGCGTACTGAGCCGATCGTCGCCGGGCGTCGATCTCCCGGCCGGGAATACCTGGTGCCCGAGTTTGGGTAGGTGTCCGACGCTGGAGGTGCCATGTCCGTCGACACAAGTTCATCCGGAGCCCAGCCTCATCTGGCCGGGCCTGACCACGCAAACGGCCCGTTGCTGCACGAGCTCGTGGCGCATCTGCGGGAGAACCGCACGAAGCTGAGAGAGCAGTGGGTCGGGCTGATCACCGACGCGGACCTGCTCAGCGTCATGACGCCCGACGAGATCTTCCGCGAGGTCACGGCCGTTTACGACAACTACGTAGACGCACTCGAGACCGGGAGCATCGAGACACTCGAGGCGTACGCACGGGATCTCTCGGAGCGCATCATCCCGCGCGGGGTAGAGACCCGCGAAGTCATTGGCATCGTCCTGCTCCTCCGGGACGTGCTCGCCCGCTCGCTCTTCGTGAACTATCAGGACGATGCCGAACTGCTGAACCGGATCCTCGACTCCTACGAGCCTGCTGCCAACCGCATCGCGGCGACCGTCGCCGTCAGCTTCGTCGATGAGCGCGAGCGCGTCATCCGCGAGCAGCAGGACGCGATCAAGGAACTCTCCACACCCGTGCTGCAGGTGCGGGACGGCCTTCTCATCCTCCCGATCATCGGCGTCCTGGACGCCTCGCGTGCCAGCCAGCTCACCGAGCAGTTGCTGAGTGCGATCCAGAAGAACCGGGCGAAGGTCGTCGTCATCGACATCACCGGCGTGGCCACCATCGACGCGACGGTGGCGAACCATCTCGTGCAGACGGTGAAGGCGGCACGGTTGATGGGCGCCAGCGCGATCGTCACCGGGCTTTCCTCGGGGATCGCCCAGACTGTCGTCGAACTCCGTGTCGACCTCGGGATGCTCAAGACGGTGGGGGACCTTCAAGGTGGTCTGGAGGTGGCCGAGCGCCTGCTCGCCGGCGATGTCGACAGTGAAGTCAGCGTCAACCGCTCGAGCTAGGTCGTCGATGTCAGTCGCGGTTCATCGCCACGGAGATTGCCTGGTCGCCAGGATCGAGACCGATCTCGCTGATCGGGAGATCCTCCAGCTCCGCGACGAGCTCGCTCGACGAGTAGGCGAGGACCGGATTCGCGGCGTCGTCATTGACGTCACCGCACTCGAAGTGATGGATTCGTTTGCCGCCCAGGCGCTTCGTTCGATCGACCGGGTGGTTCGACTACGGGGAGGGGCCACGATGGTCGCGGGCATTCAACCTCCAGTCGCAACCGCACTCGTCCAGTTCGGCATCGACCTCGATCCGCTTCACCCCCAACTCGACGCGGACAAGGCACTGGCGGCGATCCGCGCCGCTACGGAGCGCGATCGTGACGATGACCGCTGAGACCCGGGTGGAGATCACGTCCGACCTGGACCTCGTTCTCGCGCGGGCTGAAGGGCGGACGATCGCACTCGAACTCGGATTCGGGCGCACGGAGGCGACGCTGATTGCCACGGCGATCTCCGAGATCGCGCGCAACATCGTGGTTCACGGTCGGCGGGGCGAAGTGATCATCACGCCGGTCAGCGATGGGCGCCGTTCTGGGCTTCAGGTCATCGCCGCCGATGACGGCCCGGGTATTCCGGACGTCGAGCTGGCGCTGACCGATGGCTTTGCGACGCGGGGAGGACTCGGGCTCGGTCTCCCCGGTGCCCGCCGGCTGATGGACGACTTCCACATCGAATCGGTGATGCGTCAGGGAACGACCGTGACCATGTGCAAGTGGTGCGATGGTCACCGGTGAGGACGAGACGATGCGCCCGGACGCGGCGGCCTTCCGGGAGTCGTATGCCGCCGGTCTGCGCGCCGACCTCGACGATCGGGGGGAGCAACGCGAGCATGGTCTTCACGTCGCCTACGACCTGGGACGCCAGGCCATGGAGCGTGAGCTCACGGTGCTGGAGCTCGCCGCCGCTCATCACGACAACCTGATCGTCGCGATCCGCGCCCGTCATCTCCCGCGCCGGGGTGTTCGCGGTCAGTGCGCTCGAGGACGGCCGCCTCCCGAGCCTCCTGGAAGCCGCGCCGCACCATCTCGAAGGCGGACAGGCTTTCGAGAAAGAAGTCTCCGGCGGCGCCTGTCAGCCACTCGACGTCACCGTCCGCGGCCGCGCGCCTCTGTCGAGCTGCGGAACGACGGCCACCAGACCACGACGGTGACGTCCGGCACTGAATCCGAAGTCCCCCCAGGCGGAGCTTGCCTCGGGACGCCGATCACCGCGCTCGACGGCCGCGAGCTGGGATCAATCGAGCTCTTCGACAAGTCGGATCGCCAATTCACGAAGATGGACGAGGCCGTACTGGCTCACGTCGCGCAGATGGCGGCGGCCGCGATCGAGCGCGCTGAGCTCTACGGTAGCTGTTGACCCGTGTGGCGCTTTCAGCAGCAGTTCCGGGCAGGTGTGGAGCGGGGGGTCACGGGCGCGCTGTCGGCCATCGGGCTGCCGGTTGAGGTCCGTGTGGTGCTCGTGGGGTTTGCCGCCGACGACGGCGTTCGACCTCCGATCTGCATCGAGCCGGGGCACGGGCCACTGCACGTCGACGACGTCGCCACCGTTGAGTCACGGGCGGCCACCTTGCACGAAGCCGAAGTCGAGCCGACCGAGCTCGACAGCAGGTCCCCTCCCCGTGCAGGGACGAGTGTCGGCTCCCGCCTGCTTCGAGGGGTGGCCCTGGTCGAGGCGATCGAGGCTTCGCGCA
This sequence comes from Actinomycetota bacterium, assembly GCA_046723555.1. Taxonomy (GTDB): domain Bacteria; phylum Actinomycetota; class Acidimicrobiia; order Acidimicrobiales; family Ilumatobacteraceae; genus JALZMG01. Next base: position 4,749 of record JBKOUV010000008.1, on the reverse strand, counting down.
CGCTTGACGGACTCTCGTTCTTTGCGAGCGCATCGACGCCGATCAACGGCTACGAGGTCCACACTTGCGTCGGGATTCCCACCGCGGCCCTTGAGTCCCTACCGGCGTTCGCGTCGGCGGTCGTGGACCGGATCTACGTCGGCCGGTCGCTCCAGCACGAAGTCGTCGCCGAATGCCTGCGTCGAGCCGATCAAGCGCTCTACCTGCCGGACCCCGGGACAGGCGTGCACGCCCTCGGAGTCAACACTGAAGACATCGTGCGGTCGGCCGCATCTCGGGTCATCGACGGTGCCGTGTACCGCGCGACGCGTATGCCGGCCGACTTGTTCCGCGCCGTCAACGAGTTCGTCTCGCTCCGCTACGAACGCGGCGACGCCGCCGGTCGGGTCGTAATCGCCGACGCACAAACGATCTCGCGGAGCGTTCGCGTGAGCTTTGCGCGACCGATCTCGTTGCGCCAGCCGACGATCATGCGCAAGCTGCTCGAGATCAGCGACGGTTCGATGTGCGTACTCTCGGACGGTCGAGCGGCCTACGGTCTCGGGTCCAGTGTCCGGGCACCCGACGTGCTCGAGATCGCCGTGCGCGGCCACGCCACATGGGAACTGAGCGTCGGAGGCTCTGCCTACGTCAAGGTGTCGTACGGACGGGCGATGTTGCCGAGGCCACTCGTTGAATTCTCCGCGGTCGTCGACACCGCTGCCCGCAGCGTCGGCCCGATTGATGCGGACCGCATCTGGCGGGTGATTCAGGCGGCGCAGGTCGCGGGACACGGGACGACGCTGGTCGTGTCGAGCGATCCCGTTGGTGAGACGTCGCGACTCGGTGCCCACGCGATACCGATTGCGCCGATGGTGCTGGAGCCGGCCGATGTAGTCCGCCTGGCCCGGATCGACGGGGCGTTCATCCTCGGACCCGACGGCCGGTGTCATGCCTTGGGAGTGATCCTCGACGGGACCGCCTCCGGGCGCGGTGACGCAGGTCGCGGCGCTCGCTTCAACTCCGCCGTTCGCTACCAGACCACGATGGCGCCGCACTCATTGCTCGTCGTCATCTCCGACGATGGGACGGTCGACTTGATCCCTCGACTGCGGCCGCGTATCGCGAAGGCACGCGTCGAGGCGGCAGTGGAGGCGTTCTGCACGAGTTGTGAGAATCAGCCCGTCGACGGTGAGGAGTTCGCCCGGACCCACCAACGAGTAAAGGCGCTCGCCTTCTACCTGAACGAAGCCCAGTGCCAGCGGGTGAACGACTGCTACGAGAACGAGATGCGTCGACGGTTTGAAGCCGTCGGCGTATCGCTGTCGGAGACTCCGCTCCGGCCGCACCCGGACATGGACGACTCGTACTTCCTCGGATCGCCACAGCCCGAGAATCCATGAGCGGTCGGCGACCCGCCGACCGATTGATCGCACCATTTGCGGAGAGGCGCTAGCGTCCGCGGCCGACGTCGTTCCCCTTCGCGCAGCTCTGAGGAGGCATCGCGAAAGCGATCGTTCAGGACCGGTACGGCTCCGCCGATGTGCTGGAGATGCGCGACCTCGACGATCCCGGGGTTGGCGAGCACGACGTCCTCGTGCGGGTGCACGCGGCGGGCTGCGGGCCGGACGTGTGGCACCTCATGACCGGGCTCCCCTACATGGCACGCCCCGTGATCGGGCTGCGCAGACCGAAGGTCAGGATCCCGGGCTGGGACGTCGCCGGCACGATCGAGGCGGTCGGCTCGTCCGTCGCTGACCTGCGGCCCGGCGATGCGGTGATGGGAACGGTCGAAGGATCGTTCGCCGAGCTCGCGGTCGGCCGCGTCGACAAGCTGGTCCGCAAGCCTGCGACCATCGGCTTCGACGAGGCCGCGGCGGTGCCGGTCTCCGGCACGACAGCGCTCCAAGCGGTTCGGGACCACGGGAAGCTCAGGCCGGGCCAGACCGTCCTCGTGATCGGCGCGGCCGGAGGGGTCGGATCATTGGCCGTTCAGATCGCGAAGGCCCTCGGCGCGACGGTCACCGGCGTGGCCAGTACGTCGAAGCTCGGTCTGGTCCGGTCGCTCGGCGCGGACGACGCCATCGACTACACGCGTGATGCCTTCACGGACGGCTCGCGGCGCTGGGACCTGATCATCGACACCGCAGGGCGCCGTTCGTTGTCCAAGCTGCCCCGCGCGCTGAACCCCAAGGGGATCCTGGTCATCGTGGGCGGCGATGGCGGCGGGCGCTGGACGGGGGGCTTCCTCCGGGGCATGCTTCGGGCTCCTCTGCTGTCGCTGTTCGTGGGTCAGCGCCTGCGCGGGTTCACCGCCACGGTGACGCGGGAGGACCTCCGGACGCTGGGCGAGTTGATCGACGACGGCAAGGTCAGACCGGTGATCGACCGGACGTTCCCCCTGGCGGACGCACCCGACGCGATCCGGTATCTGGCGCAGGGTCACCCCGCCGGCAAGGTCGTCATCGCGGTGGTCTGACCGTCGGACTTACTCTGCCGGGATGATTCCTGCGGAGACGTCCCTTCGGGAGCTCGCCGAGCGGCACTGGAACGGAGAGGGCGACCTCGTCCACACCGAACATCCCGTGATGCCGGTACGTCATCGGATCGGCGAGGAGCTCGCATCCGGCGTATTCACCATTATCTCGATCGCCTCGGTGAACGCGATCGACACCGGGGACGGCCTGGTGATGCTCGACACCGGCGGCGAGTTCGACGCTGATCACGTCTTCGGGCAGGTGCGGGGCTGGCGGCCCGACGGCCCGGTGCACGCCGCGGTCTACAGCCACCACCACATCGACCACGTCTTCGGCACCCGACGCTTCGAGGCCGAGGCGGCGGAACGGGGATGGCCGCCGCCGGTGGTGCACGCACACGAGGACCTGCCCGAACACTTCCGGCGTTACGAGCGGACCGGGGGCTGGAACGCGGCGATCAACAAGCGCCAGTTCGGCCTTCCCGTGGACGTCTTCCGGTGGCCCGACGAGTACCGGTACCCCGACGTGACCTACCACGACAATCTGACGTTCAGGCGGGGCGACGTGACGTTCGAGTTGCACCACGCCCGCGGGGAGACCGACGACGCCACGTGGACGTTCGTGCCCGAACTGCGCATCCTGCATCCCGGCGACCTGTTCATCTGGGCGGTGCCCAATGCCGGCAACCCGCAGAAGGTGCAGCGCTTCGCCAGCGACTGGGCGGCCGCACTGCGCGAGATGGCGGGCTGCAGCCCCGAGTTGATGCTGTGCGGGCACGGGCTCCCGATCTTCGGAGCCGACCGCATCCGCCAGGCGTTGACCGACACCGCTGAGCTGCTCGACGCAGTCGAGACGCAGACGCTCGAGCTGATGAACCGAGGTGTGCCGCTCGATCGCGTACTCCACGAAGTCGAGGTCCCCGAGCACCTGCGCGAGCTCCCATACCTCCGACCGGTGTACGACCATCCGCAGTTCCTCGTCCGCAACGTCTGGCGTCGCTACGGCGGCTGGTACGACGGCGAGCCGGACAACCTGCTGCCCGCCCCGCGCGCCGAGCAGGCGCGCGAGTGGGTGACGCTCGCCGGTGGTCTGGAGCGGGTCCTCGCCCGCGCCCGCGAGCTCGCCGGCGCCGGTGACCACCGCCTGGCTTGCCACCTGGTCGAATTCGCCGTGCTCTTCGACCCGGCGTCGACCGAGGCCCATGAGGTCCGCGCCGACGTTTATCTCGCGCGCAGCGAACAGCAGGAGTCCTCGATGGCCCGCAATATCCTCGCTCACGCCGCCCACGCCAGCCGCCGGGGCCGGCGTGATCTCGCCGCTGACTACGACGGGTGACCGCCATCTGGGCGGGATCTGTCCCAAATGAGTATCTGGGCGGGAATTGTCGCGAGGGGTGAGACGAATCCCGCCCAAATGACGGCAGTCAGTCGCCGCCGTGGAGCTTGCTCCACGTGTGCTTGCCGGCGACGCCGTCGGCATCTGACCAGCCCCACGACCGTTGGAGCCGGAGCACGGCGTCGTGCATGCCGTCGCCGTAGTGGGAGTCGTGGTTGGCGGCGTTGTCGGAGATCACGCCGTGAGCGATGAGCGCCCGTTGCCAGGCGAGCACCACGGGGCCGCGGTCGTCGAGCTTCGCTTCGCCGGGGAACGGGGGAGTCCCCGGGGAGCCGGCGCCGCCGCCTGGGACCGTGAGGACGTCGCCGGGGTGGAGCTCGCGGTGGGTTCCTCCGTTGGCCTTGGCGAGCACGAGCCAGTTGTGGATCGGGTCACCGATGGTGCGCTCGGCGATCGACCACCACGAGTCGCCCGGGCGCACGAGGTACGTGTTGGGGCTCGCCTGCTCCGGCGGGCGCGGTCCACCGATCCGGACTGGATCGGCGTCACCACGCGCCGCGCTCACCGCGGCGCGGAACCGGTCCATGTCCCACGAGTGGGATCCGTTGATCGAGCCGAACCGGCTCGGCCCGGCCGGGTCGACCTTGCGCGTGGGCGCCCACTCTTGGTGCGAAAGGATGTTGCCCGCCTCGACGCCGTAGGCGTCGGCCAGGGCCGCGACGCCGGCGACGTAGGCGTCCTGCATCACTTCCGGCCACGGCTCCCCGATCCCGTTGTTCCCGGCTTCGATGCCGATCACCCGGCTGTTCGCCGAGTCCACCGGGATCGGACCCCACGGGCCACCGGTGCCGTTCGTGTTGCTCGCTCCGCCGGCGAGAACCCACCACTGACCGCTGCGATCCACGTACAGGTTGGACATCGGCGCAACGTCACAGTCGAGGGCGAGAAAGCTGACGTC
>JBKOUV010000117.1:0-13743 GCA_046723555.1 Actinomycetota bacterium | reverse complement strand
CCGCTTGGCGCCGTCGCAGCGATGGCACTTCTGGTACCGCGCCCAGCACGTCTACATGTGGCCGCTGTATGGGTTCCTGGCGCTCAAGAACCTGCTCGTGAGCGACCTGCTCGCGACGATCACCGGTCGCCTCGATCGCCAGCCGATCCGCCAGCCCCGCCGACCGAGTGTCATCGCCCGCATCACCCTCGGCAAGCTGGCCCACCTCGGCTGGGCCGTCGTCATCCCGCTCATGTTCAACCCGTGGTGGGCGGTGCTCGCCTTCTACCTCGGGTGCTCGTGGCTGGTCGGGTTCCTGCTGGCAATCATCTTCCAACTCGCCCACTGCGTCGACGTCACGACGATGCTCGACGAGACGACGCCGCGTCGCGGCGACGACTTCTCGATGCACCAGCTGCGCACCACAGCCGACATCTCCTCACCGATCCCCGTACTGGGTCATATTTTCCGTTGGCTCGTCGGCGGCCTCGACCACCAGATCGAGCACCACCTCGCCCCTCGCCTGCCGCACACCCTCTACCCGCGCACCGCCAAGCGGTTCCGGGCCGCCTGCCGTGACCACGGGATCACCTACCACCTCCACCCCGGCGTGTGGTCGGCGCTGCGCTCGCACACCCGCTGGCTCCGCCTGATGAGCGCGCCGTCCTGACGACCGCTCTGGATACGACCGCGTCGAACGCCGACTCCGCCATCCATCCGGCGATGCTGTGAACGCTCGTGCTCGTCTTCGCCGGTCCTGATGCGCCAGTTCGCCTGTGAGCACTGAGGGAAACGAGGTCCGCTTCGAGGCGTCGTCATGCCCGGTGTGGGATGCTCTCAGCGCGCTCGGAGGGAGTCGAACCCCCAACCTTCTGATCCGTAGTCAGATTCTGTGGAGTGTCCGCGGTTGACCGCGGTTGACCGCACGGTGCGGTTTCGCGTCGTTCCGGCGGGTCGCGGATTGTCCGCGGTTGACCGGTGTTGACCGCCTTTGTCCCCGTTTGCTTCTCACGCTGCTTCTCACGCCCGGCCGTCGCGACGGTCGGTTCACAGCGCCTCGGGCGGCGCCGAAGGTGCCGTCAAGCCGACCCCGAGACGCCCACCATGCTCTCGTCAACCTGGCCGTCGACCGTCGCCGGAATGTGCGCTTCCTCATCGCTACTGCCGCCTGCCCGGTCGCGGCCATCTCCGCAGCCGACCGGCTCCGCCAAGGCGAGCACCCGCGGATGCTCAGCTACGTCGCGCGCGATGTGGCGACACCCGGAGACTCATGGCTCGCGTTCTCGCCCGGGATTATCGAGCAGCGCACACGGGCCGTTCCCGAGCGGCCCCCGCTCGGTCGAGGTCGGAGTTATACCCGCGCGTTACCGCGCACGCTCGCCCAGCGCTGGACTCGTGGGGCGCGCTCTGCACGACGACGGACCAACCTATTCGGATACCGCCGCCACCGCCGAGCGTGTCGGCGTGCGGCACGTCGAGGATGCCTTGGCAGCCGGTCCACGGCGCGTTCGAGGAGACGCATTAGCGGATGGTTGTGGCCGTCGTGGCGATGCGCCCGGATCGGAATACCGTCGACGCACAACGGAGCGCCTTCAAGAGGTTGGCCGATCTTGCCGTGCTGCTTGCCTCGCCGGCGCGCGAGGTGCGGCCACATCGACGCTCGCTTCGACACGAGAACGCGCCGGATGGGAGGTCAGGGGATGCCGCTCACGATTTCGCAGGTGTTGGCGGTGTCGGTGCCGGTGCCGCCGCGGCAGTGGTCGTTGCCCATGGCTCCGCGCAGCCGGTCGTCGCCGGGGCCACCGAGGATGGTGTCGTTGCCTGTCTTGCCGCGAACCGTGTCGTTACCGGTGCCGCCGAGGATCAGGTCGCCGCCGGCACCACCGCTGAGTAGATCCGCGCCGGCATCACCGGAGACGTGTCGGCCTGGTCACGACCGCGGATGATGTCGTTTCCGCGGTTGCCGCTGATCCTGTCGGTTCCGGCGCCACCGCCGATGGTGTCGTCGCCGGCGCCGCCGCGGATGGTGTCGTTGCCTGTCTTGCCGCTCACCGTGTCGTTACCGGTGCCGCCGAGGATCAGGTCGCCGCCGGCACCACCGCTGAGTAGATCGGCGCCGGCATCACCGGAGATCGTGTCGGCCTGGTCACGACCGCGGATGATGTCGTTTCCGCGGTTGCCGCTGATCCTGTCGGTTCCGGCGCCACCGCCGATGGTGTCGTCGCCGGGGCCACCGCGGATGGTGTCGTTGCCTCCCCGGGCACAAAGTGTGTCGTTCCCGCCTAAGCCGCTGATGGTGTCGTTCCCTCGACCGGCGACGATCACGTCTTGTCCGGCGGTGCCGGTCAACACGTCGTCGTCGGCGGTGCCGACGATGGTCGCCGGGCGTCCGGCACACATCGGTGTGTGGACGGCGACGACGGTGATGTTCACCGTTCCGTCGGCCGTCTCCGGAGAACCGCTTGCGTCGCTGATCGTGTACGTGAACGAGTCCGCACCCGAATAACCGGGTTCCGGGGTGTAGGTGCACGTGCCGTCGGCGGCGCATGTCGCCGCACCGTGCGAGGGCTGGGTGTTCGAAAGGACGTGCAGCGCATCGCCGTCGATGTCGGTCGCATCGGCCAGCACGTCGAACGTCACCGACTGTCCATCGGTCACCTGCACGTTCACCGTTCCCGGCACCGGCGGATCGTTGACGGGTGAGATCGTCATCGTCACGGTCGCTGCATCGGAGCGCTCCCCATCGGTGGCCTGGTAGGTGAAGGAGTCGGTGCCGAAGAAGTTCGGCGCCGGCGTGTAGGTGCACGCCGTGGTCGTGCACGTCACCGCGCCGTTGGCCCCCTGGGTCCACGAGGCCGGCACGATCGTCAGCGGGTCGACCTCGGGGTCGGTGTCGTTGCCGAGAACGTCCACGGAGATGCCGGCGGAGTCTTCCGGGCCGGCGGCCGCATCGTCGACCGCCGTCGGCGCGAGGTCGACGTGGTGGAGGGCCGTGGTCGTGCTGGCGTCGTTGTCAGTGGTGGTTGATTCCAGGGTCGTCGCCGTCGCGGTTGCCGTGTTGGTGAGGACGGTTCCATCGGAGACGAGCGGGTCGACGCGGACGACGACGGTGAACGTGATGCTGCCCACCGCCATCGATGGGGTCGAGCAGGTGACCGTTCCAGTCGGGAGAACTGCCGGCACCGCGCAGGCCCAGCCGACCGGCTCGGATGATGACACGAACGTGGTCCCGACGGGAAGCGTGTCGCTCACGGTCGCGGCGGCTGCGGGGTCCGGGCCGGCGTTGGTGACGGTGATGGTGTACGTGAGCACGGCGCCGGAGTCGACGGGGTCGGGGTCATCGGTGATGATCGTCGAGAGCTCCGCGGTCTGGAAGAGGCCGACCAGGATGGGATCGCGTGCCGAGCTGCGATACGGCGACGCCGGTTGGAACACGACCCGGGGCGGCACGAGCGCCGAGCCGTCCGGCTTCTCTTCGGCGGCGCTCTCGCCGGTGTCGAGGATCTCGTCGCTGTAGTCGAACAAACCCGACTCGTCGGCGTTGATGTGCCAGGAAGCAGCGCTGACGACGTTGCCCGCGAAGCTCGCGCTCGCGAGCGCAGCACCCAGGCGGCCGAGCAACCCCGCGGTCGAGTTGTCGTATCCGGTCGCGCCCGCCGCGGTGCCGACATAGCCGGCACCGGCGAGGCCCATGACTGGGTCCTCTTTGGCGTACGACTCGAGGTCGCCGAGGATGAGCACGTCCGGGTCGCCCGCAGCGGGTAGCACGGAGCCGGCGATCCACGTCGACAAACGGGCCGCTTGGGCGACGCGCCGAGCGTTGAAACAGCCTTGCCCGTCGCCGGCGTCGGCATCCGGCCCGGCCCCTGGGCAGTCTCGTGACGTGAAGTCGACGACGATGGGCGTGAACCGCTGACCGAAAGCGGATGACGACGCATCGACGATGTCGAACGTCTGCGCCGTCGGCGGCCGCGTGTGAACGGGATCGAGGTCGACGAGCGGTGACCCGACGGGCGACACGATGCCGGTGCGATAGATCAACATGACCCGCACGGCGTCGACGCCGACGGTTCCGCCCGTGTTGATGAATGTGAACGGGAAGCTGCCGCCACAGCGCGCGTTCACTGCCGCGAGCAGGTCGGTGATCGTCGCGGTGGACGTCGTGTTCTCGAGCCCGGTGAGGGCGATCACGGCGGCATCGAGCGAACAGATGACGATCGACTCGCGCTCCCGCTGGCGATTCAGCTCGGCGACACTGTCGGCGCCACGACAGTCCAGGGTACCCGTCGGGCCACACGGGCCGGCGACGCTGCTCGACGTGGTGTCGATGGTGGTGAAGTAGTCACCGAGATCCACCGATGCCGCCCGCAGCACACCCCCAACAGTCGGGGCCGCGGCGCGGCGCGGGTTGGCCACCGTGAACACCGCCGGGCTCGACAGACGCGGTCGCAGGCGCCACGTCGCAGCTCCGATCCCAGGCGACGACCAGTCGAGCACCCCGCTGACGTCCTTCACCACATCGCCCGCCCGAACGAAGTCGGCGCCCTGGGTGCCGACGCTGAAGCCTCCGTCGGCGCGGGGCAGGAACACGGCCTGCATACCGGCCGCCTCCAGGGAGCGCAGATTGCTCGACGTCGTCATCATCATCGACGATGACCAGCCGCTGTCGCAGCGACTCGCGATACGCAGCCAGGCCGCCGACGCTCGGCCCGTTGATCTGCGTGAATGCCGATGGGCGTTCGCCCTCGGTCAACGTCAACTGTCCGAACTGGGACAGCTCCGACACGTCCGACACCATCAGCTCGTCGCCGAATGCGACGACCATGCCCTCTCGGGCTTCGTAGAAGTCGTCGACAACCCCAGCGATCGGCAGGTCGATCGGGCTGGGCGCGATCTGCGCCAGATTGTCGCTCCCGTCGATCACGGTCACGCCCGACGCGGTGATCTCGGTACGCCCACTGCGCTCGCCGACGAAGCCTTCAACCTCCACCCGCTGGCCCTCGGACACAGCGGTGCTGCACGCGCCACACGAGACGAAGATGCCTTCTGAGGTGTTGGGATCGGCGTCGACGTCGACGTCTTCCTCCTGCAGGAAGAAACCCGTCAGTTGACTCGACGCTTGGAAGTCGCCGACGACGACGCCCTCAACCGCGACGGGCTGGCCCGGAATCGGTGTCCCCGCGCCGTTGCCCTGAACATCGTGGATCTTGGCGATCGGGTCCGCATGGGACCGGGCCGCCGGCAACGACAATGCGAATGTCGCCGCCAGCAACGAGGTCGCCGCCACCAACTGCACAAGCCGGTGAGCGCAACGTCCGCCCGTCCCAGGGCAAGTCGATCGAATCACCCGTGCCTCCTCGCGTATCGATCAAGACGCCCGACGAACTCGCCCCAACGCGCACGGTAACGGAGATCGACGGCGGTGACGGACAATGAGGGGCCCGACGACCCGTGCCGAGGCGGGTGCGTGGTACTGGTGCACCACCGACCGCCGGCCTCACCGCAGCGACCCACGAGGAGCGTGGCTGCACACTGGCCGGACCGTTCATGTCCGAGACCGAGGCCAAAGCGTTCGGTCGACGGATCGATCCAGAACCGATTGACGACTGAGCACAACGGCCCCGGCTCCCGGCCCGCACCCGCGATGACGATGATGGCGTCGCCGAACCGCTCGTGTGACGTCTCTGGCCCGCGACCCACGCCGATTCGGAGCGGGCGGCCCTCGATTGGGGCAGCGGCCCGGCGGATGGCCGCGGCATCGACAACCGAGGGCCACGCCGCCGAGTCGAACGTTACTGACGGCTCGAGCGCCTTCGGCGTATGTCGCGATGCCGGGTCGACGGGGTTTCCGCTTGTGGGCCGTCGACGATCATCGGGCGTGCGGGGTGGCTCTGACGTTGGTGCTCCACGGTCCTAGGCCGACGGCGTTGCGGGCGGCGATGCGGAACCGGTACTGGGTGCCGTTGGTGAGACGGGAGACGATGTAGCTGCGTGCGGTGGAGACGCCGTCGCGGACGGTCGTCCAGGTGGTGCCGTTGGTGGAGCGCTGGATGGTGTAGTCGGTGATCGCCGAGCCGCCGGTCGAGGCGGGCGCGTTCCAGGTGAGCTTGACCTGACGGCTGCCGACGCCGGTGGTCGGTGCCGCCGCCGCCCGTAGACCACCGGGCGAGCCCGGCTTCCATCGTGGTGTGGCGGAGACGATGGAGCTCCACGGGCTCTGGCCGACGGCGTTGACTGCGGCGAGCCGGAACCGGTACCGGGTGCCGTTGGTCAGCCGAGCGACGAGGTATGTCGGCGCCGTCGACACACCGTCGTCCACGGTCGTCCAGGTGGTGCCGTCGAGCGACCGCTCGATCAGGTAGTCCATGATCAGCGACCCGTTCGCCGACGGCGGGGTCCAGATCAACTTGACCTGACCCGATCCGACCCCGGTCGCGGGAGCCACAGCGGGGGTCAAGGCACCGGGATTGGCGGGCGGCCCGGCCGGGGTCGCCTTCACGACGTCGCTCGACGCTCCGGTCCCCGCGGCGTTCACCGCGGCGACGCGGAACGAGTAGGTCGTGCCGTTGGTGAGGCCGCCCACCGTGAACCCCGTCGACAGTGACACCCCATCGTCGAGCGTCGTCCACGTCGTGCCGTCGACGGACCGCTCGATCAGGTAGTCCGTGATCATCGACCCGTTGTCGGTCGCCGGGGCGGTCCAGGCGAGTTGCACCTCGCCGGGCTCAACCCCCGTCGTCGGGGCCACGGACGCGGTGAGGAAGCCGGGGGCAGCTGGCGTCCCCAACGGAGTCGCCTGCACCACCGTGCTCCACGGCCCGATGCCCACCGCGTTGACCGCGGCGACGCGGAACGAGTAGGTCGTGGCGTTGGTGAGGCCGCCCACGGTGAACCCGGTCGACGGTGACAGCGCGTGAGGGACTGTCGTCCACGTCGTCCCGTCCAGCGACGACTGGATCAGGTAGTCGGTGATCGGCGACCCGTTGTCTGCCGCGGCGGTCCAGGACAGCTTCACCTGACCGGAACCGACCCCGGCCGCGGGGGCGACCGCCGCCGTGAGCGCGCTGGGTGCGGCCGCCGTCCAGGCGGGAGTGGCCTGCACCACAATGCTCCACGGTCCCTGACCGAGCGCGTTGACCGCGGCGACGCGGAACGAGTAGCGTCGCCCGTTGACCAGCTCACCGACGGTGAAGCCGGTCGATGCTGACACCCCGTCGGCCACCGTCAGCCACGACGTGCCGTCCACGGACCGCTCGATGAGATAGTCGGTGATCGCCGACCCGTTGTCCGCCGGGGCAGTCCAGGACAGCTTCACCTGCCCCGACCCCACCCCGGCCGTCGGGGCGACCCCAGCCGTCAACCCGTCGGCTGCCGCCGGTTGGCTCAGTGGTGTGGCCGTCACGGTGGCGCTCCACGGGCCGGTGCCCACCGCGTTCACCGCGGCGACCCGGAACCGGTACGCCGTGCCGTTGGTCAACCCGCTCACGGTGAACCCCGTCGACGTTGACACCCCGTCGGCCACCGTCGTCCACGCCGCGCCGTCGATGGACCGTTCCACGAGGTAGTCGGTGATCGGCGACCCGTTGTCCGCCGGGGCGGCCCAGGACAGCTTCACCTGCCCGGAGCCCACCCCAGCCGTCGGGGCCACCGCGGCGGTCAACCCGCCGGGGGCGGCCGCCGTCCACGCCGGAGTCGCCTGCACCACGGTGCTCCAGGGACCCTGGCCGAGCGCGTTGACCGCGGCGACGCGGAACGAGTAGCGCCGCCCGTTGACCAGCTCACCGACGGTGAAGCCGGTCGATGCTGACACGCCGTCGGTCACCGCGACCCACGACGTGCCGTCCACCGACCGCTCGATGAGGTAGTCCGTGATCTGCGATCCGTTGTTCGAGGCGGCGGTCCAGGACAGCTTCACCTGACCGGAACCGACCCCGGCGGCGGGGGCGGCCTGCGCCGTCAACCCGTCGGCTGCGGGCGGTTGGCTCAGCGGTGTGGCAGTCACGGTGGCGCTCGACGGTCCGGTGCCCACCGCGTTGACCGCCGACACGCGGAACGAGTAGGTCGTGCCGTTGGTGAGCCCGCCCGCGGTGAACGCCGTCGACGTTGACACCCCGTCGGCCACCGTCGTCCACGCCGCGCCGTCGAGCGACCGCTCGATCAGATAGTCCGTGATCGCCGAGCCGTTGTTCGACGTTGGGGCGGTCCAGGACAGCTTGACCTGCCCGGAGCCGACCCCGGTGGCCGGGGCGACCGCCGCGGTCAGCCCACTGGGAGCGGCCGCCGTCCACACGGGCGTCGCTTGCACCACGGCACTCCACGGACCCTGACCGACCCCGTTGACCGCGGCGACGCGGAACGAGTAGCGGGTCCCGTTGGTCAACCCGCCCACCGTGGACGCAGTCGAGGTCGACACCCCGTCGGCCACCGCCGTCCACATCGCCCCGTCCAACGACGACTGGATCAGATAGTCGGTGACCGCCGACCCATTGTCCGCCCCTGCGGTCCAGGACAGCTTGACCTGCCCGGAGCCGACCCCGGTGGCCGGGGCGACCGCCGCGGTCAACCCGTCGGGAGCGGCCGCCGTCCACACCGGCGTCCCTTGCACCACGACACTCCACGGACCCTGACCGACCGCGTTGACCGCCGCCACCCGGAACGAGTAGCGCGTGCCGTTGGTCAACCCGCCGACCGTGAACCCAGTCGACGTCGACACCCCGTCGGCCACCGCCGCCCACGTCCCGTCCTGCGACGACTGGATCTGGTAGTCGGTGACCGCCGACCCGTTGTTCGCCGCCGCCGTCCAGGACAGCTTCACCTCACCCGAGCCGACCCCCGCCGCCGGCGCGACCCCTGCCGCCACGTTGGGGGCGCCGGGCAGGCCCGCTGGTGTCGCCGAGACCGTGGCACTCCACGGCCCCACGCCAACCGCGTTGGCGGCGGCGACCCGGAACCGGTACTGCGTTCCGTTGGTCAACCCGCCGACGGTGAACCCGGCCGACGTCGACACGCCGTCGTTGACCGCCGTCCACGTCGTACCGTCCAACGACGACTGGATCTGGTAGTCAGTGACCGCCGACCCATTGTTCGCCGGGGTGGTCCAGGACAGCTTCACTTCACCGGACCCGACCCCCGTCGCCGGCGCCACCTGCGCCGTCAACTCCGACGGCGCCTCCGGTGAGGCCAACGGCGTCGCCATCACCGTCGCACTCCACGACCCCGTGCCCACCGCGTTGGAGGCGGCAACCCGGAATGAGTAGGTGGTGCCACCGGTTAGCCCGCCCACCGTCGAGATCGTCGCCGCCGACACGCCGTCGTCCACCCGCGTCCAGGAGACCCCGTCAACGGAGCGCTCCACGACGTAGTCGGTGATCGCTGCCCCGTTGCCCGCCGCCGCCGTCCACGCCAGCTTCACCTCACCCGAGCCGACCCCAGCCGCGGGTGCGACGGCTGCGGTCAACCCGGTCGGGGCGGCCGGCGCCGACGCGGGTGTGGCCGTCACCGTCGCACTCCACGGCCCGGTGCCGATCGCGTTCTTGGCCGCCACCCGGAACCGGTAGGCGGTCCCGCCAGCGAGGTCGGTGAGGGTGTGACCGGTCGCCGTCGACACCGGATCGTTGACCGTCGACCACGTCGTCCCGTCGAGAGACGATTGGATCTGGTAGTCGGTGATCGCCGACCCGTTGGCCGCCGGGACGGTCCAGGTCAGCTTGACCTCACCGGAGCCGACACCGGCCGCGGGCGCCACCGCCGCCGTCACGCTGGGGGCGGCCGGTTCGGTGGCCGGTGTGGACGCCTGGTTGAGCTGCCACCCACCGGTGCCGATCCCGTTCACCGCGGCCACCCGGAACGTGTAGCTCGTGGCCGCCGCCAGTCCCTTCACCGTGTACGACGTCGCCGTTGACACGCCGTCGTCGACCCTCATCCACGTCGCGCCGTCGACGGACCACTCGATGAGGTAGTCGGTGACCGCCGACCCGTTGGGCAGCGCGCTGCCCCAGGTGAGCTGCACGTCGAACAAACCCACACCGGCCGCCCGAGACACGGTCGTGGACAAGAAGAGGGGGGCGTCGGGACTCCACACCGGGGTCGCCTGCACCGAAGCAGTAGGCGGGCCCTCCACGTACGTCTTGGCGGCGACCCGGAACCAGTAGGTGATGCCGTTCTGGAGCCCGCCGACGGTGGCCGTGGTTGCCGTCGAGACCCCGTCGTCGACCACCGTCCAGCCGGTCGTTCCGTCGGACGATCGTTCGACGGCGTAGTCGGTGAGCGTGCTCGGCGGGTTAGCCGGGGCGGTCCAGCTCAGCTTCACCTGGCCCGACCCGACACCGGTCGTGGGCGCCACCGCCGCGGTCAACCCGGTCGGCGCCACCGGCGGGGCGGGCTCGGTGGCGACGCGCAGCAGCTTGTCCGGGTCACCGGTCCCTTCGCCGGTGATCACCCCCTTGGTCGCGGTGTAGTCGAGCGCCGCCCACACCTGAGCCGGCGTGAACGTGGGATGCCGCTCCAGGACCAGGGCGGCCGCGCCGGCGACATGGGGCGCCGACATCGACGTTCCGCTCTTCAGCACCGATCCGGTGTCGGACTGGTTATCGGCGGAGCGGATGTCCACACCCGGGGCGAACAGGTCGTTGCAGGCGCCCGGGGTGGAGAACCACGCCCGGCTGTCATCAGCCCCGGAGGCGGCAACCATGATCGCGGCTGCGACCCGGGTAAAGGCGGTGGAGCAGCTCGACACGTTCGGGTCGTTGCCGGCCGAGGTGACCACGCTGATCCCGTCGGCGATCATCGCGTCCACGAAGGCGTCCATCAGGTCGTCAGGCGGTCCGCCGATGCTGATGTTGGCCACCGCCGGCTGACCGGCCTGATGATTCTCGATCACCCAGTCGATCCCGGTGAGGATGGCGATGTTTGTCGCGCCCCCAGAGCCACACTGGAACACGTTCACCGGGATGATCGACACCGCTTTGGCGACCCCCCACGTCGTGCCGCCGATGGTGCCGGCCACGTGGGTTCCGTGCCCGTCGCAGTCGTTGACCCCGTTGCCGTCCCCGTAATCGACGGCGGCGCCCGGCTTGATCCGGCCGGTAAACTCGCTGTGCGTCTTGCGGATCCCGGTGTCGATCACGTAGACGTCGACACCGGCCCCGCTGTTCGGATAGGTGTACTTGGTGTCCAGCGGGAGCGCCTGCTGATCGACCCGATCCAAGCCCCACGGCGGACTGGTCTGCGTCCCAGTCAGCTCGTGTCGCCGGTCGCGCTCGATCCGCACCACGTCATCCCGGCTGCGCAACTCGGCCCGCGCCTCGGCATCCAACGGCGCGGTGAACACGTCCACCGGGCCGTCCAGCGTGCCCGTGACCTCGATCCCGTCGCTCGCCACGTCCGCCGCGACGTCGTCCACGTCGGCGCCCCGTTTGAGCTGCACGATGTACTCGCCCGCCCCCGCTGACAACTCCAACGCCGTGCTGCCGTCTTCGTTGACGAGCCCGGTGTCAGCATCCGATGCCGGTCGTGCTTCGCCGGCCGACGCCACCGACACCCCGACGGCGGCCAACGTGACCGACGCCAGCACGACCCCGCTCAACAATCGAATGCCGCCCGCGCGGACAAGACGGTGAACAGGGACGGCACGCGACATCGGGGCTCCTTGTCGGGGCGGAACAGAACGGTGCCGCGAGTATGACCGGCCGCCCGTCGAGCGACCGTCAGCGCCGACACACCCCGAACGTGTCGACGCTCACACAACGACGTCGACGGTGTGGCCGCGCGCAGTCAAGTGGGCTTGCACCGGTTTGACGGACATCCACCATCAGGGGCGCGGCCCCGGAAAGGATGCCCATCATGGAGACCGTGGTACGGAAGAAGCCCCGTCCTCGCCGGTCGTTCAGTGCGGAGTTCAAGGCGGACATCGTCGAGCGTTGTCGACGCGGTGACCGCTCGGTCGGCCAGGTGGCGAAGGACTTCGATCTGACCGAGACGGCGGTGCGGGAGTGGGTCAAGCAGGCCGAGGTCGATACCGGTGAGCGCGCCGGGCTGTCGTCCGACGAGGTTCGCGAGCTCGCCGAGTTGCGCCGAGAGAACCGGCGGCTGCGCGAGGACGTCGAGATCCTCAAGCGGGCGACGGCTTTCTTCGCGAAGGAGACCCGGTGAAGATGGACCCCTTCATCGAGGCGGAGGAAGCTGCAGGTCACAGCGTCAAACGGTGCTGTGAGCTGTTCGAGGTCTCCCGTGCCGCCTACTACCAGCGCCGCCTCGGTGAACCGTCGGCGCGGGAGCTGTCAGACGCCGAGCTCACCGAGGAGATCATCGAGGTGCACACCGATTCGAACGGCACCTACGGGTCACCGCGGGTGACCAAAGAGCTGCGCCACCGGGGTGTGGTCGTCGGCCGGCGGCGGGTGCGACGGTTGATGCGCCTCGCCGGCTTGGAGGGGCGGGCGAAGAAGCGGTGGCGCACCACGACGATCCCGGATCCCGACTTCGAGCGGGCCCGTGATCTGATCCAGCGCCAGTTCGGTCCGTGCAACGAGATCGACCGGCGCTACGTCGGCGACATCACCTACATCGCCACCTGGGAGGGGTGGGCGTACCTGGCGACGGTGATCGATCTCGGCTCGCGCAGGGTGGTCGGCTGGGCGCTCGCTGACCATATGCGCACCGAGCTGGTCATCGAAGCACTCGAGATCGCCTTCACCACCCGCCGACCATCGCCGGGCGCGATCTTCCACTCCGACCGCGGCTGCCAATACACCAGCATCGACTACGCCAACCTCGCCCGCGTCAACGGCGTCGTGCTGTCAGTCGGGATGACCGGTCAATGCTGGAACAACGCCGTCGCCGAGAGCTTCTTCGCGACGATCAAACGAGAGCTCATCGACACCCGCGCCTGGCCGACACGCGCCGGGCTCCAGGCGGCGATCTTCGACTACACCGAAGGCTGGTACAACACCCGGCGGCTGCACAGCAGCCTCGGCTACCTCAGCCCCGCCAACTACGAAGCCGCCATCCACCACCACGCCGACCCTCAGGCGGCATGATCAAACACAACCAAGCTGTCCGTCAAAGCGCGCCAAGCCCAAAAGCGAACACCCTTGTGTGTGCGCCGACACACAATGGGTGTGTCGGTGGTGACAGAAGTCGACGGTGGGTGGTGCGCACGATTGCCACTTCATGCGAATCGGCGGCAACGCATCCACGGTCCGTGACGACGGGGCGCCGGCGCGCCTTGTTCCATCTGACTCCTGGACCGGCTGAACCGCATGAGCAACGCGATCGAACGTTTATACCCGCGGCGCTCTAGTCTGGGCCCCGTTAGGGTCCGCTTGCGGCGGGCAAGGATGCGAGGAGGGGGCATGGCGTTTTCGGGCCATGTGGCGCTGGCGGTGGCCGTTGGTGTGGTGGTGACGGTTCCTTCCGCATCCGCTGTGGGGGCGGCCGCCCCGAGCGACAGTGCTGCTTGCACGATGACCGGGACGAGGGGCAACGACCTTCTCGTTGGGACGTCAGGGCCGGACGTGATCTGCGGGTTCGCCGGCGATGACGTGTTGCGCGGGCTGGGCGGCAACGACGAGCTGCGCGGCGGTTTGGGCGACGACGTGTTGGTGGGCGGGTCGGGTGACGACCTGTTGCTCGGCGGGGGCGGCGATGACCGGCTCGTGGGTGGGGACGGTGATGACGGGTTGCGGGCCGACCGGGGTGCCGATGTGGTGCAGGGCGGGCCGGGTGATGACCGGTTGCGGGGCGGCTTCGGCGCCGATGTGGTGT
>JBKOUV010000070.1:0-9685 GCA_046723555.1 Actinomycetota bacterium | reverse complement strand
CCGCAGCCCGGATCCTCGGCGTGCCGCCCGAAACCGTGCGGTCCCGGCTCTGGCGGGCCCGCGGCGCACTTCGTCACGCCCTCGGCAAGGGGGACGACTCGTGAGCGACGGCCCGATGCCGCCGCGCCAACCGGTGGAACGCGACCCGGTTGTCGCCCATGTCCTGCGATCGATTTCCGTGCCCGACCACCGGCCCGGGTTCTGGACCGAGCTCGAGGCGCGGCTCGCCGATGTCGACGCCGGGAGGGTTGGGCAGCAGAACGACCCGGCGACCTCACCGACGGCATCCGCCGCGGTGCCGCATCGCGCCGACGGGAGCGAGTTGCCCGTCGTCGAACCACGTCAGACCGAGGGATGGCGCGACCGCCGCGTCCGTCAGCGGCGCCTGCTCCTCCGGGTGGCCGCGCTGGTGCTGCTCACCGCCGCGGCCACGGTGCTGTTCCTCAGCCGCGATGACCACAGCCTCGAGCCGGGCAGTGTGCCCGAGACCACGACGACCGGCACGCCAGCACCGACCTCGACGCCCGCCGCCCTGGCCGGCGAGAGGCCCGAAACCGCCGTCCAGGAGTTCGTGCAGACGATCGGCAGTGACGACGACGCTGCGTTCGCCATGCTCACCAGGGAGTCGCGCGAGTTCCTGGGCAGCTCGGCCCAGCTGGCCGCCGGATTCGGCCCGGACCTCAGCCTCTGGAGCTCGCCGGGTGCGATCGAGCAGGCGACCACGATGGTGCCCCGGACGCCGGCGGATCCCCCGATCGAGGTGGTGACCCTCACGGGCACGCTCGACGTCCGAGGTGCACCGCAGCCGCGCACGCAGGCATTCGCACTGCGGCTCGAGGACGACGCCTGGCGGATCTCGCTGACGGCTACCGCCGTTTCCGCCAGCGCCGGGCCGGCGATCGAGATGATCAGCCCGGCGGTCGAACCGGCCCTCGAGTGCTGCGGCATCGGCGGCGTGGTGGTCGAGGGCGATTCGATCGCGTTCCGCCTCGCCGTCGCGGCCGGGATACGGCACGTGAACGTGGCCTTCGACGGTGGCGAGCCGCTGAGCCCGGCCCAACTCGAGCTCAGCGACGCGGTGGTGACGGCCCGCCCGCAGCTGGCCGCCGGAACTCACATCGTCACCATCGCGATCGTCCTGCCGGACGGCGTCTTCTATGCCCGAGCGGTCCAGTTCGTGGTCGAGTGATGAGCCGGCGGGCCGACCCCTCGGCTCAGGAGCCGACGCCGACTGCTCGCTCGGTGCGAGATCAGCCGAACTGGCCCGGCTGGTAGTCGCCGGCGGGCTGTCGAATGATGACGTTCATCCGGTTGAACGCGTTGATCGCGGCGATGACCGACACCAAGGCGGCGAGCTGCTCGTCGTCGTAGTGCTTGGCGGCGTTGGCCCATGCCTCGTCCGTGACCCCGGCGGCCGCGTCCGCGATCCTGGTGCCCTGCTCCGCCAGCTCCAGGGCCGCCCGCTCGGCCTCGGTGAACACGGTGGCATCCCGCCACGCCGCAACCAGGTTGAGGCGCGTCGCGGTCTCGCCCGCGTGCAGGGCGTCCTTGGAGTGCATGTCAGTGCAGACCCCGCAGCCGTTGATCTGACTGGCCCGGAGCTTGACCAGTTCCTGCGTCGCGGCCGGCAGCGTCGACTCCTCGGTCGCGCGGCCCGCCGAGACGATGTACTTCAAGAACTTGGCGCCGACCGGCGTGGCGAAGAGGTTCAAGCGAGCATCCATGGTGGACTCCTGTGCTGTTGACGGTTACCCTCCCTGACCCGATCGCCCGGAGCGATGTGACCGGAACGGCGGTGACGTGCGTCTCTCCGCCGCTTGTCCCGTGCAGTCAGTCGGTGGACCCGAGCGCCAACCGCAGCACGACCGAGATGGTGCCGTCCTCGGTGATCTCCATGCCCGTCACCGCGGCGCCGAGCTTGCGGGCGACGGCGAGCGATGCCGTGTCGCCCTGGCGCACCTTGAACACTGCGTTCCGACGACCGATCCCGGCGGCGTAGCCGAGGGCGAGTCGGCACGCCCTGGTCGCGATGCCACGCCGGCGCCAGGGCTCGAACACGGCGTAGGACAGATCGACCTCGTGCTCGCCGACGTCGCGCAGCTGCACGCCACCGACGATCGCGCCCGTCTCCTGCTCGCAGATCGCCCAATGGCGCACTCCGCGGCCGGTGCGCCACGACTCGGGCCAGTCCGCAGTCGCTCCCTCGACGTCGCTGCGAGGTCCCGCTTCATCGCCTCCGGCGAGCCAGGCGTCAAGCTCGTCCGACGTCAGTGGACGCAACAGCACCACGTCGTCGCTCAACAAGACGACCACGGCGACATCATGTCCGCGCAACAGCCTGTGTGTCGCGGCGACGATGTCGTCTGTGCCGGTCCCGGCGCCGACAACGTGTCAGGCAATGCCGGCAAGGATCAGTTGTTCGGCCGGGGCGGCGACGACCTGATCTCCGGCGGGCGCGGCGACGACCGGCTCGTCGGCGGCCTCGGCGACGACGTGCTCGACGCTCGGCTCGGCCACGACCAGGTGTTCGGAGGCCCAGGACATAACCGGATCCTGACCGCGGCGCACTAGTCGATCGTTTGTGTCACCACCTACGTCGCTAATAGACCAATGTGGTGACGCAAGCCAGCCTCGACCGGGACGTCGCCGGCGCGGCCGCGGCGCACCAGGGGCTGCTGGCGATGCTCGACGAGCAGCTCAGCGCCGACGCACTCGACGGAGCCACGCCGAGCCGGCTTCCCGGATGGACGATCGGGCACGTCCTCACCCACCTCGCCCGCAACGCCGACAGCATGCGGCGCGTGCTCGTGGCCGCCGAGCGGGGTGAGGTGATCGACCGCTACGAAGGCGGCCAAGCCCGTCGGGACGCCGAGATCGAGGCCGGCGCTCCACGTCCCGCGGTCGAGCTCGTCGCCGACGTGCGAAACACGATCTGGACGCTGGAGCAGACGTGGTCCACCCACACGCAATGGGACGGTCGCAGTCGCGAAGCGCAAGGCCGGGAGCTCCCGGTCCGCGAGCTGCCGTTCATGCGCTGGCGCGAAGTCGAGGTGCACCGAGCCGACCTCGGGCTCGGCTATGAGCCGAGCGACTGGCCGGCCGAATACGTGCGCCGCGATCTGCGGCTGATGGAGATGCGGTGGAACGCGCGACGACCGATGGGCATGACCGGACTCCCTCAGGCCGCCCTCGACGCACCACCGCACGTGCGGTTGGCGTGGTTGCTCGGACGCACCTCCATCGGCAACCTGGAGCCGGCGGGCGTGTTCTGACCCGGCGCCACCGGCGGCGCTCAGAAATCACCGGCGCGACGCAGCCGGCGGGGGCGCCCATCGGGATCGACGAGCAGGCGATGGACCGGCTGCGCCCACCACGCCGCCCACCACCGCACCGGTCCCGGGCGATGGTGGCGTAGCAACCCGGGCGGGCGAGGTCCCGTCTGTCCGCCCTCGTACCAGGAGTCGAGGTTCGACGCGGCGTCGCGCAACAACTCGATCGCGCTCACCCCGTCCACCAGGTCGGCGTCGTCGGCGCCCTTCTCACGACCGAGGTGCTCCCGCCACAGTTGCAGTCGCGTCTGCCGGGCGAGCACGCGGGCCCCGTCGCCGCACCCTCCGGGGTCGATGGGATCACGGCTGTCGCGCTCGTCGTCGAGTACCGCGCACGACAACTCCGAGTCGTTGGTCCACGACCGGATGTTCAGGTTGTCGCTGCCGACGATCATCCACACATCGTCGATGATGCACACCTTTGCGTGCACGTAGATCGGCCAGCCGTTCGGCGCCTCCAGATCGAAGACGGCGACCCGGTCGCCGCCGGCGGCGCTGAGCCGGGCGAGCGCCTGCTGCTGCCCGATGCGGTACGGAGGCCCGGACACGCGGCCGTCCCGGTCGGGATAGCGGGGGACCACGGCGACGACGTGTAGATCGGGCTCGCTTCGCAGCCGGTCGGCGAGGGCTCCGGCGGCGGCACCCGACCACAAGTACTGGTCCTCCACGTACACCAGTCGCCGCGCCCGGCCGAAGGCCTTGATGTACGCCCGGGCGATGCTGCGCTCTCCGTCCGGGGCGAAGTCGTACGGCGGCCGCTTGGCGGGGTACGTGCGCAGCACCTGCACGGCGTGCCGGCCGCGTGGTGCGGGATCTCGCGGCGCCGGCGGCAACGGGTCGGGCCGGCGGGGCTGGCGGGCGACGCGGGAAAGCGCCGCCCGCCACGGGTTGCGGTGATCGAGCGGGACCGGATCCTCCCAGCGTTCGCGGAACGTCCAGGCGACGTCCCCCACCGCCGGGCCGCGCAGCTCCAGCTGGACGTCGTGCCACGGCGGCCGCGGGCCGTAGCGGCGGTCGAGCTCGATCGCCTGTTCGTCGCCGAGGTGCCGATGGTCGTCACCACGGCCGTGGCACAAGTCGATCCCGCCGACGAACGCGACGTCGTCGTCCGGCGCGTCGGGATGGCGGATGACGAAGAGCTTCTGATGATGGCTCCCGCCCCGGCGGACCCGCTCGTCGAGCAGGACCTCGCCGCCGGCCTCGTTCACCGTCTCGACCAGGTGGAGGTTCTCCTGCTCGCTGAAGTGAGCCTGATCGGCGTGCGACCGCCACACCAGTCCGCGCACGTGCACGCCGCGAGCGGCCGCGCCGGCGAGCACTCGGGCGATCTCGCTGCCCGGCCCGTCCAGGCGCTGGTCGGGATCACCGCGCCAATCGGTGAAGTGGAGCCAGGCGCCGCGATTCAGCCGGTTGAGCTCCTCGAGCAGCCGGGCGAAGTACTCGGCACCGTGCACCAGGACGCGGACGTCGTTGCCCTCGGTGTAGGCGAGTTCGTCGCCGCGGCGTCGGTCGAGCTTCGTCGCCGCGTTCCCTCGCTCGGCGGGCGACAGGAACCAGTCGGTGGCCGTCACGCCTCGTGGCGTGCCCAGGGAGCCCCTCGTCGTAACCGCCGAACGGTCCGTGGTCATTCGTCACGAGGCGATACCGCGGCTCGACCGCCGGGCCATGCTCGACCTGTGGCGATCGAAGATCCGAGCGCCTACCGGGAGCGTCGCCCGCCTGCGGGACTCGTTGACCACGTCGCCAACCTGTGGATCCGCGAGGTTCCGGACGAGACGCCGGCCACCGTGCGAGTCCTGCCCGACGGCAGCGCCGACATCATGTGGTTGCACGATGGCTCCGCCGTCACGACCCTCGTCGCCGGGCCCGACAGCCAAGCGCAGTTCACTGAGCTGACGCCGGGCTCGCGGATGGCCGGACTCCGGTTCGCGCCCGGCGTCGCGGCGACGGTGCTGGGCGTGCCGCTGGACGAGCTCCGTGATCAACGGGTGCCGCTCAGCGAGCTGTGGGGGCCGGCGGCGATCGAGCTGGCCGAGCGGGCGGCATCCTCGGACGATCCCGGGTCGACGCTCGCCGCGGCGGCGCGGCAGCGGATCACGGATCCGCCGGATCACTCGGCGAGCTTCATCGCCAGGACGCTCGAGCGCTCGAGCGGACCCGGCGTCGTCGCCCGGATCGCCGACGAGCTCGGTCTGTCGGAACGCCAGCTCCTCCGGCGGTGCCTGACCGCGTTCGGCTATGGGCCGAAGACGCTGCAGCAGGTGCTGCGTTTCCAGCGCGCCCTGCGGCTCGCCCGCGCCGGTGGCCGGCTGGTCGACGTGGCCGCGGTGAGCGGCTACGCCGATCAAGCCCACCTGGCGCGGGAAAGTCGGCGGCTCGCCGGCGTTCCCATCACCCAGCTGCTCTGATCGTCATCCATCCCAGTCCGCGTACAGGTCCTGTTGGGCCGTCTTGACGGCGTCGGACAGGAGGAACCAGTCGACGTCCACCGAGCCCCGCCACGTGTTCTCGGCCATGAGGTCGTCGACGATGCGCCGCTGCACGCCGTCGAGCTCCTGCCACGGACGGAGCCGCCCGTCGGCGGTCAGCACCACGGCCGGCAGGTCCGGCGCGATCACGCCCGCGGCGTGGAGCTCGCGGAACCACGTGTACCGGAGGCTCTCGGCCCACTCGGCTGCGTAGTCGGAGAACTGCTTCTCGGCGGCGTCCTCGTGGGTCGCCCAGCGCTCCTTCACTTCGGCCGGCCGCACCAACGGGCCCGGCACGGGGATGCCCAACTTCCCGACGCCGAGGCTGACGGTACCGAGGGCGCCGTCGATCCATCGGCTGACCACCTCGTCGCGCCGGTGACCCTCGCGCTCGGCGAGATGGCCGGCGTGCTGGAGGAGGTAGCCCTCGAGCCGGCCGAGCTGGCCGATGGCCTGCTCGAGGAATTGGTCGGGGTCGGCGACGTCGGCCCGGGTAGATGCCGTCGCGGCCGCGGCGGCGAAACCCTGCTCGTAGTCGTTGAGCGCGGTGCGCAGTGTCGCCAGGCCCTCGTCCGTGTGGACGGCGAGGTCGGTGACGGCAGCGAGCGCGTCCTCGTCGAACACCGGCACCTCCACTGCGAAGTCGGGACCGAACGCGTCGAGGCCACGCCGGAGGGTGGCCGGCTGATCGAGCGGCTCCGGGTTCAACACGTCCTTGTGCACGGCGAACAGGTGACGTCCGAGCGTGCGGGCCGCGGCGGCGGAGACCTCCGGTGGCGCGTTGAGCAGGTCGCCCCGGGTCGCGAAGTGATTGACGAACGCCGACGCCACGAACGCGGCGTCGTGGAGCAGCGCCGCAGGCGAGTCGGGGCCGACATCCGGCCCGGCCGCCGCCAGCTCGGCTCCGGCGGCCAGGCGGGTGAGGCCATCAGGGTCGAATCGCCGCTCGGCGAGCAGGTAGCGGGCCACCGTCGGTTCGGCGAGCAGCATCCGCCAGGCGACGGCATCGCCGCCCAGATCCTCCATGAGCAGCTCGATCGGGTCGGCGTCGTCGGCCAGTCCCGCGGCGAGCGTCGATCCCGTTCCCGAGGGCCAGTAGGGGTCGCCGAAGGACCGCTCGCCGGCGCTCGCGATCTCGTACCGGAGAGCCGCCTCCGCCGTTGCGACGAGGAAGTCACGGCCGTAGTGGACGTCGCCGAGGAGGAATCGGAACGTCGCGGTGGGGTCTCGACCGATCTCCAGCGGCGCCTCGACGAACTCCGCCACGAGTTCGGCGGCGAACCCGGGAGGCAAGCCCGGGCCGCGGGTCGTCGCCGACAGCTCGTCACGGGCGACCCGCGCGAACATGCGGTTGGCCTCGACGTCTTCGCCGAAGTCGTTCACGCCGAGTTCGATGAACAGCCGGGCGGTGCCTTCACCGCCGAGGTCGGTGAAGAACGCCTGCCGGGCCGCCGGACCCAACGCTCCAGCCAGCCGCAGCAACACGACCATCGCCCGGGCGTCGTCGGCCCCGGCGATCGCACCACGGAGGTCGCATCGGTGCCACGTGACCATCGCCTCGCTGGCGATGATGCGGTCGATCATCGGCAGCCAGTTCCGCTCGAGATGTTCGCGGGCCACTCGCGCCGCCAGCACGGCGTCCCACGCGGCCGGATCGTCGCTGGCGACGGCGCGCAACGACTCGATCGCAGTGATCGCCCGTACCCGCAGCGTCGCCAACCGTGCCCGGTCGTAGCCGATGTGCGACACGTCATCGGCCCATCGCCAGCCGGGCCGCGGCGATGGCGTCGAGGGCATCGGCCTGCTGCTCGTACCACCACGCCTGCTCGTGCAGCTCGGCGGCCGCGTGGAGGAGCCGGGCCTGGTCGTCGGCGAGCATCGTCCGGCAGGCGTCGGCGCCCGGACTCGCCCACGTCTCGGTTCCCGCGCCGTCGTGGAGGCGAAGCACCGGGGACTCCTCCAACTCGGCGGCGAGCCGGCGCAGCTCCAGTGCCCGCCGCCGGTACTGCGCGGCCGTCGGATCCGTTGACATGCGCTACCTCCTCACCGGCCCTGGGTGTCGTGAGGAGCCGGAAAGGGAAGCCCATTCAGCGGGGCGGCAGGAGGATCACGTGGTGCGGAATCGCCGTTGTCTCGTCGACGAAGCCCGGCTCGACGACCTCGAAGCCGTGCCGGCGGTAGAAGCCCAGCGCGGTGTCGCGAGCTCGCGCCCACAGGACCACGTCCGGCTGGGCCGCCCGGGCCCGTGTGATCCCGGCGTCGAGGAGCAGATCGCCGGCGCCCTGACCGCGCACGTCAGGCGCGGTGGCCATCGCCCGCAGCTGCACGCCATCGCGCTCGGAGCCCGGTGGCGGACGGCGGAGCCACGTCGAGATCGCGATCAACCGGCCCGCGCCATCGCGCACGCCGAGGTGCACCGTCGTCGGCTCGTCGTCGCCGTCGAGACGGAGCTCCCGGCTCGGCGTGTCATTGCGCAGCACGGCCGCCCGGAGGGGATGCGTCTCGGTCGGCGTCAGCTCGACGATCGAGTACCGATCGCGGCGCAGATCGTCCATCGTCACCACTCGATCGGCCAGTATCACCGCCTCGTCTCGATCGTGGGTGACGACCAGCGCGGTCGTGGCGGCGCGGCGGAGGATCCGGGCGACCTCGGCGGCGAGGCGGTCGTGCAGCTCGCGGTCGAGGCCGGTGAGCGGCTCGTCGAGCAGTAGCGCGCCCGGCGATGGCGCCAGCGACCGGGCGAGGGCGACCCGCTTCGCCTCACCACCGCTGAGATCGGTGACCTGACGGTGGCCGAACCCGGGGAGCCCGACGAGTTCGAGCATCTCCTCGACGCGCCGGTCGCGGTCGGCCGTCGGCAGCCCCTGCATCTTCAGCCCGAACCCGACGTTGCCCGCAACCGAGCGGTGCGGGAACAGCTGCTCGTCCTGGAACACCATCCCGATCCCGCGGCGGTGCGTCGGGACGCCGGTGAGGTCCCGGCCGTCGAGCCACACCGAGCCGGACGACGGCACGGCCAGGCCGGCGATCACGCGCAGGAGGGTGCTCTTGCCGCTGCCGGACGGCCCGAGCAGGGCGACGACCTCACCGTCGCCGACGGCGAGAGAGACGCCACCGAGGACGACGGTGCCGTCGAACTGGACGGTGACGTCACGAACTTCGAGCACGGCCCGCGGGCGGGGTCCGGCGGCGCACCTCGCCGCCGACGTCGAGGAGGAGCACGATCGCGATGGTGACGACGGCGAGGATCGTCGCCAGCACGTAGCCCTGGGCCTGGAGCGTGGCGCCGGTACGGCCGAGCAGTCGCTCGATCGCGATCGGCATCGTCTCGCTGCCGCTGCGGGTGAGGAAGCTCGTCGCGCCGAACTCACCGAGCGAGATCGCGGCGGCGAGACCGGCGGCGACGACCAGCGGCCGCCGGAGGTGGGGGAGCGTGATCTCTCGCCATGCCCGTTCGGGCGACGCGCCGAGCGTCGCCGCCGCCTCGTGCAGGTGGGGATCGATCCCGCGCAGTACCGGCAACGTCGTGCGCACGACGAACGGCACGGCGACGAGCGCGTGACCGATCGGCACGATCCACCACGACGCCCGCCAATCGACCGGCGGCCGGTCGAACGTGATCAGGATCCCGAACCCGATCGTGACGGCGGACGTGGCGATGGGCAGCATCAACCCGGTGTCGAGCACCCGGCCACCCCGGTGCCAGGCGACGATGGCGAGGGCGGCGAGCCCGCCGATGACGACGGCGACGACGGTGGCGACGGCGGCCGTGCGGAGCGACGTGAGCAGGGCGTCGAGCGCGTCGACGCCGACGCTGATGCCGGGCCGGATCTCGGTCCGTCCGAGGTGCCGCCACGCGGCGAGCGTGTAGCCCGATCGGGCCCGCAG
>JBKOUV010000258.1:0-16274 GCA_046723555.1 Actinomycetota bacterium | reverse complement strand
AAGGGCCCGAGAAGAGGACGACGGCAGCCGGCCCGACGCGATCGGGTGCGGGCGGCGCTCGAACGGGCGCTGCAAGACCGCGACTGGCAGGTCCGCCAGGCCGCCGAGGATCTGGAGCGTGCCGCCGAGGGCTGAGCCCTACCCTCGGGACATGCCGCTCTCCGACGACGAGCTCAAGTTCCTCCGTCAGCACCGTTCGGCCGCGATGATCACCGTCGGCGCCGACGGCTTCCCGAAGGCGGTGCGCATCGGCCTGGGCCTCGTCGACGGAAACCTTTGGAGCAGCGGCACGGAGGCGAGGATCCGCACGAGTCGCCTGAGGCGCGACCCCCGCTGCACGCTGTTCGCCTTCGACCCGGGGTTCCTCTTCTT
The DNA here is from genome assembly GCA_046723555.1 of Actinomycetota bacterium. Classification (GTDB taxonomy): domain Bacteria; phylum Actinomycetota; class Acidimicrobiia; order Acidimicrobiales; family Ilumatobacteraceae; genus JALZMG01. Next base: position 15,902 of record JBKOUV010000258.1, on the reverse strand, counting down.
GACCCTCGAAACCACCGTCGAGCTTCTCGACGGGCCCGCGGCCGCCGACCTCAACGTCCGCCTGTTCAGGGAGCTGCAGGGCCGCCCCGCGGGCCCGCTCAGCTGGTTCGGCGGCGAGTACGACGAGGACCGCTTCCGGGACATCATGGTCGAGGAGCGCCGGCTGATCTACCAGTTCGAGGTCCAGCGGTCGTACGGCTTCACGTCGATGCCCTGACGGCAGCTCCCTTTCCGCGGTTTCGGATGGCAAGGGCCCGAGAAGAGGACGACGGCAGCCGGCCCGACGCGATCGGGTGCGGGCGGCGCGAACTGGGCGGGAATCGTGCCACTGGTCGATCTGGGCGGGAATCGTCTCGGATGCTGCGACGATTCCCGCCCAGATCGAACCACCTCTTGTTCACGAGAAATCGAGCGTGGCGGACAGCAGGAACGAAGGGAACAGCTCGGCGCCGAACGTGGTGATCTCGGCGACGAGCCCGTCCTCGATGCGCAGGACGTCGAACTTGAAGGCGCGGAACTCAGTGTCGCCATCACGCTTGAGGTAGCTCGCCGCGGTCGGCATCCGGTTGGCCATCGTCGTCACCAACCGCCAATCCCCGTCGCGCTCTGGGCCGAACGCCGTCGCGAGCGATCGGGCGATGACGTCGCGCCCCTCGAAGCAGACGGGATAGGGCGGCATCGTGATCCGGAGATCCTGCGACGCGATGGCGACGGCGGCGGCCGCGTCGCACCGCTCGTGGGCGTCGATGAACTGGTCGAGCAGCGCCCGCTCCTCGGCGCTCGGCTCGACCGCCGACCACTCGAGACGATGCGATGGGAGGTGTTCCTGCATCGTCGCCCGCGCCCGCTGCAGCGCACTATTGGCGGCGGCGACGCTGGTGTCCAGCAGCGACGCCGTCTCGGAGGCCGGCCACCCGAGCACGTCGCGCAGGAGCAGCGCCGCCCGCTGCCGCGGCGGCAGGACCTGGAGCGCGGCCAGGAACGCCCGCTCGATCGTCTCGCGGGCGACGACGACCGCGTCCGGCTCGTCGTCGGTCGGGGCGATGTCATCGAGCAGCCGGTCGGGATACGGCTGCAACCACGGGACCTCGGCGAACGAACGCAGCTCGCCGACCCGTCGGCCGCGCCGGCGGAGGGCGTCGAGGCACACGTTGGTCGCGATCCGGTACAACCAGGCCCGGAACTCGGCGTCACCCGCGAACCGCTCCCGGCTCCGCCACGCCCGGAGGTACGTCTCCTGCACGCCGTCCTCGGCCTCGTGGAACGAGGCCAGCATCCGGTAGCAGTGGACGTGGAGCTCGCGCCGGTGCCGCTCGGCCCGCCGCTCGAAGTCCTCGGCGGCGACGACCATCAAGCCTCCTGGAGGACCCAAACGTTGCCGTCGGGATCACGAAGGTCGGCGAACGAGTTGTACTTGCTCCGCGCCGGGTCGGGTCCCGACGCCCGGCCTTCCGGCCCGAAGTGGAAGATCTCGGCGACGTCGACCCCGCGCCCGACCAGCTCGGCCCGGGCGGCTTCGATGTCGGCGACGACGAGGTGCAAGCCCCTCACCGATCCCGGCGTGGCCTCGGTGATCCCGACCCCGACGCTGATCGAGCACGCCGAGCCGGGCGGCGTCAGCTGTACGACGCGGAACTCGTCACCGGCGCGATGATCGACGTCGACGTTGAAGCCCATCTGTTCGGAGTAGAACGCCTTGGCGCGGTCGACGTCCGTCACCGGGACGAGGACGAGTTCGAGCTTGTAATCCACGCGAGCCTCCTTGGTTGTTCGTGGCGGTCAGAGGTTCAACGTCGCACGCGCGGGGAACTCATCGGTCAGGCGATGACTCACTCCGACCGGCGGAACTTGTAGCGGTACACGTTGGTCTCGTAGGGCTCGAAGCCGAGCCGTTGGTACAGCCGGTTGGCCGACTCGCGGAAGGGGCGGCTCGTCAGGCTGACGTCCTTGGCCCCGCGACGGCCGGCCTCGTCGCGCGCCGCCGCGCTCAGCGCCTCGCCGATCCCCCGCCCCCGGGCGGACTCGTCGACGACCACGTCCTCGATCCACGCCTTCAAGCCGGTCGGGATCTGGTACATCGCCAGCGTCAAGCTGCCGACGATCTGCCCGTCGATACGGGCGAGGTACAGGGTGGAGTACGGGTCGGCGACGATCGCATTGAGGTCGTCCGCGCCCGGGGGAGGCGACGACGACGACAGCTGGGGGATCAGCCGAGCGAACGCGGCGACCAGCTCGTCGGTCACGGCCTCGGCGATCTCGATCTCGATCTCAGTCTCGATCTTGGGCTCGGGCTCGGGCTCGCTCACGGTCATTGCCTAGCGTGCGGTCCATGACGGCCGCAACGCATCCCGCCCGCCGGCTCGGCGCCGTGCTCGAACCCGTGGTGGGTCAGGTCTACTTCGCACCGGAGTGCCACAAGAACTACGTCAACCTCGGCTTCGACGACAGCGCTCGCGAAGTCAACGGGGTGGCGATGCCCGACGGTCCGGCCTACTTCACCAGCCGGGGCAGCATCCTCGGCCAGGTGCGCGGCGACGTCGTCGCCGCGGCGTTCGGCGTGTTCAACCCCGACGTCGTCGCGCCCCTGGTCGAGTTGGGCTGGTCCCGGACCGACGCCACCACGATCAACGAGGCGCGCACCGATGGTGCCGTCGACCAGCTGCGGCGGGTGCTCGGCGACGAGCCCGACGGGCTCGACCGAGTCAACGAGCTGCTCGCTCGCGCCGTCGAGCCGCTGCGCCCCGAAGGTCGTGCGCTGTACGCCGGCCTGCGCGCCCTCGGCGTGCCGGACGATCCGGTGGCGGCGATGTGGCGGCGCGGCGACATGCTGCGTGAGTTCCGCGGCGACAGCCACATCACGGCGTGGGTGTCGGTCGGGCTCGACGCCACCGAGATCGGGTTGTTGACCGAGCTCTATTGGGGTCTCCCGCTGCGCACGTACAGCCGCACGCGGGCGTGGACGGACGAGCAGTTCGACGCCGCCACCGAGCGGCTGGAGGCCAGGGGATTGATCGCCGACGGTGCGTTCACCGCGGCCGGGCGGGCCCTACGCGAGGACATCGAGGTCCACACCGACGACCAGATGCGACCGACCCTCGGAGCGCTCGGCGACGACGTCACCGAACTGTGCGACCGCCTCGCCCCGTGGGGCGAAGCGATCCGGGCTGCCAACGGCTACCCGGCATCCGGACCCCACGACCTGGCCCGGATCGCCGCGGCCCGGGACGGCGAGTCATGATCATCACCGACGATCGACTCGACAGCGTGTCCGCCGACGAGTTCGGCGCGGCGACGGGCTGGGATCCCAAGCCGGAGGGGCTGTGCCGTGGCGAGGTGTGCGTGCCGGCGCCCGGCTCCCTGCGGGCCGACGGCACGGTCGATGTCGCCGACGCCGCGTCGCGCCTCGGGATGCCCGTGGTCCATGACGACGACCACGGCGTCACCGCCGTGGGCCCCGGCTCGACCACCGGGCACACGCTCAGCTCGGCCGTCGCGCCCGATCCGGAATTGATCGACCGCAACGGTGACCCGTTCCGGCTCTCGTCGCTGCACGGGCGCAAGGTCGTGCTCGTCGCCTGGGCGAGCTATTGAGGCTGTCGGGCGAGCCTGCCCGGGTGGCAGGCGTTGCACGCCGAGTTGGAGAACGACGGCCTCACTGTCGTCACCGTGGCCCTCGACATCGAACCCGCCCACGCCCACCCGTGGATCGACGCCGCCGCGCCGACCCATCCGAGTCTGATCGACACCCACCACGTCACGGGTGAGCTGTTCGGGTTCATCAACATCCCGATGGCGGCGTGGATCGACGAGTCCGGGATGATCGTGCGCAACGCCGAGTCGGCCGCGGTCGTGCGCAGCCCGTTGCGCGACCTCGAGATCCCCGACGGTCTGGACGAGCGGATGACCCGGATGCTCACCGAGGTCAAGGCGATCCGCGACGACTCCGCGGCCTACCGGGCCGCGATCGTCGACTGGGCGCACAACGGCGCCGCCTCGCCGTTCGCCCTGAGCCCGGACGAGGTGATCGCCCGGTCGCGCCCCCGCGGCGCCGACGAGGCGGAAGCGGCGGCGTGCTTCGAGCTCGGCCGCTACCTGCGGGCCACCGTGGGCGATGAAGCCGCGGTTCCGTGGTGGCGCCGGGCGCACCAACTCGACCCCGGTAACTGGACGTACAAGCGGCAAGCGTGGACGCTCGTGACGACACCCGCGGACGCGACCGAGAACGACCTGATCCAGGGCCCGAACGACGTCTATGCCGGCAACTGGCTCGACGACGTCGTCGCCATCGGGGGCGGCGCCAACTACTACCCCCCGCCGCAGCTCTGACGCCGCGTCCAGGCGCGCGCCGGCGTCGTGTACGCCGAGCGAGCCCGAACGATAGGTTGACGCGTGATGGAGCACGTGCGCTGGCTGGCCGACGCACCCGTTCCGCTGCGCAACCCGACGATCGTGTATGCGTTCACCGGCTGGAACGATGCTGGGGACGCCGCGTCCACGGCCGTACGCACGATGATCGAGCAGTGGCAGGCCACCGCCGTCGCCGAGATCGACCCCGAGCCGTTCACCGACTTCGCCACGATCCGGCCCCACGTCCGGCTCAACGACGGCCGGCGGACGATCGTGTGGCCGAAGGTCGGGATCTGGTCGGCGTCGGTGCCCGGCGGTGACGTCCTGTTGGTGCTCGGGCCGGAGCCCTCGCTGCGGTGGCGGCTGTTCTGTGAGCAGCTGGTCGACGTTGCGGGCCACTTCGCCGCCCCGATGACGATCAGCCTTGGCGCCCTGCTGGCCGACGTGCCGCACACCCGGGCCGTGCAGGTCATCGGCACCGCCAGCGACCCCGATCTGATCGACCGCTTCGAGCTGCAACGGTCGCGCTACGAGGGGCCGACGGGCATCGTCGGCGTGCTGCTCGACGCCCTGACGAAGTCCGGTCTGTCCGCCACATCGCTGTGGGCTGCCGTCCCCGGCTACGCCGCCCAGGTGCCGTCGCCGAAGGCGGCGCTGGCGCTGCTCGAGCGGGCATGCGGGATGATCGGAACGCCGCCGCCGAGCGACGCGCTGGCGGGCTCGGCCGCCGAGTACGACGCTCGCGTCGCCGCCCTGATCGCCCAGGACGAGGACCTCATGGACTACGTCGCTCGGCTGGAGACGATGCTCGACGACGATGACGCGGACGGCGGGGACGGCGGCCTCGACCCCGGCGACCTGGTGGCCGAGGTCGAGAAGTACCTGCGCGACCGCGACCAGTAGGGGCGGGCTCGGTCAGTCTCGCCAGATGGGCGAGCGGACCTCGTCGAAGCGGGTCGGGAAGTCCTCGCCGTTGATCGCGGCGAACGCCATCGGCGCCCACCACCCGGCGCCGGCCGTGGTGGCCGGAAGGTCGTCGGGTCCGAACCAGCCGACGTCCCGGCACTCGAGTGGATGCCGCTCGAGCTCGCCGCCAACGGCGCGGCAGAGGAACACGAGCATGTACATCCCGAAGCGGGAGAAGCCCATCCGCTGGCCGTCGATCACCGCCAGCACCCGCTCGGGGACGCAGTCCACGCCCGTCTCCTCGCGGACCTCCTTCACGGCCACCTCGGCCGGCGAGTAGCCGACGTCGGCCCACCCGGTCGGGTACAGCCAGATCCCGGAGTCGGCCCGCTGGACCAGCAGCAGCTCACCCTCGTCGTTGCCGACGATCGCGCCGATCGCCACCTTCGGCGTCACGTAACCGGGGACGCCGACCCCCACCGACTCCAGCCACTCTTGCACGAAGTGGTCCTGTTCGCGGCTGATCTCGAGGTCCTCGAGGGACTCGTTGGCGGCGGCCTTGATGTCGGCGGCGACGTTCAGCACCTCAGTGAAGCGCTCCCGTTCGTACAGGTTGTCGCTGAAGCCGAGGCCGGTGCGCGCGATCGCGGCGAGCGTCTCGCTCCACCGGACGAGGTCGCGGGTGAAGCGGCGACCGTCGTCGTCGCCCTCGCCTGACCGCGCCGGCTCCTCCACGCCGGTCAACTTAGAGGTTGCGCCCCGTCAGCCCACTGCGGGGCCGGGCGCACCGACACCTGGGCGGGATTCGTCTCACCTGTCGCGACGATTCCCGCCCAGATCCACGGATGGGACGATCCCCGCCCAGTTTCGCTCACCCCACCGCGTGAACGACGGCGCGTTGGATCTCGCCGCGGTGGAACTCGTCGGTCACCAGCCGCCCGGCCAGCGTGCGCACGTAGAACGTGTCGACGACCTCGTCGCCCAACGTCTGCACCGTCGCGTGGCGGATGTCGAGGCCGAGCTGGGCGAGGGCGTTGGCGATCCGGTGGAGCACGCCGATGTGGTCGGCGGCCCGCACCTCGATCACGGTCGCGTCGCTCGACGCGTCGTCGTGGAACGTCACCATCGTCGGCCCGGGCGGGCTGGCCTGCGTCGGCTTACGCCGCCGGTACGTCCGCGCCCGCTCGGCCAGGCGGGCCTCGATCGCCAGCTCGCCGGCAAGCGCTCGGCGCAGGTCCTCGACCAGCGGTTCCCACGAGACCCCGGCCGGCGGCGGCACCACCCGATACTGCGAGGCGGCCATCGCCGGTCCGCCGAGCTCGCCGGAATACGCCCACGCCGTGAGCACGTCGAGCCCGCGGAGCGACAGCACGCCGGCGATGTGGGCGAACGCTCCGGGCCGGTCGTCGCAGACCACGGTGATCCGCTGCGTGCCCCCACCCGCGACGTCATCGTCGTCCTCGATCCGGACGTCGAGCTTGCCCGCCGCCATCGTCGCCATCGTCCCGTCGTCGGGAAAGCGCCGCCAGGTGCGGGGTGTCACGTCGCCACCGTCGAGCACGTGGCGGGTCCGGGCGACCAGCTCCGCCACGAGCTGCTCCTTCCACGTCCCCCACGCCGACGGCCCGGTCGCCAGCGAATCGGCCTCGGTGAGCGCGTGGAGCAGCGCCAGCGTCTCGACGTCACCGACCGCGTCGGCGACGTAACGGGTCGTCGCCGGGTCCGCGAGGTCCCGGCGCACGGCGACGTCGGGCAGGAGCAAGTGGTGCTGGACGAGCCGGACGAGCGTGGTCACGTCGTGGTCGTCGAGTCCGAGCCGCGGCCCGATCGCCCGGACCAGGTCCATCCCGGCCGCGGTGTGGTCGCCGGCCGACCCCTTGCCGAGGTCGTGGAACAGCGCTCCGAGCACGAGCAGGTCCGGGCGGGCGACCCGATCGGCCAGCGCCGCCGCGTTGGCGGCCGCCTCCCACAGGTGCCGATCGACGGTGAAGCGGTGGTAGGCGTTGCGCTGGGGCCGGCTCCGCACCGGCGCCCACTCGGGGAGCAGCCGCACGAGCAGGCCGCGCTGGTCGAGGGTCTCGAGCACGTCGATCGCCCGATGGCCCTGGCGCAGCAGCTCCACCAACTCGCCCACCGCACCGTCGGGCCAACGGTCACGCCACGCCGCCGGATCGATCTCGACGGCGAGCCGGTCGAGCGACGACCGGCCGAGTGGCACGCCCCGCTGGGCGGCGACGCGCGCCGCCCGGAGGACCACCGTGGGATCGTGGTGCGGGTCGGCGGCGGGGGTGAGCTCGACCTGGCGGTCGACAACGACGAGCCCGCCGCCGGCGGGTTCCTCGTGACCCCCCGGCTGCCGCGAGACCCGCCGCCACGCGCCGTCGGCGATCCACACGACGGTCCGGGCCGAGGCGGCGATGCCGGCCATCAACTCGTCGGCCGATGCCAGCCCGAGCGCGGCGGCGACGGCGTCCTGGTCCTCGAGGTGGAGCACATCGCCGGACCGCCGCTGCACGCGATGCAAGGCGACCCGGGCCGCGACGAGGGTGTCGTAGCAGCGGTCGAGCAGGGCGTTGTCGTCGCCGGGCACCCGGAGGCGAACCGCGTCACCCGCGCTCGCGTCGGCCGCCCACCGGAGGGTCTGGACGTCGCGCAGGCCCCCGTGGCCGTACTTCAGGTCGGGCTCGAGGAGAAACGCCACGTCGCCGGCCTGCTCGCGGCGTTCGATCACCCGCGCCCGCAGGGCGTCGAGCCAACGGCGGCCGTTGCGCTGCCAGCGCTTCCGACCCTCGACGACGACCCGCCGCCCGAGCTCCGCGTCCCCGGCGACGGGGCGGGCGCCGAGCAGCGCCGTCGCCGCGTCGAGGTCCTCGTCCGCCCGCCGCAGCTGGTCGTCCAGCGAGCGCACGGCGTGACCGAGCTGCAGCCCGGCGTCCCACAGCGGGTACCAGAGCGCCGCGGCGAGCTCGTCGATCCCGGACGGGCGGCCGTCGTGCACCAACACGACGTCGATGTCGCTGTACGGGGCCAGCTCGTTGCGCCCGTAGCCGCCGACAGCCACCAGGGCGACGCGGCCTTTGCGGCGACCGGGCGCGTTGGCCTCCGCCTCGACGAACAGGCCGCGGAGCACGTCGTCGGTTGCCGATGCCAGTGCCGTGTAGAGGTCCCGTCCGCCGATCGTCCAGTCGGCGATCAGTTCGTCCCGCCGCGTGGTCACCAACGGCATCCGCGAAGGCTACGACGTCCCTGACCTCTATGGTGGGCCGATGCCCGGGCGCCGACTGCGACTCGCCGGGCCCGCCCTTGCCCTGCTGCTCGCGTCTCCGCTCGCCTGCACCGACGACGACGCCTCGGGGCCGACGAGCTCCAATCCCGCGACCACGACACCCACGACCGAACCGGCGCGGCTGGACGACGGTGCGCTCACGATCGGGCTGCTGCTGCCGATGACCGGAGAAGGGGCGAGCATCGGACAGGGCATGACCGACGCCGCGACGCGCGCCGTCGAAGAGATCAACCGCACCGGCGGGATCCTCGAAAAGGCGGTGCGGGTGGTTCCCGCCGACGAGGGGTCCGATCCCTCCTCGGCTGCCGAGGCCATCGACAGCCTGATCGCCGACGGCGTCGACGCGGTTGTCGGACCGGCGTCGTCGACCAACGCCCTGGCGACCCTCGACGATCTGATGTCGGCCGGCGTGTTGACCTGCTCGCCGACCGCCACGTCGCTCGCCCTGGATGAGTTCCCGTCTTCAGACCTCTTCTTCCGCACGGCACCGAGCGATTCGCTGCAAGCCGACGCGATCGCCCAACTCGCCCAGCAGACCGGGCGATCGCGCGCCGCGGTCGTGTTCCTCGACGATCGCTACGGCCATCCCCTGGACGAAGCCGTCGTGGACGCGCTGAGCGCGCGGGCGCTCGACGTCGTCGCCGACATCCCCTTCGCCGGCGACGACGAGAGCCTGGTCGACGAGGCCACCGAGCTCGCCGACCAAGACGCCGAGGTCGTGGTCGTACTCGGCGACGGCGAGCATGCGCTGCGGATGTTGAGCGCCATCGGGGAGACGACGGGACGATTCCCGGACGTCGATCCCCCGGACATCATCGTCAACGACGCGGTACGGCGGCCACCGTCTCCCCAGCTGGTCCAACAGCTGCCGAACGCGATCCGCGAGCGCATCCAGGGCGTCTCCCCCCTGGCCCTGCCGCAGTTCGAGGCCGAGCCGCCGGGCCCGTTCGCCACCAACGCCTACGACTGCGTCAACCTGATCGCGCTGGCGGCCGTCCAGGCGGGGACCGACGACCCGACCCAGATCGCGGCCCGGATGACCGATGCGAGCTCGGAGGGTCAGCCGTGCCGCGACTTCGAGTCGTGCGTCGGATTGCTGCGCGACGCGCGAAACATCGACTACGAGGGTCCCGGCCTCGGGGTGCAGCTCGGCAGTCAGGGCGACCCGGAGCGGGCCCGGTTCGACGTGTTCGAGTTCGACGAGAACGGCCGCGACGTGTCGACGGGGCGGATGCTGTCCCCGTGAGGGGCGGTCAGCGGAGGATCGTGTCGAGAACGTCGTCGATCGGCGCGACGTAGCCGACGTAGAACCGCCCGAACTCGCCGTAGAGCGCCGAGCCCTGGTCGAACCGCATCGTGTAGACCACGTCCTTGACGACCTCGGGCGTGAGGGCGAACAGCGTGACCCCCCACTCGAAGTCGTCGAGTCCGGTGGAACCGGTGATTAGCTGGACGACCTTGCCGGCGAACGTGCGGCCCGTCTTGCCGTGCTCCCGCATCATCTCGTCGCGCCGCTCGTACGGCGTCGCGTACCAGTTGGCATGGGCCTCCCGCCGCTTGGTCATCGGGTAGAAGCAGAACACCGGTTTGCCCTGAGGCGGGAGCACGGGATGGAGCCGCTCCCGCAGCAGCTCCTCGGGCATGCCCTTGGCGTACTCGCTCACCTCGGTGACGCTGACGTAGCTGTCGACGACGTCCAGACCCGCCGCTTGCAGCGCGGTCTGCAACCGCCGGAGCACAACCCAATCGCGGTGCAGCGCCATCACGGCGAGATCGCACTTGTGCCCGAGCATCGCCGCCGTCACGGCCTGACCACCGTCCGCCTCCACGGCCTTGATCGCCGCGCTGACGGCCTCGCGGTCCACGGTGGCGCCGGGCTTGCCGAACAGGTGGAGGACGCCCAGGCCCTTCTCGGTGAGCATGGGTTCCAGGCTATGAGTGCGACGGGGGTGGGGGAACGCCGCATACGCGGCCTAGGCTCGTGCGCTCACCGGTTCGGCCGCTCGACCTCGGGCGGCTGCCGGCCGTCGAGGGGGTGGAAAACGCTCAGGAGAGGACCGGAGCGGCCCCGCCCCCTCGACACGGGCGTCCCGCCCGCGTTTGGGGGCGCTACGGCGCGTACTGATTGAACGAATCGCCGCGGACGAACCCGACGAGCGTGAGCCCGGCTCGGCGGGCGGCGTGCACGGCGAGCGCGGTGGGCGCACTCACCGCGACCAGCGAGCCGAACCCGGCCGACCACGCCTTTTGCACCATCTCCACCGACGCCCGGCCGGACACGAACAGTCCCTTCCCGCTCGCCGGCAGCTCGCCTGACAGGAGCAGCGCGCCGATCACCTTGTCCACGGCGTTGTGACGACCGACGTCCTCCCTGGTCAGGATCACGTCGCCGTCGGGGGCGAACGCGGCCGCCGCGTGCACGGCCCCGGTGCTCGAGAACAGGCCCTGGCCGCGGAGCACGCGATCGGGAACGCCGGCCAGCACGTCCGGACTGATCGGGGTCGACTCGGGCAGCGGCGTGAGCCGCTCGACCAACGCCTCGATCTGGTCGCGGCCACACCAGCCGCAGCTCGACGACACCGTGCCCATCCGGGGCGTCGGCGCCGGAGCCCGCCCGCCGGTCTCGACCGTCACCTCGTTGAACGCGCTCGCCGCGGCCGCGCCGTTGCCGCAGTAGCGCACGCCGGTCACGGGTACGCCGGCGAGCAGCCCCTCGGTGAAGCAGAAGCCGGCGGCGAGCTCGAAGTCGTGGCCGGGCGTGCGCATCGTGGTCGACACCACGACGCCGTCCAACTGGATCGTCATCGGCTCCTCGACGATGAGCTCGTCCGGGCGGCGCCGCCGGCCGCTCGGCGTGGTGCGGGTGACGATCAGCCGCTCGGTCCGCTTCCTCGGTCTCGCCTCGGCACGACGGGACTCGGTCACCCTGGTCACGCTACCGAGGGCATCCGGGCCTGTCCGATCCCCGCCGCCATCGCCGACCCGCCTGTTGGGCTTCATTACTGTTCCGCGTCATGGAGCCACTTGACCCTCCAAGCCCGGGCGATCCGGCGGACTCGACGGCGCCGGCGCCACCCCCTCCTCCCGGCGGCTCGACCGCATCATCGTCCGCGGCCGAAGTGCCGATCGTGCCCATTCCTGTGCTGCCGGTGGAGGCCGTCGAGACGACCGCCGTCACCGACTACGGGCGGATCTTCGCCTGCGAGTTCGTCGGCACCGCCGTGTTGGTGCTGGGCGGCCCCGGCTCGGCGATTCTAGCCGGCGAGGTGATCGGGATCTTCGGCATCGCGCTTGCCTTCGGCCTCTCCCTGTTGGTCATGGCGTACGTGGTCGGACCGACCACCGGGTGCAACATCAACCCGGCGGTGACGCTCGGGCTCCTGCTCACGCGGAAGCTGACGCTCCGGGAGTCGGTCTACTACTGGGTCGCCCAGCTCCTCGGGGGCATCTTCGGTGCCGCCATCATCTACGGCATCGCCAGCGGCCGAGATGGCTTCGAGCGCGGCAACTTTGCCTCCAACGGGTTCGATCGTGATGGGTTCAGCGGGCTGGGGGCGGCGATCATCGTCGAGATCGTGTTCACCGCCCTGCTGGTCTACGTCGTGCTGGCGACGACGACCCGGCGATTCGCCCCTGGGTTCGGTGGGCTCGTCGCCGGATTCACCCTCACGCTCATCCACCTCGTGACGATCCCCGTCGACAACACGAGTGTCAATCCGGCCCGCAGCATCGCCACCGCGATCTTCGCCGACACCTCGCCGAGCGCCCTCGGGCAGGTGTGGGTCTTCATCATCTTCCCGCTGGTCGGCGCCGTCCTCGGCGTCTTCGTGTGGCTGCTCACCGATCCGGCATCGCTCGAGGACACGTTGTTCGACAGCCAGATCCTGCGCACCGCCCGGGACAAACTCGACGACGTCATCGAATAGCGAACCGGCGTCACCCGTCTGCGGCGCCGGCGGCGTCGCAGGGGTGTGATGAGTGCGACCGGCGTTCCCGACGACGTCGACACGTACCGCCGCCACGCGACGGAGCTGATCCGGTACGCCACGGTGCTCGTCGGACCCGACGACGCCCCCGACGTCGTCACCGACGCCGTGCTGGCGGCGTTCCGCGCCCCGCAATGGCGGACCGTCGAGAACCGGCGGGCCTACCTGTACCGGGCGGTGCTCACCCGCAGCCTGTCCCACCGGCGCTCGACGGATCGACGCCGGAAGCGGGAGACGGTCGTCGCCCTGGGGACGTCGGCGCCGGTTGCCGCGCCGGAGTCGACGTTCGACGCCCACCGCGCCCTCGCCACGCTCAGCCGGCAGCAGCGCGCCGTGATCTACCTGACCTATTGGGAGGATCAATCGCCGGCGCAGATCGCCACTCTGTTCGCCGTCAGCGAGGGCTCCGTGCGCAAGCAACTGGCGCGGGCCCGGGACCACCTCCGGAGGATCCTCGATGTCTGACACCCGCGGGAACGGAAGCCTCGACACCCGGATCCGTGAGCTCGTCGCCCGCGCCGTCGCCGACGCGCCGCGTGCGCCGGAGCTCGACCCGTCCGTCCTCGCCGGGTCCGAACCGAAGCCTGACACCAACCACCGCGGCTGGTGGCTCGGCGCGGGTGCGGCGATCCTGGCCGCCGCTTTGCTGGTCACCGCGCTGCTCCTCGTCGGCGACGCCGACGACAAGGTGACGACGCCGGGCACGCTGCCGACGGTCGCCCCCACTCCTGCTCCTACTGCTCGCCCGACATCGGTCCCGACGACGCCCGTCGTCAGTGACGCGGTGCTCACGGCCGGGCCCGAGGGCGTCGTCGAGCACCGGGGTGGCGAGACCCGGACGCTGACGAGCGAGCCGATGGCGATCGCCCTCGACGCCGGCGACGGACGGATCATCGTCCAGCGCCGCAGCGGCAACGGCGACGGCCAGGGCTGGACCGACGGCTACACCATCCCGCTCGTCCTCGCCGCCGATGGGACGACGAGCCCGCTGTTCGGAGCCTCGGTCTGGGAGGGCGGGATCGTGCTCCACGACATCGAGGTAGTCGATGGCCACCGGCTCCTCCTCTACAGCGTGCAGGGACCGGTCGTGCCGCAGCAGCCGAACGAGAACCTCTTCGTCGTCGACCTGGACACGGAGCAGGGGACCAGGGTCGCGCGTGCGATCGGCGGCTGGGAGTTCGGCACCGATCGGCTACACCTGGCGACGAGCGGGCTCATCGTCGGGCAGGCCTCGGGTGAGGCGAACCATTGGATCAAGATCGTCGCCGTGCCCGACTCGCCCGCGGCCGGCGTCGCGCTTCCGACCGCGGCCGATGTCGGACTGGAGGAGTCCTACTCCGACTGCACCGATTGCCCGAACGGTTTCACCGTGACACGCGACGGCCAGACCGTCGCCTGGGTCGAGGACGGCGCGCTCATGACGGTCGCCCTCGAACCGCAAGTCGGGCAACCGGAACGGGTCGCCGATGTGCCCCGCGGCTACGTCAAGGACCTCGACGTCTCAGACTCCGACGCGATCGTGTCGATCTTCCGGGTCCCGGAGCGACCTCCCCTCCTCGTATCGCTCGACGGCAGCGACAGCGTCGACCTGGACGGCACGACGGCGACGTTCGGTCCGACCGGGTAGCGGTCGCCGTTCCGTCCGTCGGCACTTGCGGCCGGGGGCCGATCCCGACGGACAGAAGCCCGAACGACGGCGTGACCGGCGGTGCGCTCGTACCGTCCGCAGCCCGCTTCGAAAGGAGGCTGCATGTCCAGGTTCCGTCTCGTCGCCGCTGGGCTCCTCGGCGTCGGCTCACTCGCCCTGCCGGCGACCGCTTCCGCCGCGCCGGCGGTCCAGTTCGGGGTGATCCAGTACGACAGCCCAGGCACCGACGACGGGAGCAACGCGTCGCTCAACGCCGAGTTCGTGGTCGTCAAGAACGTCAGTGGCCGGAAGGTCCAGCTCGAGGGCTTCACGGTCCGGGATGCCTCGGGTCGGACGTTCACGTTCCCGGCGATGAGGCTGCGCCCGGGTCGGACCGTCCGCCTGCACACCGGGACCGGCACCAACACTGCTCGCCACGTGTACTGGCGACAGTCCAACTACGTGTGGAACAACGGCGGCGACACGGCCACGCTGCGCAACGCCGCCGGCAAGGTCATCGACCGGTGCGCGTGGACGTCCACGGGCACGGGCACGATCAGCTGCCCCTGACGCAGCATCTCCACGACCGCACGGCCCACGCGACGAGGCCCGGGCGGATCGCCCGGGCCGCGCCGTGGGTTGGGGGTTTGGAGGACTCAGAAGTCCATGTCGCCGCCGCCACCAGGCATGGCGGGGGCTTCCTTCTCCGGCTTGTCGGCGATGACCGCCTCGGTCGTGAGGAAGAGGGCCGCGATCGATGCCGCGTTCTGCAGCGCCGACCGGGTCACCTTGGCGGCGTCGATGACGCCGATCTTGACGAGGTCCTCGTAGTCGCCGGTGGCGGCATTGAGTCCCTCGGCACCGCTGAGGTCACGAACCCGCTGGACGACGACGCCGCCCTCGAGGCCGGCGTTCTCGGCGATCTGCTTGATCGGGCCTTCCAGCGACTTGCCGACGATCCGGGCGCCGGTCGCCTCGTCGCCGGACAACGAGTCAGCGGCCTTCTGCACGGCCGGCTGCGAGCGGAGCAGCGAGACGCCGCCGCCGGGCACGACACCCTCTTCGATGGCCGCCTTCGTCGTCGACACGGCGTCCTCGATGCGGTGCTTCTTCTCCTTCAGCTCGACCTCGGTCGCCGCGCCGACCTTGAGCACGGCCACGCCGCCGGACAGCTTCGCCAGCCGCTCCTGCAACTTCTCCCGGTCGTAGTCCGAGTCGGTGTTCTCGATCTCGGCCTTGATCTGATTGATCCGGCCCTTGATGTCGTCCTCGGAGCCGCCGCCCTCGACGATCGTCGTCTCGTCCTTGGTGACGATGACCTTCTTCGCCGAGCCGAGCAGGTCGAGGGTGACGTTCTCCAGCTTGAGGCCAACCTCCTCGCTGATGACCTGACCACCGGAGAGGATCGCCATGTCCTGGAGCATCGCCTTGCGCCGCTCGCCGAAGCCCGGGGCCTTGACGGCGGAGGACTTGAACGTGCCGCGGATCTTGTTGACGACCAGCGTCGCGAGCGCCTCGCCCTCGACGTCCTCGGCGATGATCACGAGCGGACGGCCGCCCTGCATCACCTTCTCGAGCACCGGCACGAGATCGCGCACCGAGGAGATCTTCGACGCCACGAGCAGGATGTACGCGTCGTCGAGCACCGCCTCCATCCGCTCCGTGTCGGTGACGAAGTACGGCGAGATGTAGCCCTTGTCGAAGCGCATCCCCTCGACGAGGTCCATCTCCATGCCGAAGGTCTGGCTCT
>JBKOUV010000017.1:0-15446 GCA_046723555.1 Actinomycetota bacterium | reverse complement strand
CCTACTGGCCGCCCACGGGCAGATCCTGCTGGCCGTTGACAGAGCCGCCGCACCGAACGTTCAGCGGCGCATCGCACTCTTCGCTGGCGGCCTGACGAGCGGTCGCGTTGACGGCGAGCGCGCGCTTGGGCCGAAGTCGCGCACCGTTGAGGCTCCCTCGGCACGGACTATTGGGCGCGCATTATGGACTGGTTCGGCTGAGGCGGTCGCAGCGGCCCTCTGTCAGCCGTCCGGCGGGCGGCGACGAGGGGGAGGGATCGCGTCCCGGGGCTCGTGGACATCGAAGACACGATCAACCTGTACAGGGCGAGGGATCGCGAGTCATCGATGCCGTGCTGTGAAGGCCGTTCGGTCGGTCCCATCGTCCAACCTCGAGTCGCACGCCAGTCCGGCACGCAGTCACACACTGAAGTGCCGAAGGTCCCGGTGTCGGCGTGACGAGCCGGCGATGAACGCGGTGACAACGTCCGTGGCGTGCGGGTCGAAGGACTCGGGGCCACGTCGGAGCTTCTATGCCCGTCCAGTAGCGCGACTCGCCGCTTCCTCGACGTCGCGGAGCGGCACGACCGCGTGGGCCGTTCTCGCTCAGATGCGGACGTCGACCCAGACCAGGCGGTGGTCAGACGACGGGAACGGGAACACACCCGTCAGGTTCGAGCCCGGTTCCCCGAGCCGGGGCCAGAAAACGGCGCTACCGAGGATGCGTAATTGCTTCGATGGCAGCACATAGTCCGCCCGCAGGTTGCCGGGCGCCGTGTCGGCGAAGTCGGCGGTGTCGAACTGGGGATCGCTGCGATGAGTGAGGTTGGCGCCGCCCTGCAGTGCGGAGGCCTCGACTGCGCCGGCACTGGATGGGGTGCTGCGGTCATTGACCCGCGGGTGGTCGAGCAGTTGCTGGACGGCACCGGGAATCGAGTCACCGTCGAGCGGGTCGGAGTTCTGATCGCCGGCAATCACGAACCGGGCGCCGGCCCGCAGCCCCCCGGTGGTGCCGTGGTCGTCGTAGATGTAGCGGGAACGGCGCCCCGGTTTCAGGTAGTCGGCCCACAAGCCGATCTCGTCGAAGTTGCGGGTGCCGTTGCGGTCCTCGGGGCCGTCGAACACTGGTGGTGTCGGATGACTGACGAGGAAGTGCACGATGGACCGGCCGATCTCGATGGGGACGTCCCAATGGCTCTTCGATGAAAGCGGAAAAACCGCAAGCTCCTCGGGCGAGTACCACGACTCCCCGGTCGCTGGGTCGGTCGGGAGCCGGGCGCCGGGCATGTCCTTCCACAAGAAATGCTGGAACGTGCGAGCAGCGTCGACGTCGATCGGAAACTTGGAGAACACCGCCATCCCGAACTGGCCGGGGAACGCCCCGAAGCCGAGCGCGTCGTCGCCACCGCCGATCACACCGTTGTTGTTGAGGTCGAAGCCCGACGGGATGCCCGTATTCGACGGTGCGGTGAAGAAGTACGGGTATCCGGCCAGTTCGGCGAACATTGCCACCGTCGCCGGATCGCCGTCGGTTCCCGTGTCGAACTCGTTGATCAGCAGCACGTCGGGGTCGTTGATCGCCACGATGTCGAGCACGGCTCGCAGCTGGGCGCTGTCGTTGGTCGGATCGCTGTCCAGGGCGTGCTGTAAGTCGGCGGTGAGCACGCCGGGCGCGTTGCGGTTCAAGCTGGCGTTGAACGTGGCGAAGCGGACCGGCTCACCGCCACGACCATGGGCTTGGACGGAGTCGGCGGCGGCCACTCGGGTGAGAACGGCGGCGGGGATGACAACGGCGGCGAACACGACCAGGCTGAGCACACGGCGCATTCCCTCACCGTAGGACAGCCAGATGAACCCCAGGTGACGGCCGAGTTCACCGCCGTCGATATTGCACCGGCCGCAAGGATCGTGGCCGCCTGCGCCATGACCCGGCAAGGCTCGGCCGCGGACGCTGCCGACGTACCCTGTCTTTGGCCATCAGCAGGTGAGGGGCGGGCATACGCCGTCGAGGGAGGCAGTTTTGCCTAGGCGTCGCGGTGTTTCGCGATCGACGGCGTCGACGCGGTCCCGAACCTTGCCGCCGGCCAGAAGTGGGTCTCGGACATCCTGTCACGGCGGCCCGGTCATCGGGCAGAAACGATCCGACGGCGGCGACGTCGATAACCCTGGCCGCGCCGAGTGACGACCCCAGCCGTACCGGCCGACACCGAACCCGCGGGGTTTCCACGACGCCCACGCCGGCCGACGCCCGGTCCCGTCGCCCCACCTCCGCACGTGGTCGCCTGTCGCCGGCCCCCGGCGGAAGATCATTCGCGACGAATTCGTCGCCGAACGCGCTGGCGAACAAACCGTTAGGCATCACGCCGGGGGGTTCGGCCATCCCGACACACGCGTGCTGGCACGCTGCTCACATCGATCGCCCCCAGCGGGTCGTCGCCAGCGGGGGAAACCTGCCGATTGGGGCTCGTCGCCCCCGTGGAGCGGCGGTCGTGTGCCGAGCCGAGGCGTGGTCGAGAGCCCGATCTTGGTGGCCCGACCCAGGGAGGGACGGGTCGCGAGAATGTCCGCCGTGCTTTTGGACGACGGCTGTGGCGTACGGTTCGGCGGGCCCGGCCCTCGGTTTGTTGATGCAGACGGTCATCCGCCGGGCCGCCGCTCCGATCGAGGGCCAGCCCCCTAGGGTCGGGCCTGGGTGGCAGGCTCACGCTCAGCGGCCGTCTTGCAACTGGTGCCCGGTGTGTGTCGGGAGCTGGTCGAGCGGTGCTTGGACGCTGGCGCCGATGCGGTCGCGGATGGGTCACCGTGTCGGCGATCACTACCGTGGAACGGCCCGCGCCGGCACCCAGGTCGATCACCGGCCCCGCCGTCGGATCCACGGCTTCCCACCACGTAGGCGACCGCTGCGGTGAGCGATTCCCACATCCAGCCGGCCGGCAGGTCGTAGTACGGGGCCGTCCGCGCATAAGGATCCCCGTCCATCATGTCGGCCTGGTCACGACGAGTTCGACTCAGTCGGCCGGGGGCCGCAAGTGCGCGCGGAGGCCGTCGAACCACACCCGCACGGTGGAGGGATGGGTTGGGCTGGTGCGTGGGGTGAGCACTCTGGCGGCGAGGGCGGTGGAGATCGGGACCGCCGACACCAGACCGATGGAGCCGACCAGGGCCCGCACGATCTCGGTGGCGACGATCTCGCGGGTGGCGACCGAACCGACGCTCTGGCGGGCCTCGGTGAACAGCAACAGCAGGGGGAGGGCGGCGCCGGCGTAGGCCAGGAACAGGGTATTCACCGTCGAGGAGATGTGATCCCGGCCGATCGACAGCGCCGAGCGGTACAACGCCCGCCATGACGCTCGCGGTCGGGCGTGGCGCAGCTGGCCGACCGCTGAGACCTGGGTGACGGTGACGTCGTCGAGCACGCCGAGGGATCCGATCACGATGCCGGCGAGCAGAATGCCGCGGGCGTCGATTGGCACGCCGAGCGTGTTGAGGAAGAACGTGGCGTCCTCGGTGAGCCCGGTGAAATGGGCGGCGGTGACAAACGCCCAGGCCAACAGCCCGGTGATCGCCAACGCGGCGAACGTCGACAGCAGGGCCACCGAGGTGGCGACGTTGACCCCGTGGGCCAGGTACAAGGCGATGAACGCGACCACTGAGGCGGCGACCAGCGCCACCGCCACCGGGTCGTTGCCGTCGAGCAGGGACGGCAACGCCCACAACAACAGCACCCCCAGGCTGGCCGCCAGTCCGGCCAGCGCGCCGACGCCCCGCCACCGGCCCAACCCGACCACCGCCGCGGCGAACAGCCCGACCAGGATCCACATCGGGGTCGACCGTTGATAATCCCAGAACGAATAGGTGGTCTGGTCGCCGGTCCTGGAAGCGGTGACCAGAATCCGGTCGCCGGCACGCAGCGGACTGTCAATGTCTTGCTCCCACCGAAACCGGGTCCCGGCGTCCTCGCCCGAGGTGATCTGCAAGCGATATCGGCGGCAATCGACCGTCGCATCGTACGAACACGGCCCGATAGCAGCGGCCAACACAGCCGCCTTGACCGGTTCACCAGCGACCAACGCCGGATCGACCACCGTGTCTCGGTCGGACCGGTCCGGCCACAACACCACCAGCCCGATCAACGTCGCCGCCGCGCACACCGCCACCGCCACCCACACCCAACGGGCCGTGTCCACATCGACCGCCCCGAAGGACCCGGCGTCATGGCCATGCACATGGGACTCGCCCCGACCATCCACATCCACGCCGCCCATCGTGTCGCGTGACCAGGCCCGTTCGCGGACACCACCGACCCGGCCCGTACGACATCCTGGCGTGACACGCCCGTCACCGGGTCCCGCTCGGGCACCACGCACTCCGAACGCGGCGACCACGCAGCGCGCGCACGTTGAGAACCTCGCACGCGGTTCCCACGACAATGCGCCGTTCTCATCGGTCGGGCGCTACGGGCGGATACAGGATTCCCGGCCGGCGTCGGCCACCAGACGTCCAGCGCGTGCGATCACTTACCCGAGCGCCATGCCGACCCGGCCGACACCCGTCAGGCGTGAGCGACCGACCTCGTCGGATGCCGCCCGCCCTGCCAGCGCCCGTCCAGTTGGCCGTGGGAGGTCAGTGGATTCGGGTGACGGGCACCTCGTACGGTTCGTCCGGCTCGTCGATTTCGGTGTAGTTGCTGACCGCGAGAACCGGGGGTTTGGCATCGCCAGCCTGGTCGAGTTCGACCGCGTCGAGCGTGCCGACGACGCTGATCCAGGTGCCTTCATCGGGAAGGGCGTCGTCAGCGCGCAGTTCGATTTGGACGACTTGTGCATCGGCGGCGCAGCAGCTGATCACGAAGCGGGTGAGGCGAACGGCGCCGTCGTCGCCATCGTCGATGAACCCGACGACTTTCAGCGACCGGCCTTCCAGGACCGGTCTGTGTTCTGGTGATGCGGCGGCATAGGTCAGGTCGACCAGGGTCAGGGCGACCGGTTGTCCGCCGAAGGACGCCGAGCGGACGTACTGCTCGAGGTTGAAGCGGGTGGGACCGTTGGGCAGGTTGGCGAATGTGGCGTTGCGGTCGACCGCGTACACCCCCAGCGACCCCGCGCCGGCGGTGACGGCGACGCAGATCGGAATGGCGATCAGCCAGCCGACGCGGGACGAACCGTGCGCCGAACCCGGCGGATTACGGCGTGACAGCCACAGCTCGCGGCTCGCAACCGCGACCAGCGCCGCCCCCGCCACCGCAACCCACACCCGCATGCTCGGTCGTAGGAAGTCCAACACCGACCCGTTGATGCTCGACCACAGCGCCATCACACCCACGAGGGCGACGATCGCGGCGGCGTCTCGACGATTCACAACAACACGGTCCCGATCACCGCGCCGACGGACACGGCGGTGACAAACGTCAGCGGCGCGAACACGCTCGAGAAACGCCGCCCGAACACCCCGGTCTGCAACGCGACCAGCTTGAGATCCACCATCGGGCCGACCACCAGGAACACCAGTCGGGCCGAGAGCGGGAACCCGGTGAGCCCGGCGGCCACGAACGCATCGGCCTCTGAACAGATCGACAACACCACCGCCAGCACGGCCAGGGCAACGATCGCGAGCAGTCCATGGCCGCCGAGATTGGTGACCGTCTGCGCCGGCACCGCCGTCTGCAAGGTGGCCACGAGCGCGGCACCGATCACCAGAAAGCCCCCGGCTTGCACGAAGTCATGGGTCGCAACCGCGGTGAACCCCTGGTCGTGTCGATGTTCGGACAGCCGGAGTCGCAGCCGATCGTCGTTTCTCGTCAACCGCCGCCAGATGAACCCGACCGTGACTGCCGCCGTGAATGAGGCGACGCCGCGGGCGACCACCATCTGAGGCTTGCCTGGAAACGCCACCGCCGTCGACACCAGGACCACCGGGTTGATCGCCGGCGCGGCTAGCAGAAACGTGAACGCGACCGCCGGGCGCACGCCGCGTGACACCATTCGGGCGGCAACCGGGGCCGCGCTGCACTCGCAGCCCGGAAGAACCGCCCCCGCGACACCAGCCGCCGGGACCGCCAACAAGTCCGACCGGGGCAACGCCCGTTCGATCCACGACGCCGGGATCAGCGTCGACACGGCGGCGCTCACGAGCACACCGAGCACCAGAAACGGCGCCGCCTGCAGGGTCAGCGACACCAGAATCGTCGCCCAGTTCTGAACGGCGGGATTGCTGAACACCCCCTCCCACGACCGGTGATAGACGACCGCGATGCCGATGTACAGCCACAACGCCACCGACCACGGCCGCACCGCCGAAGCGGTCTGCTCGGCGCGCTGATCCAGCATCACGACATTCTCACCCACCCACACCAAGCCGTGTGATCGCCGAGACCGACGCCGGTCGCAGGCCGTCCGCCGCGACCGACACCGGGTACCTCGGCGGGTTCTGGGCATCCCCCCTTTTCGTGGAGGCATCGTCTATGAGGAGACGCCATGCCAGAGCGGAGGAAGTACGACTCTGAGTTCCGTGAGGGGGCGGTGACGATCGTTCGGGAGACCGGCAAGCCCATCGTTGAGGTGGCCCGGGAGCTCGGCATCGGCGCCGGCACCTTGGGAAACTGGGTGAAGAAGGACCGAGCGACGCGAGGCGACGAGTCGGGGACCCGGGTCGATCCGGGCTACGTGCGCCAGCTCGAGCGGGAGGTCGCCGAGTTGCGGATGGAGCGTGATGTGCTCAAGCGATCCGTGGTCCTGTGGGTCAAGGAGGCGACGCGGTGAGCGTGGCGTCGTTCGTCGCCGCCCAAAGGACCGAACACGGTGTACCCCACGCGGTCAGCTGCCGGGCTCTGGAGGTCTCCGAGTCGTGGTTCTACAAGTGGCGGAACCGTCCCCCGACATCCCGCCGGCAGCGCCAGATCCGTCTCGACGCGGCGGTGAAGAAGTCTTTCCACGGGTCCGACGGTGACTACGGCTCACCCCGGGTACGCGCCGATCTGCGTGCCGACGGTTGGCGGGTGTCGAAGAAGAGCGTCGAGGCGTCGATGGCCCGCCAGGGACTGGTGGGCCGGGCGACGAGACGCCGGTTCCGCTGCCTGACTCGTCCGGACAAGGCTGCTGCACCGGCACCGGACCTGGTCAAACGGGACTTCACCGCCCCGGCGATCAATGTGAAGTGGTGTGGCGACCTCACCGAGGTCCCCACCGATGAAGGCAAGCTCTACTTGGCCCACGTGGAGGACCTGGCGTCGCGGCGGATCCCCGGCTTCGCCCTGTCTGAGCATCACGACGCCCACGTCGCCGTGGCCGCGCTGCAGATGGCCGCGGCGGTCAGAGGCGGTGACGTCGCCGGGGTGATTTTCCATTCCGATCGGGGCAGCGAATACACCGCCGACTTGTTCGAGACCGCCTGCGGGCGGCTCGGCGTGCACCAGTCGATGGGGCGGGTCGGATCATGCTTTGACAACGCCGCGTCGGAGAGCTTCCACTCGACCCTCGAGTTCGAACTGCTCCGCAAGCACTGCTTCGCCACCAAGGCCCAGGCGAGGGTGGCGGTGGCCGGGTACATCGACCGCTACAACCGGATCCGCCGGCACAGCTCCTGCGAGATGAACTCGCCGGTCGAGTTCGAAGCGATCCTCACCGCCCGGGCGGTCGAACCCGACACCGCGGAGGAGGCGGCGTGAATACCGGCCTCCAGGATCGCCCCAGACGGCCGCAACGAGATCGAGTGGCACCAGACACCGGGCCGATGACAGGCTCAATCAGCAATCAGCAGCCCTCCACGATTCGGGGGGAAGCCCATTCGGTCTTAGGCTCTCATCTGTGCCGGTGATGGATGTGGCGCGCATAGTCCGCAGCCGGTCGTTGGTGATTCTGGGGTTGAGCGGGCTGGCCGTGACCCAGCCGCTCCTGGACCTTTTCGGGCGTAATCCTGAGTTCTTCGTCGCCGGGCGGTACAACGCTGAGCAGATCGTGTGGTTCGCGCTCGTCGTCGCGTTCGTCCCTGCGTTGATCGGGATCGCCGTCGTGGCCGTCGCCACGATTCTCGGCCGGCCGGTGGGGACGGTGTTCTATGCGGCCGTCGTCGCGCTGCTCGCGACCACCTTGGCGCTCGCCGTGCTGCGATGGCTCGGCATCGACCATGCGGTTGTGATGCTGGCAGTCTCGGTTGCCGTCGGTGCGGCCCTCACAGTGTTTGTCGTCAAGACCCGCGGCGGCACGCTGCTCGCCTCCTACCTCGCCGTCGTCAACCTCGTGTTCGTCGGATCGTTCCTCTTCCTCAGCCCGACGGCAGAGCTGGTCGCCGGGGACGGCTCCCCCGACGTCGGGGACGTGGACGTGCCGCCCATGCATGCTCCGGTGATCGTCGTCGTGCTCGACGAGCTGCCCGCCGCCACGATCATGCGCGGCGACGGCACGATCAACGCCGACCGCTATCCCGGCTTCGCCGAGCTGGCGGCGGTCAGCACGTGGTTCCGCAACGCGTCAAGTCCCCACCCCCACACACCCCAGGCCGTCCCCGCCTTGCTCACCGGAAAGGTGACGAACGGCCAGGACCTGCCGACCTACCGGGACCATCCGGAGAACCTGTTCACCCTGCTCGGTCGCGACGTCCCAGTGCACCGCTATGAGGCGGTCACGGATCTGTGCCCGGCGGACATCTGCGTCGCTCAACCCCACCAGCCGCTGCGCCAGGCGCTCGAAGACGCCTCGATCGTTTACGGCCACCGGATCCTGCCCGAGGAGCTGCGCGACGGATTACCGGCGATCGATCGGTCATGGGGCGCCTACGGCTCCGACACCGACACCACGGACGACCGTCCCCCCACCGGCGACGAGCTGACCGACGCGCTGTACGCGAAGTGGCGAGCACTGGGAGCAGAGGAGAAGAGCGTCCGCGGACAGGCCCGCATCCTCGCCGAGAGCCTCGGCGCGATCACGGCCGAACCGAGCGTGCACATGGTCCACGTGTCCTTGCCCCACCGGCCCTGGACGCTGTCGCGCTCAGGTGTCGCCCTGTCCTACACGCCAACCGCCGCGAGCGATCCGGCCGCGCAGGCCACGGAGTTCAGTTCCCGGCTCGCCTACCAATTGCACAGCATGCAGGTCGGTGCGGTCGACGTCGCCATCGGCGATCTGGTCGAACGGCTGCGGGCCATGCACTCGTGGAAGGACACGCTGCTCGTCGTCACCGCGGACCACGGCTACAGCCTGACCCCGCCCGACCTCGGCCGCACCGTGACCGAGCGCAACGCCGAAGAGGTCTACCGGGTGCCCCTGTTCATCAAGGCCCCCGGCCAGGTCGAGGGCGAGGTCGTCGACGACACCGCGATGACCATCGACGTGCTGCCGTCGATCGCCGATCTGCTCGACGCCGAGGTCGACTGGGACTTCGACGGGCACAGCCTGTACGACGGCAGCAGGGCCCATACCGCGCCGCGTACGAGTCCTGACGTCGGCGCGGTGCTGGCGATCGCCGCCGCCCGGGCCGAGAAATTCCACGGGGACGATTGGATCGGCCTGGCCGCGGTCGGCGCCGCCGGCGACCTCGTGGGTCGGGACGTCGATGAGCTGACTGTGGGCCCGCCCAGCGAACTAGAAGCGACGCTCGAGCAGGCCGACCGGTTGGAGCGGCTCCCGACGGCGGATGGCACCGCGCCGTTCGTGCTCACGGGCACGGTCACCGGGCGGACCGAATCCGACGATGCGCCGCAGGACCTGGTGGTCGCGATCAACGGCACGCTGGCCGGCGTCATCGGCGACTTCCAACCCTCCAGCAGCGGGTGGACCTTCACCGGCTACGTCGCCGACCTCTACCGGCAGGGCCGCAACGAGGTCACCCTGTACGAGGTCGCTCGCCACGGAGGCGACGTCACGCTCCGCCCCATCCTCTGATGCCGCCGGGGGAACCCTACGGTGCTCCACAAGTTTACGGTGGCTCGATCTCGTCGAGGTCGACGAGATCGACAACCGGGGCCGTGTCGATGCCGTCGTCGTTCTCAGCGAGGCTGTCGTGGCGGCCCGGTCAATGTTGACTGGTCCGTCATCCCCCGTGTCGTCAGCGAGGTCGGTGACCGCATCGCCGTGTAGTTCGACGCTGATGGGCGATGCGTCGCCTGCACAACAGGCGTTGACGAACCGGGCATCCTTGCCCCCTCCGACGGCGCGACCGCCCGCTTTCTGGACGTCGTTGAGCGGCACGCCGGGCCGGCTCGCGCCCGGATCCACCCTCACGCCGAGCTACCAGACACGCGCCCAGTCTCGTGGCCCGCCCGAACCGTCGGCGTCGTCGCCGGGTGAGACGACAGCGCTGTCAGGTGGCAGGGACGAGTCGGCGGACGGCGGCGATCATGCTCTCGGGCGGAATTGCACCGAGGCGGACCACGTCGCCAGGTCCTGGCGCTTGAATCCACGTGGCCGCGTCGATCGCCATGCCGACGTGGTTGATGACGCCATCGTTGTCGGTGTCCATGAACACCAGGTCGCCCGGTCGGATCGGTGCGTCGAGGAAATCGACGGCGGAGCCTTGGTGCGCCTGAAAGGCGCTGTAGTGCATGAGCGCAATGCCGACCCGGGCGTACGCGGCCATCGTCAGCCCGGAGCAGTCGAAACTGGCCGGACCGGCCGTGTAGAAACGATATGGCTTACCCAATTGAGCGAGCGCGTAGTGGAGCACCACGTCGATCGGACCGCCAGATGCGGCCGACGGTCCGTCAGCTCCCGCGGGAAGGATCAACCGCATACCGGGCACGATCAGGCTCGTGGCGATCAGGTGGTTGACGGCGAGCAGCGAGGTGAGCGAGACGTGACTGCGGGCGGCGATCCCGCTCAGCCAGTCACCCGGCTGGACCGTGTAGCCGGAGCCAGCGGACCCACCGGACCCGCGCGACGATTCATGCGGAGCGGCGCCCGGGATCACCAGACGTTGACCGGGCACGATCAGACTGGTCACGGTGAGGTGGTTGACGCGCAACAGGTCTGCACGTTCGACACCCAGCTTCTCGGCGATGCCGTTCAGCCAGTCACCCGGCTGGACCGCGTACCCGGAGCCAGCGGACGCACCGGACCCGCCCGACGATTCATGGGGAGCAGCGCCCGGGATCACGAGACGTTGACCGGGCACGATCAGACTGGTCACGGTGAGGTGGTTGACGCGCAACAGGTCTGCACGCTCGACGCCCAACTTCTCGGCGATGCCGGTCAGCCAGTCACCCGGCTGGACCGTGTAGCCGGAGCCAGCGGACCCACCGGACCCGCCCGACGATTCATGGGAAGCCCCGCCGGGGATCACGAGACGTTGACCGGGCACGATCAGAGCGGTGGCGGTCATGTGGTTGACGGCGAGCAGGGAGGCGAGCGAGACGTGATTGCGGGCGGCGATCCCGCTCAACGTGTCACCCGCAGTGACCATGTAGCCCGACGCGCCAGAGCTACCCGACGGCCCAGGGGAAGCCCCGCCGGGGATCACCAGACGTTGACCGGGCACGATCAGACTGGTCACGGTGAGGTGGTTGACGCGCAGCAGGTCTGCACGCTCGACACCCAACTTGATGGCAATGCCGGTCAGTGAGTCACCGCTCTGCACCACATAGACACCGGAGTCGGCGGCGTGGGCCACGACCGCCGACAGGGCCAACGCCGCAGCCGACAGCGAGACGGCGACGACCAGTCGGCGGAGACGACCCACAGTCTGTTATCGGCGCCAAAGCGTGAATTTCAGAACGCGTACAGCAACCGGCTCATGTGACTCCCGTCACAGGTCGATTCTGGTCCCCACGCAGGCTATTGGGAACAGGTCTGAGAACCGTTCTCTGTTATGGTGGCACTGATGGCGCGCTCTCGCGGCTTGATGTCGGGGATCGTGGTGTGTCTTGGCCTGATCGGTGCGGCCTGCGGTGGTGGCGCCAATGGTGACAACGCGGCCGCTGGCGAGCAGCTCAGGGTGGTGGCCTCGTTCTATCCACTGGAGTTCGTGGTCGATCGAATTGGGGGTGGTCGTGTCAGGGTGACGAACCTGACGCCTGCTGGCGCCGAACCTCACGATCTCGAGCTGACCCCCGGCGACATCGCCGGGCTCGCAGACGCCGGTCTTGTCGTCTATTTGGCTGGGTTCTCGCCGGCGGTCGACGAGGCGGTCAAGGCCGAGGCCGGCGATCGGGCCTTGGAGGTGGGCCAGTTCGCCGATCTGAGCCTGACCTATACCCCGATCGAGGAAGGCGCAGCGGCGCAGGACGAGACCACCGATCCGCATTTCTGGCTGGACCCGATCCGTCTGGCCGACGTCGCCGACGCGATCGCCGAGCGGCTCGCGGCGGCGGATCCCGACGGCGCCGCGTCATTCTCGGCCCACGCCGCGTCGCTGCGTGCGGACCTCGCGTCGCTCGACGACGAGTTGCGCGCCGGGCTCGAGAGCTGCGAGAACCGTGACGTGGTGACCAGCCACAACGCCTTCGGTTACCTGGCCGATCGTTACGGCCTGGTCCAGGTTGGCATCACCGGGTTGACTCCCGAAGCGGAGCCCACGCCGGCCGATCTGGCCGCGGTCACCGAGTTCGTCCGGGACCACTACGTGAGAACGATCTACTACGAGACGTTGGTCAGCCCGGCAATCGCCGAGACGGTCGCCGACGAGACCGGCGCGGCGACCGCAGTGCTCGATCCGATCGAGGGCCTGTCGGACGAATCGGCTGGCGCCGACTACTTCACGATGATGCGCGCCAATCTGGCCAGCCTGCGCGCCGGTCAGCCCTGTCCGTGATGGATCCCGTCGTCCGGGTCGTCGCTGGACGCTTCGGCTATCGCGGCCGCGTCGTCGTCGGAGCTGACCTTGAGGTCCACCGGGGCGAGGTGGTGGCGCTGGTGGGCGCCAACGGCTCAGGCAAATCGACGCTGGTGAAAGGAATCCTCGGGCTCGCTGAACGCCTCGATGGCACGGTTGAGCTGTTGGGGGTCCTCGCCGACGACTTCGGTGATCGAGGCCGACTCGGCTACGTACCCCAGCGCGAGCATGCCGCCGGACCGATCCCGGCCACGGTCAATGAGCTGGTGCACTCGGGTCGCCTCGGCCGCCGCCGCCTCGTCGGGTTCTCGACGGCGGCGGACCGTCGAGCCGTGGCCGAAGCGATCGACGCCGTCGGCTTGACCGCGGTGGCATGTCGGCCGGTGAGCACGTTGTCAGGCGGCCAGCAGCGCCGAGCACTGGTCGCCCGGGCGCTCGCCGGCCAAGCCGACATCTTGTTCCTCGACGAGCCGTTCTCGGGCGTCGATCGCGACAGTCGACTGGCACTGGCGACGATCCTCGGCCACCTCGTCGGGGCTGGAGTCACGATCGTCGTCGTCCTCCACGAGCTCGGTCCGTTGGCCCCGCTGATCACCCGGATCGTGCTGTTGGACGCGGGCGCGGTCCTCCGTGACGGCCCTCTGGAGCCTGCCGATCTGGCCGGGCTCGCCGATGAGGACCCACACCCTGGACGCCCGCCGGCGCCCGGCATGCGGTTGCTGAGCTGAGCGGCCGTGGAGTTCTTGCAGTTCGACTTCATGCGTCGAGCACTGCTCGCCGCGGTGCTGGTCGGACTGGCCGCTCCTGCCGTCGGTATCTTCCTCGTGCAGCGCCGTCTCGCCCTGATCGGCGACGGGCTCGGTCATGTGGCCGTCACCGGCGTCGCGCTCGGCCTGGTGCTGAACCGGGCCCCGGTCGGGTTCGCGCTCCTCACCGCCGTGACCGGCGCGGTGCTGCTCGAACTGATCCGCGTACGAGGCCAGACCAGTGGGGACCTGGCGCTCGCCGTGCTCTTCTATGGCGGCATCGCCGCCGGGGTGGTACTGGTCAGCCAGGCCCCGTCGGGGGCGCGGAACCTCAACGCCTACCTGTTCGGCAGCATCTCGACCACCACCTGGAGCGACCTGGTGACCTTCGGGGTGTTGGCGCTCGTGGTGTTGATCGTCACCTCCGTTCTGGGTTCGGCGTTGTTCAGCGTCAGCAATGACGAGGAGTTCGCCCGCGCGACAGGTCTTCCCGTCGTACCCCTCAACCTGGTCCTGGCGGTCCTCACCGCGCTCACCGTGGTGGTGGCCATGCGAGTCATCGGCGTGTTGCTCGTCAGCGCGCTGATGGTCGTCCCGGTGGCCACGGCGCAACTCGTCACGCGCAGCTTCCGCACGACCGCGCTGGCGAGCATGGCGATCGGCGTCGTCGTGGGCATCGCCGGCGTGATCATCTCATTTCACGCCGACACACCATCGGGTGCCACCATCGTCGTCCTGGCCATCGCGGTGTTCCTCGCGACCCTCGCCGCCTCGGGTGCGGTGCGGCGTGCCTTGACCCGCCGTCGGGCGGTGACGGCGTAGAGCAGGTCGTCGGGTTACTGCGTGCAGGCCGGGCAGACGCCGACGAGGTCGAGGCGATGGTTCTCCAGCGTGAACCCACTTTGCTCGGCGATCTTGGCCAATGCACTGTGCACGGAACGCTCCACACCGGGCGGGACCGTGAAATCGCGGACGATCCCGCACGTCGAGCAGATCAGGTGGTGGTGATGCTCGGTGAGGTCCTCGGCCAGCTCGAAACGAGCCCGTTCATCGTTGGTCACGATTCTCTGCACGACGCCCGACTGCTCCAAGAGCATCAGATTGCGGTAGACGGAACTCTGCGCCAGATCCTTTGCCTGCTCCAGGATCTCCGGGATGGTCAGTGGCGCGTCGCTCGCTGCGAGCAGCCCGACCAGACGTCGGCAGTTGCCGTTGTAACGCTGCCCCACCTGTCGGACACGGATCGCCGCGAGCGAATCGATGTTCTCCACCACGGCACCATAGCGCCGAATTGAGAATGTGCGAGAACATCCCTCGACACGGCGACAGGCCCGCACACAACCCGACGCTCGACGTCCGCGACAAGGGCCTCGGCGTCCTGTCATGGCGAACGGAACGCACCGAACGCGGCCCGGGTGTCCGAAAATCGAAGGCATATGTCGCGAGGCCGACCGTCCTGGATCGCAGGGTCGATCGCGTTCGCGACCATCCGGTAATCCCGGGCTGTCACTGGGCAACAGCCCGCCCATATCCGGCGAACCCGTGTCGGTTCGGCGTCCGGTAAGAAGCGGGGATAATGCGCGGTTGCGCGCTATGACCGGCGTCCTCCCTTTGCCGACGGGCCCGATGCACTCGCTCGCGATCGCGAGCACGCGCGTCGGTGTTACGGAGACGCCTTAGCGTGCTCGCCATGGCTTCGCTTCCCGATAGCGTCACGAATTCTGATCGAAAGGCAGCCGATGGCGAAAGTGACCGTGGAAGTGTTGGTCGATGACCTCGACGGGTCCGAGGGCGCGGAGACCGTACGCCTCGGATGGAATGGGGACTGGCGCGAAATCGACCTGTCGAAGAGGAACCGGGCCTCGCTCTCCAGAGCACTGAACCGCTATTGGAACGCGGCGCGTCCGGTGGCCGACGATCGGCCATCGAATCGTCGCCGCCGGCCGAAACCCACGGGATCGT